>CAYTSF010000005.1:0-3904 GCA_964440335.1 uncultured Leptospirales bacterium
ACTGCAGGAGTTTTACAATGATTAGAAAAGGATCTCTTCTCTTCCTGGCATTTTTTATTGCTATACCATTATTTTTCGCATCATGCGGCGGAAGCAATTCCAAATCAGATTCAGGGTCGCCTGATGTTATCATCTCGCCCGACACCTATACAGATACAAATGCTGATACAGACACAGATACCGGCACAGGTGACTCTGCAACCGGCGGGGATTCATCAGACGGCACAGGAACCAGCGGTGATGGAGAGGGGACTGATAACACATCGAACCTCGTTGTTATATTAAATCCCGGCAGCAACGGTAAGCTGACTGTGAACCATGAAGAGCTTGATCCTTCTGTGTATAATTCAGGGAATACCACAGCCGTTGATGACAACGGTACATGCACAGTTAAAATAACAGATGACGGCAAAATTATAATTATACCATCCGACGGAACAATCGAGGGTACATATACTGTCACAATAACCACAGATGACAGGGTATACGAAGTTGTAGTAACAGTTACAGTCTCTTCTACGGGAGAGGCGACTGTTTCAGAGGTATCATCATCAAGCACACCTGCAGGGACATCAATGGTGCTCAACCTATCAGAGGGGCAGATCACACTTGCTGACGGCAGCATACTCGATGTAACATCAGACGGCATGTTCACCGATGGCTACGAACTTGATGATTCAATCGCCAGTATCACGGCAACTGATAAAAACGGCAATGCGGTCAGTGTTTCGGTTGATCCGGTAACCGGCGATATCATCACATCGGGTCAGGCAGAAGGGCCATACATTGTTGTTATAACCACATCCGACGGAACTGTCTATACAATCACAACAGATGCCGATGGGGCTGTACAGCAGGTTGTTGAAAACGGATCGACTCTCATGGTTGACCTGGCAGATGGATCACTTACTGTATCAGGAACTACGCTGGTTATAACCGGTAAGAACTCCGATGGCACCTGGTCACTGGCTGATGGCGTTGTTATAATCAGTGCGACAGCAGCGGATGGTGCGGTGACAATTGATCCTTCAAATATATGGATCAACATGGCGACCGGTGATATAATGCTCCTTGGAACTGACCCGGCTGTAGCACAGGCAGGACCTTATGAAATCAAGATATCAATAGACGGAAAAACATATATTATTAAAACCGATGCGTCGGGTGCTGTTACTGAGATGCTCCCCGGCAACACCCTCCTTGCCCTTGATGGCGGATATGTTACCATGAGCGGCAACAATATCCTCCAGATGGCAGTGGCATCTGAAGACACATGGTCGCTTGCATCAAACATAAGCAACCTCACTGCAACCGGTGCTGACGGGCAGAGCGTAGCGGTATACGTAAACGGGGAAAACGGAAATATTATTACACCTGACGGTTTTACAGACCCGGTGACTATCGTTTTCAATTATACAAACGCGAGCGGCAATGTAATAACCTACACACTCATTGTGGCTAACGGCAGCCTCTCATCATACCAGGCTGAAATAACTAACCCGGGCCCTGACTTCGATTTTTCAACTGTGACCAACATAAAGATTACACTCAAGGTCGTAGATGAAGCAACGGGCGCGGCCATAGGCCAGGCATCAATCAGGTTTATCAAAGATGATAATACTGATACATGGCAGGGCTTTACCGATGATTCAGGCCTCTCTATCTTCGCGGCAACTGTTGATACTGCCAGCAAAACGGCCTTTGTCAAGGTGACACGCGAAGGGTACGAGAATGTTGAATGTGCCATAACAGGTATTGGCAGGCTCGTGGAGTTTGGTAAAAAGATTTCCATGAAAGCGGTTGCCGAGGCCGAGGTTGAGGACAGCGACGGCGACGGAGTACCTGATGCTGATGATGACTTCCCCGAAGACCCGACAGCGGCCAAAGAGATTACAGGCGTATACACCCTTGCTTTTGAAGACCTCTACCCATACAAGGGGGACGCGGACTTCAATGACCTCGTTGTCAGCCTGACCATTGTTGAGCGCATTGACAGCCAGAACAGGCTCATGAGAATAGACCTGAAAACAAAGCTTCTTGCGTCAGGGGCAGGATACACCAATAAATTTGCCATCAACATCTATGGTAAGCAGTATATACTTATCTCCAATCCCAAGGCAAGCACGGTATATACGCTTGGATCGTATTCCAATACTGATACATCCGCAGCATACCATGAATGCGAAGAGTTTGTTCATGCCCCCATACTTTTTGAGGGCGGTATAGACAGGAGCACAATAGCTCCCATGCCCTATGACCCCTACATACTCTGTAACGGAAGCACAAGGAAACAGGCGCACCTGCCGTTCGTTGAAACATCTTTCACCGGCAATGTGATAGACTCTGACGGTTTCCCCTGGGCAATACTTGTTCCGGCAGACTGGGCATGGCCTTATGAAAAGGGGAGTATTTTTAATGCATACCCGCAGTTTGATGACTGGTACATTAGCGAAGGTGAATCAAATAAAGAATGGTACCTGGCCCCGGATACAGACTACACATATAACCGGTGAATCCGGTCCGGTAAACAGAAAGGCTGCCTGAGGGGCAGCCTTTTTTAATGCAGATTATCTGGAGAAAAGGGAGAGCACGAAGCGCGCGAGCTTGGCCGGGTCAATCCCCGTGGGGTCAGCTGCTTCGAGAAGCCCGGTGCTCAGGAATATTATCTGGGTTATCCTGGCATGGAACGCAAGGTCGAATTCGCTTTTATCTATTACAGGAAGGTCGGACTTGGCCTGTTCAATTATCTTTTTGTATATCTCCAGGTGCTTGCGGAAAAATGAACTGATGGGTTCCATCACTGACGGTTCTTCAAGTCCGTAAAGGATCAGGTTCAGGAATATCTTGATGTTCTTTTTATCAAGGACAAAGCTTTCTATGTTGAAGAGGGTGGAGAGTACGACCCTGTCGCTGTGTGTATCCTGGGAGTTTATCATCTGGAGGTGGGTTGTTTCTATGCCGGTGAAAAAATCCTCAAGCAGCCCCACAAAGAGCGATTCCTTGGTCGGGAAATAATACCTCAGGCCCCCCTTGGATATGCCGGCTTCATCTGCCACGTCCTGCATTGATATGTACGAGTAGGAATATTTTTCAAGAAGGCTTTTCAGTGATTCGATTATATGTCGTTTTTTTATTGCTATATTTGCTGATTTGTTCATTTTCATTCACCATTTTATGCTGGTATATTTTTTATGTAAATGTTAGGATGGTCAACAAAAATATGCATTAAAATTGAAAACTGCATATTATCAAAATAAGGGAACTTTAAATTTTATTCCGGCAGTTTCATTGCAGTCAAAACATTGGTACAATAAGGTTTTTATGATTTTACCAGGATGGTAAAAATTGATTTTTAGAAATGCCCGTAAGTAGGAGCCTGGGCTTGAAAGGGTTTCAATACATTATGATGGCATAATAAAAACATAGCCAAAAGGGAGATTTATGATTTATACAATTAACGAAAATGATGGTGCAGTAGTAATTAAGTTGTCCGGGTCAGCAGATATTACAGGCCTGAAAGAATTCTCGGCAGCGATTAATACTATCAGTACTGAAAGCGCGAAGAACGTTGAGGTTGATCTTGAAGATGTGGAATACATAGATTCAACATTTATCAGCCTGCTTTTAAAACTCCACAAATCACAGTCTCAGAAGAACCTGGGATTCAGAATAATACGCGCTTCATCAAGAGTAACCTCTGTGCTTAACCTCTGTTCCCTTTCAGGCACTTTGAGCTGAGAAAATCCGGGAGAGGTGCTGTATATATTATGAGGATTACAGTAATAATTCCTGCTATCCTTATGTACCTGCTGGTCTCTTTTCCCGCAGTTAGTGAAGAAAAAATCGATATAAGATCTTCTGATTATACAGAAAAGAAGACAGATACAAAGTCCGACAAAAAGAA
>CAYTSF010000005.1:4004-16435 GCA_964440335.1 uncultured Leptospirales bacterium
ACACAAAGCCCGATAAGAAGAAGGACGCGAAGCCGGACAAAAAATCCGATACAAAGTCCGATAAGAAGAAAGACGCAAAGTCTGACAAAAAGAAGGACACGAAGCCGGACAAAAAGAAGGACACGAAGCCGGACAAAAAGAGCGATACAAAATCAGATAAAAAAACTGATACAAGTTCGCTGAAAAAAGATGAACTTATATACTTCAACCTGAGGGATTATGTTGCAGGCAATAAACTCCTGGAATTAAGAAAAGTCCTGGATGACCCCGCATCAAGGTCCGCATACGATCTCAATAAAACAATCACACTGGCTGACGGAAAAAAAACTACACTGTTATGCGATGCAGTCTCGCTCAACTACGAGTCAATCGCTGAATACCTTATAGGTGCCGGCGCTGATATCAACCGCGCGGGATCTGACCAGGGTGCGCCGCTCCACGTCGCGGCAATAATGAACAATAATGCCATGATACGTTTTCTGCTGATTAAAGGGGCGGACATTGAGGTAAAGGACGGAAAAGGCAACACCCCGCTGATGGCCGCGCTCCGGTACGGCAACTTTGATTCAGCGAACTACCTTCTGATGAAAGGGGCAAACGCATCGGTCATTAACTCTTCGGGGTCAACCACGATTATTGAAGCAGTTAACGGCGGTAGCATCGAATGCGTAAAGCTGGTACTGGCACAGAGCAGGCTTGATGTCAACAGGGCGAATTCCGCAGGCGAGACCCCGCTTTTCCTTGCCATGAAGAAGAATGACGTGCGCATTATGCGGCTGCTTGGCGAATACGGCGCCGTTGATAAACGCGTTGTTATTCCTGATGTTACCTTCGGTGAACTTGTCGAGGGTACATATAACGTGAAGGAGTATGGCAAAAAAACGCCTGACAGTAAAAAGTCCGCGGATGATACGACCGTTGATTACAGGTATATCTTCCGCAGGGACGGAACGGGTACGGTGGACATGCTCGATCCCGCAGCCAGGGACATGGAGTTCCGCTGGAAGGTTGACGGCAGCGCGGTAATAGTCGAGGAGCTTGACGATAGGGGTTATGTTGCCAGGCGGCTGAGGTTCATGTACCTGAAGTCGGGCGGGGGCATCGTGTTTGAGAAGAGTGACGTTCAGGATGGCGATGTGTCCGGAAGAAGATGGGAAATCCGGAGGGCCGATTGAGAAATCTCGTGGTGCTGGGAATTCTTCTTCTGGCGGTGTGCTCATGCGGCGGTAAGAAAGAACACCAGCCGGATAATGAACCGGCAGATGATATGGACGCACAGCTTGAAAAGTTTGAAGCAAGGCAGAAGTACAGGTCATTAAACGCTGAGATACTTGCATCCATACCCGACAGCGATCTTGAGCAGGCTGTATTTGATTATATAGATGGACCTGTTTTATCTGGAGACGCATCAGGGAACGCGTCTGTCTTAAAAAAACTGGGCCCGGGTTTAAGAATGGTCTATTCCACCATCATCCTCGAAGAAGAGGTCAATGGCGGGGGGTTTATGCAGTTTTTCAGCAATGCGGATTTTCTGGCAGAAGATGCCATTGCCGGATTCAGCCTCATCGGCGCATATTCGACATCAGGCATATGTACAAGGGCTCTGGAGCTCGTCAGGGCGGAGCGAGGCCGGGGATGTTTTAGTAAAGATACATCCGCGAATCTTTCAGCTAACACGCAGGAGGAACTGGAAAAACTTGATAACGAATTTTATAAATCCTCAGAACAGCTTTCAAAACTCAGAATTGAATATATAAGAAAAAATATCCCGCAGTTTACCACCCGTTAAACAAACGTTTAAATTAAAAATTAAATTAATAAAAAAAACTGCATAAAAAGTGGACTATTCCTCTTTGTTTGATATAATTAACTCATATTCAGACATGGAGAGATGACAATAGTATCGTCAGGTTTAAACTCATTTCACATTGGAATACTGCTGCACAGGATTATGTGTTCTTCATAATATCATGCTATGAATGATCAGATCCGCGGATAAGGCAGCAAGGCTTTTGTGTCTGAAGCCGGAACGGGGTCTGTTTTGGAAATTATTGACACGGCTTTTACCGGCTTCGGATGAAGGGAATGCTAAAGGTATAAAAGCGGTGGTTAATATGTCACTGATCAGGTGCAGGAAAAACAGTCACTCGGTAGTCGTCACTTTCGGAAGTGACACAACAGTTAAGCTGGCTTACAGGTTGAAAGCGGGATTGCTGAAGATTCTGAAGGAGCCCGTGGAGCACTACAGGTTTGACCTGTCCGGAATAATTGAAACAGACATCACCTTCATACAAATCCTCATCGCATTCAGAAATACATTAAACCGTGAAGATAGAAGAATGAGTATTGTTAACTGCTCTGACTCTTCAGCATTTATGGATACCTGCAGGGTGTGCGGTATTGATATACGCGCTCAATTTGAGTTTGAAAGGTAAGATATGAATATAGATTCATTAAAGGAAACATTCAGGGAGGAGGCCCGGGACCTGTTGAACCAGATCGAGATGCCATTGATGGAACTCGAGGAGAAACCGGAAAGCCCTGAGCTTATAAATACTGTCTTCAGGGCGCTTCATACGATCAAGGGTTCGGGGAGCATGTGCGGCTACTCTGAACTTGCCAGGTTTACACATGACCTCGAGACGGTTTTTGACTGTATCCGTAACGGTGAACTGAGGGTGGAGAGCAATATCATAAACCTTACGCTGAAAGCCAAGGACTGCATCAAGGCGCTGCTCGATGAAAATGACAGCGACGCAGAAAAGGAAAACCGTGAAAGCATCCTCAAAGAACTTGAATCTATAACAAAACACACACCGGAAAACAGCCAGGTGAACGATGAGGCCTCTGTACATGGATTCGCCGATACGGTATCCCCTGACGAAAAAATATTCAGGATCATCTTCATGCCCTCACCGTTGATTTTATCCCGCGGCATCAAGGTTGAGCCTTTACTCAGCGAGCTGATGACCCTGGGCGAGTGCCGGATACGGGCTGATGTGAGCTCTGTCCCGCTACTCGATGAACTGGTTCCCGAAATATGCTACATAAACTGGATCGCAGAACTGAATACCGAAAGAGGCGTGGCAGCCATAAGGGACGTATTTATTTTCGCCGAGGATTACGCTGAACTGGTTATTAAATACAGCGACGGTTTCAGCCTGAATAATGAGGTCTTCAGCAGGGACGAGCTCGCTTCTGCAATAATGAACAGGTTCGCAAGGAGCAAGGTAAGCGTAGAGAGGCGGGGCAGGCAGGGCGATGACCAGGTCCTGCTTGACAGGAGGAGGGTGGATTCGTCCACCATCAGGGTCAGGAATGAAAAGCTCGATACGCTGGTAAACCTGGTTGGCGAGCTTGTCACCCTCCATGCCAGGCTCAATCAGGAATCTTCGCGTTCAGCCCTGCCGGAGTTTATTTCGATCTCGGAAAACCTGGGGCGCCTGACAGGTGAACTCAGGGACAATACAATGAGTATCAGGATGGTGCCTATATCGGAAATATTCAATAGTTTCCAGAGGCTCGTCCATGATCTCTCTCTTGGCCTGGGCAAGAAGATGAAGCTTGTTACAACAGGGGGACAGACCGAGCTTGACAAAAATGTTATCGAGGAGCTCAAGGACCCTATCATGCACCTGATCAGAAACTCCGCTGACCATGGCATAGAAGATGTTGATTCAAGGATTGCGCAGGGTAAGGAGACTGAGGGGGTTATCAGCATTAACGCTGAGCATGCCGGTGCTAATGTTATAATCCGCGTCGCAGATGACGGCGCAGGGCTCGACAGGGAGAGGATCAGGCAGAAGGCCATTGAAAAAAACCTGCTGGCACCGGGGGAATACGACGAGCGGCAGATTTTCAGCATGATCTTTGAACCGGGGTTCTCAACGGCAGCCGTGGCTACTGACATCTCGGGCAGGGGCGTTGGCATGGATGTTGTTAAACGGAACATCGAGAAGCTCAGGGGCACAATAGACCTGTCAAGCGTTGCCGGCCAGGGTACAACAGTTACACTAACGATACCTCTTACGCTCTCCATTATCGACGGCTTCATGGTAGATATCGCGGGGAGCCTCTTCATTTTTAACCTTTCAAACATTAGGGAATGCCTGGATTTTTCCGGAGCCGCAGAGAGCGAAACGGAAAACCAGTTTGTAATAAACCTCAGGAACGAAATCGTTCCGTGCATTGACCTGCGCAGGGTCTTCGGCACGGGAAGGATGTGGAGTTCGTACCCCCAGATTGTCATTGCAGACATCGCGGGTGAAAGATTCGGGTTTCTCGTGGACAGGGTTATTGGCAAATACCAGACCGTGGTCAAGCCCCTGTCCAGGGGAAGCAGGAGCAGCGATATGATTGCCGGGGCAACAATCCTTGGTGATGGGAGCGTCGCTCTGATTCTTGATGCCAATGCCATTGTCAGGAATATGAGCGTTCAGGTTAAAGGACCGATGCTGGAATAGCCGGTTAAAAAACAGGAGTGAATATATGAGACTCGGACTAAGAACAAAACTTCTACTTACTTTTATTATGGTTGCAGCAGTCACCCTCATCGTAGGTGTAATCGGGATGTTCAGCACAGGTAAGCTGGGTGTCATGATGAAGTCGTTTTATGTTGAAAATTTTGAAGGCGTAAGGCTGGCGGGGAACGTCGAGAGCAGCGGTCTCAAGCTTCGCAACGATGCGCTGAAGCACCTGAGCATCTTTGATCTGCAGCAGAAAATCGCCCTTGAACAGGCCTTTGAGAATGACTTCAATGAATACCTGAAGCATATTGATGATTTTTTAAAGGCAGATAGAACAGCCAGGGAGAAGGAGCTTGCCAAGACAATCGTTGATGGTATCAAGGAATATAAAAAAGACCTTGATATAATATTCCCATATTCACGACAGAACAAAACAAAGGAGATTGACGGCCTGGTCAAGACAGCAGCGGCAATTTTTACCGACAGGATAGCCCCTGCTGTTCAGGAGATAGTGAAGATCAATCAAACCAGCGCGTTGGCAGCCTACACAGGCAGTGAGAAGATAGCTAACATTATAGCAGTCGTTATGATAGTATCAATAATCGTTGCCATAGCCCTGTCAATTTTTGTTTCACTGATTCTCACAAGGTCCATCCTGAACGTGGTAAATTCAATTGAGCTTTCATCAAACAATGTGAGTGCGGGTACGGAGCAGATCTCATCATCATCTGAGGAACTCTCACAGGGCGCCAATGAACAGGCGGCAAGCGTTGAGGAGATCTCGTCAGCTATTGAGCAGATGACTGCAACTATACGCCAGAACGCGGATAACGCGAGCCAGACAGAGCGCATAGCTGCCAAGAGTTCCATTGATGCAAAAGAGAGCGGAGATGCTGTTAAACAGACAGTCAAGGCCATGAAGGATATAGCGGAAAAGATTTCTATCATACAGGAGATTGCAAGGCAGACCAACCTTCTCTCGCTCAATGCTTCAATTGAAGCTGCCAGGGCAGGCGAGCACGGGCGAGGTTTTGCCGTTGTCGCAAGCGAAGTACAGAAGCTGGCAGAGAGGAGCCAGATCGCCGCAGCAGAGATAGGGGAACTGTCGGGTTCCAGCGTGGAAATCGCCGAGAAGGCTGGCGACATGCTGACAAAACTTGTGCCTGATATCCAGAAAACCGCCGAACTTGTTGCGGAGATAAATGCCGCCAGCGGCGAGCAGGCAAATGGTGCGCAGCAGATCAACACCGCTATTCAGCAGCTCAACAGTGTTGTGCAGCAGAATGCGTCCAGTGCCGAGCAGCTTGCCGCGACATCAGAGGAACTGGCTGCCCAGACTGTTGCAATGCAGGATGCCATAGTCATGCTGAGGACAGGCCAGCGCAATGTTCAGCAGAAAGAGGATTATTCCCGCCGTGCGTCAGCGCATTCGTTTCATCATGAACCGCACATGCTTATCACCAGGGAGATGAAACCGGCAGCAAACAACGGTGGTAACGGCAAACATCATGATACACACATAGTAAACGGATTGTACACAAAACCGGTTGCCGGTGTTGCGCTGAATATGGGCGACGCGGAGGATTCCGAGTTCGAAAGGGCCAACTGAGAGGAGGGAGTATGAACACAAATGAAACAAACGGAAGCGCCCAGTATCTTTCATTCATGCTTGATGAAAAGATATTCGCCTTTGATGTGTTAAAGACAAGGGAAGTGCTGTCGTACACTCAGATAACAGAGATTCCGTGTACACCGGCATATATCGCCGGCGTGATTAACCTGCGGGGGAGTGTTGTCACGGTAATGGATTTCAGGAAAAAGTTCGGCATGGGTGAAACCAGCATAACATTCGAGAGCGCCATTATTATTGTTGAGGCCAACTACGAAGGGGAGATGGTCGTAGTCGGGGCGCTTGTTGACGCGGTCAAGGGGGTGCTGCGGTTTGACAGTAACCAGATAGAGCCGCCACCCAGGGTGGGTATGAAGTTCAGCGCTGAACTGATCAATGGTATTGGCAAGAAAAACGATGCGTTTGTTGTTATACTTAACGTTGACAAGGTATTTTCCGAGGATGACCTTAACCTTGCGAAGGAAAACCTGGATGTCCTGAATACGGCGGGCCCGGAGCACATTCCTGAAGAGGTCGTATCAACACTATAGCGGTTTCCTGAGAAAAGGGAAATTGCCGTAAGATTGATGGGTGCGCTATGGAAGGGCTTGATATCATGATGAACGAAAAGGAGAGGAGCTCGATCAGTTCCTTCATCGAAGGTGAGTTCGGCATAAAGATGCCCCCCGTGAAGAAGGTCATGCTCACCAGCAGGCTTGCCAAAAGGCTCAAGATCCTGGGGCTTCAAAGCTACAGCGCATATTACGATTATATCCGTTCTCCTGAAGGTGTGAGAAGTGAACTCTGTATTTTTACAGATTTGATTTCAACACATGAGACCAGTTTTTTCAGGGAAGCCCAGCATTTCCATCTGCTTCTTACCACGGTCCTGCCCGAACTTGCAGAGAGCAAGGGGGCAGGCATCCGGCGCCCGTTGCGCGTACTAAGTGCGGCGTGTTCAACAGGGGAGGAGGCGTACACCATTTCCATGATGGCCGAGGAGTATAAACGCAGCAGGCCCCAGCAGTCCTACCTTTACAGCATAACAGGCACCGATATTTCATTAAGGGTCGTAGAGACCGCAACACGCGGAGTATACTACCAGTCAAAAACACAGAATATCCCTGTGGAGTACCGTAAGAGGTATTTCATGAACGGCAAGGGGGAGAAGAGTGAACTGGTCAGGATCGTGCCTGAGGTCCGGGCATGCACCGGTTTTTTTACCATGAACCTCATGGATTATTCATACCCCTTTGCGGAAAAGTTTGATATTATTTTCTGCCGCAACGCGCTCATATATTTTGACAGGCCGAACCAGGAGGCCATTCTCATGCGGCTGCTCGGGTATCTCCGGAAAAACGGGTACCTTTTCATCGGGCATTCAGAAACCATGACTGGCTACAACCTGCCTGTTCGTTGCGTTGAGCCCACCGTATACAGGAGGTGCTGATATGAATCCCCTGGATAAATATGACCGCTATTATTACCTGCACCCCGGCCAGCTGATTATGACAAGGGAGCGGGTTCCCATCGTAACCATACTGGGGTCATGTGTGGCTGTTACAATCCATTCCCCTGAAACCGGGCTGTCTGGAATATTTCACGCGCTCCTGCCGGAACACAGGATAAAACGCAGGCTCATCGCGGGAATTCCGCCTGTTTCACCAGACCCGGAGTATGTTGATTTCGCATTCTATTACCTGAAGCACAGGTTCAGGGAATCGGGTATCAACCTGCAGAACACCAAACTCATGTTGTTTGGTGGGAGCGATGTGCTTAAAACCGTTAAGGCCAGGAATATTGATACTGTGGGCAGGCAGAATATTATTATGGCAAAAAAAATTATTGAGACCGAGAACATAAAGATTTTATGCGAAGATACCGGTGGTGTTAACGGCCGGAAGGTGGTTTTTCTGCCGGACCAGGGGAGGGCATTTGTACAGTACCTGCAAAATGACATCGGGGAATATGGAGAGGCCTGCAGATGAAGAATAAAATCGGTGTACTGATAATTGATGATTCAGCAGTGGTGCGCCAGACCATAAGCGGCATCCTGGAGAATGAGGATGATATCCAGGTCATGGGCACGGCATCGGACCCGTACTATGCAGCGGAAAAGATTGCAAAGGAGGTGCCTGATGTAATCATTCTGGACCTCGAGATGCCCAGGATGGACGGGCTTACATTTCTGCAGAAGATAATGTCACAGCACCCGATACCGGTAGTTATCTGTTCCAGCCTGGCAGAGAAAGGTTCGGATTCAGCATTCAAGGCCCTGGCTTATGGCGCAGTGGATATCATTACCAAACCGGGCATGGCCACAAAGGAATTTCTTGAGGAATCGAGGGTAAGGATTGCTGATACTATACGCGCTGCATCCACGGCGAAGCTTAAAAAAATTGCCCAGGCGGCCGAACTCGGCACTGAACCCAAATACACCGCGGATGTGGTGCTGCCCAAAAACGGTAAACCTGTTCTTACCGAAACAACTGACAAGGTAATTGCCGTTGGCGCATCCACTGGCGGTACCGAAGCACTTAAGGCTTTCCTCATGAATCTTCCGCATGACATACCGGGCCTTGTCATAGTGCAGCACATGCCCGAAAATTTTACCAGGGCATTTGCCGACAGCCTGAACATGCAGTGTGCCATAAACGTGAAAGAGGCAAAGAACGGCGACACTGTACTTAAAGGCCTTGCGCTCATCGCTCCGGGGAACAGGCACACGCTGCTCAAACGTGCAGGCGCGCAGTACTATGTAGAGGTGAAAGACGGGCCCCTTGTTACGCGGCACAGGCCATCTGTTGACGTGCTCTTCAGGTCAACGGCCTATTATGCCGGGAAGAATGCAATCGGCGTGATAATGACAGGCATGGGTGACGATGGCGCCAGGGGTCTTAAAGAGATGAAGGATGCAGGGGCATACACCATAGCCCAGGATGAGGAGTCATGCGTGGTGTTCGGAATGCCAAGGGAGGCCATAAAACTTGATGCTGTCAGCAAAGTTCTTCCTCTTACCCGTATACCGGCCGAGGTCTGCACGGTGTCTCGCACAATGTGATTGGCAGCTATCCCGGTTTAGTCTTCTGTCTGTTCAGAAGGCCGGTAAAATTTCAGGCTGCCGGTTTTAATGGCAGGATACGTTTAATCATGAAGTAATTATCTGCACTGCTCATGGCGGCTGTCAAAGAAGTGTTGCCGCATGTACACCTTGCGTGGAAAAAAAATTAACTGTTAAACCAATTTCCGGCAGGCATGAATAAAATTATTGCATATTCAATATTGATTGTCATAAAATGGTAAAAGACCAGGTAGGTGTTTTATATCCATAAGAAATTGGTATTCCACGGTTGCTATTGTTCACCTCACGCGCAGGGGGGCGGAGAACATATGATTATGGTATATCCAATTAATGAATGGTAGAAAACAAGAAGGATCAGCGAGGAATAAATTATATGAAAAAAGTCATAACAGTAATATGCTCATTTATTATTTCTGCCGGGCTGTCGTCATGCGGATACAACGAGATGCAGGCGAACGAGGAGATTGTCAGGGAGGCTTGGGGGAATGTTGAGGCAGCGTACCAGAGGCGCATGGACCTTATCCCGAACCTTGTGGAGGTCGTGAAGGCATATGCCGCACACGAGAAGGAGACACTGAAGGCGGTCATTGAGGCAAGGTCAAAAGCCGGGTCTATGCAGATCCCAAAAGACATACTTGATGACCCGAAGGCCTTTCAGCAGTTCCAGGCGAACCAGGGAGACCTGACCAATGCCCTCTCAAAGATGATGGTGATCGTAGAGAGTTACCCAAACCTGAAGGCCGACCAGCACTTCGCCGACCTTCAGCAGCAACTGGAGGGAACAGAGAACAGAATAAACGTGGCCCGCGTGAGGTATAACGAGGCTGTGCAGAAGTTCAATACATCCATAAGGATTTTTCCGAACAACATAACCAACACATTCTTCCTTCACCTTGAGCGCAAGGAATCGTTTAAAGCGCAGGAGGGGGCAGACAGGGCGCCGCAGGTCAAGTTCTGATGAAACGGTTTTTGCCGCTTGTAGTCGCATCCTGCATGTTATGTTCGGTACGTCTCATGGCTCTTGATGTGCCCGTGCTGCAGGGCAGGGTCAATGATTACGCTGACATGATTTCGCCTGGTACTGAATCGCAGCTTGAAGCTGAACTTGAAGCGTTTGAAAAAAGCGATTCAACACAGGTCGTCATCCTGACAGTTCTTTCTCTCGAAGGAGAGGTGCTGGAGGAATATGTGTTGCGTGTCGCCGAAGCATGGAGAATCGGCCGGGCAAAGAGGGATAACGGAGTCATTTTTTTTGCTGCGAAGAACGACAGGGTCATGAGGATCGAAGTGGGCCGCGGTCTTGAGGGCGTGCTTACTGACCTGCTCGCCGGGAGGATCCTTGACAATATCGTGAGGCCCAGGTTCAGAGAGGGGAATTTCGATGGGGGCTTCATCGATGGTACCGGCGCTGTTTTAAAGGCGTGCCGCGGGGAATTCACAAACGATTCCCTTCCGGCGGATGATAATAAAAATGGGCAGCCCCTCAGTTCCGTTATCGTGTATCTTATTTTCGGATTTATAGTCATAGCGTCACTTATGAGAAAAATATCAAAGGCGGCATGTGCCGTATCGGGAGCTGTTATGCTGCCGGTTATCGTACACCTTGCGCTCTTTCCTCTTGCCATGGCTGGTGTTTTAATTACGGCGGTTATAGGCGCACTGTTCGGCATGGTTTCTCCCCGCATTGCTCCGGGAAGCTATTCGGACGGAAGCGGCTGGAGTGTTTTCACTTCTGGTGACGGTTCATCGGATGGAGGATTTTCGGGCGGTGGCGGTAGTTTTGGAGGCGGAGGAGCGTCAGGAGGATGGTAATGAAAAGCAGAACAGCAGTATTTTTCAGCGATGAAGATAAGAAAAAGATCGAACAGACAATATCGGATGTTGAGTCTTCCACTTCCGGTGAGATCGTGGCAATGGTCGTTGAGCGGAGCGACCATTACAGAGACATTGATGTAATCGCATCGGTGATCATATCTGCGGTTTTATCGGCATGGCCTGCGGAGATAATCTATGTGAATTCAGACACGTTGCTCAGAAAATTCGTATTTACTTTCGGGTGGATTACAGAGGTGCCTGACGTCATGAGGTTTATAACAGGTTTGGCGGGTTTTGTTCTCCTGGCGATTGTTCTGTTTGTCCCGGTAATGTTCTTGATAGGAAGGTTCACCGGTTTAAAAAGGATTTTTGTTTCTGCCGGTAGGCGCGAGGCGCAGGTCAGGGAGAAGGCCCTGAGCGTATTCAGGGATAAGGGGCTTGACCTCACAAAGGATGGCACAGGCATCCTGTTTCTTGTGTCAATGCTGGAGCGAAGGGTATATGTCCTGGCTGATCATGGCATATACACAATGATTACCCAGAAGAAACTTGATGAATATGCCGCAACAGTGAGCAGGGGCATGGCTGCGGGCAGGGCTGCTGATGCGCTTTGCGAGGGCATTATAAGCGCAGGTAAGGAACTGGCCCTCTATTTTCCGCGCAGGGAGGATGATGTAAATGAGATCCCCGACAGGGTCATTGAGGGATAACCTGAAGGTTAAGGGGGAACTATGAAAAGGCTGGCAATTGTAATGATGCTGCTGATATCGGCAGCCGCATGGCCGCAGGAGGTTAGGCTCCCCGCCCTGACCGGACCTGTTGTTGATACTGTTTCGCTGCTGAAGGCTGAAGAGGTGAAGGCCCTCTCTCAAAAATCTCTTGCACTTCAGAAAGAGAAGGGCGCGCAGGTTGTCATCTGCATAATAGATACAACAGCGCCGCTGTCGATCGAGGAATATGGCATCAAGCTGGGAGAGAAATGGAAGGTCGGCAGGAAAAAGGCCGATGATGGAGTAATTATTATTGTGGCAAAGAAAGACCGCAAAATGAGGATAGAAGTTGGATACGGGCTTGAACCGGTAATCACTGACCTCAAGGCTGGAAGGATCGTTGACAGGATCATGGCTCCGGCTTTCAGGCAGGGGAAATTTTACCAGGGGCTTGATGAGGCCATGGATGCGATAATCGTGCTGGTTAAGGGAGGGGAGGTGGCAGAACTTGTTGTTCCAGCGAATGAGCCGGACTACAAACCTGTAATAAGCGATACAAGGGTAACCATTGCTGTGATACTTTTTGTCGCAGCACTTTTTGTTTTTATTGTGATGCTTATATTTACGAATCTGTTTGTTTCCCTGGGCGTCATTTATGTTATGCATTATATCGCGATGTTCCTTATCGGGGCCGGTACGCTTGCGAGCTCGGCTCTATTCGCACTAATCCCTCTGGGGATCTACGCATT
>CAYTSF010000005.1:16535-42344 GCA_964440335.1 uncultured Leptospirales bacterium
GTACGCTTGCGAGCTCGGCTCTATTCGCACTAATCCCTCTGGGGATCTACGCATTCATGGGGGCCGGCATCAAGTATGGTGACGGGGGAGGGGGATCCTCGGATTCGGGAAGCTACTCGTCGTATTCTTCGTCATCGTCTTCATCATACTCGGGGAGCTCATCCGGTTCCTCGTCGTACAGCGGAGGCGGCGGGAGTTTCGGCGGAGGCGGCGCATCAGGGAGCTGGTAACATTTACTGTAACTGATTGTCATGAATTAAAGAAGTTTTAGTAGTTATACCTTTCATAAAGTGGATATACACATAATTATATGTTCACAGCCCGCCATAGGCGTGCGGTGAACAATAGTAACTTTGGAAAACCAATTAATGAATGGTATAAAACATTATCCGGCACAAAAAAATATCTGGAGATAAATGATGAAAGGAAACGACAAACTTATTGATAAGCTGAATTTTCTGCTGGCAGATGAACTCACTGCCATCAACCAGTACATGGTCCATTCAGAGATGTGCGCCAACTGGGGGTACGAAAAGCTGCATGAAGGATTTGAGAAGCGCGCCATTGATGAAATGAAGCATGCGGAGAAACTTATCGGGCGCATACTCTTTCTTGAGGGGACACCCATAGTGAGCAGCCTCAACAATATCCACATCGGCGCGGATGTTGCAAAACAGCTTGCCAACGACAGGGAGGCAGAAGCAGGCGCGATTAAGGCATACAACGAGGCCATAAAACTTGCAGTTGAGGTGGGCGACAATGCAACCAGGGAGGTGCTTGAAAGCATCCTGAAGGATGAGGACGCGCATATCGATAAACTTGAGGAGCTTCTTGACCAGGTCGGGCAGATGGGCATACAGTTCTTCCTCACAACACAGGTGGAGGAATAGCGGTAATAAAAAACCCCGGGGGACCGGGGTTTTTTATTAAATTATTTTTTCCTGTAGTATGTCTGGATCTCTTTAAGTATATCGTAGACTACCTTGTCGTTCTTCTCTACTGTGCGCCTGTACCAGAATGCCAGGTCTTTGTAATTCTGCCAGTCTGTGATTTCGCCTGACTTGTCGATAGTTTTCGTGTCGAGCTTTGGTGATTTTTTCTTCAGCGCGGCAATCTGGTTCTTGTAATTCTTTGAATCGTGGTATGTTATCAGGCTGTCAACATAGTACCCGAAGTTGTTGTCGTACTGCTCGCGTGTGAGCATGGCCAGTAACTCTTTTTTGTTTGCAGTCCACAGTTTCTTGATGCGCGCGCCTGAACGGTCCTTGAGGGCTTCAATATACTTTCCCTTTTCTGATTTCTCTATTTTAGATTCTGCAAGTGCTTCTGCTCCGTATGATGAAAGTATAAATGAGTATGGATTGTTCTTCTCTGTAGTTGTGGTGTACTGGAAATACCTGAGAGCGTTGGTCAGTCCGTATTCCGTCTTGCTTCTTTCCAGGGCCTTTTTTATGAATTCAACGGCCATCTGGTTTTTATCTGCTGCAAACAGGGCAATCGAGAGTACAAGCATTATGCCTGACATGAAGTATAGTATCTTTTTCACTGTTAACCTCTTTGAAATTTTTTGTGGTGTGTATATACAATATTAATAATAAATACTATTTATGGCAATAATTATCGGGTCATCAGAATTATTTAAAAGGGAATATTGCGGATTTTCAATTAACATGGAGAAGCCCTGAACATTCATTGGCCCATTGATTATTTTTGTAAAAATTGCTTGTCGAAAACAAATCTCTGTGGGATTATGTCGCTTCTAATACAGGGTACTTTTCAACTGATTTTTTCCTTAAATTGCGGGCGTGGTTTGATTATCTCGGAATGAATACCGGCACGGATACAACTTTTCCTGATCTCTTTGCATTTAATGCCTCTGAAAAGGGCGACGGCGGGTCCCTCCACATCGAGGATGAGGACCATGTTCTTGCCATGCTTGAAAATGGTATCCCTGCAGACGGCAGGCGGTTCATGCTCAAGTCCGAGTCATTCATGCTGAAGCTTGCCTATGCGTACAATAAAATTCTCTCCCTCTCCAACTCGCGCACAAGGATACTTGCTCACCAGGTAGAGAGCACGCACAGGATAGTCAATTCATTCAGGCAGAGGTTCCTCGTAGCGGATGAGGTGGGCCTTGGCAAGACGATCGAGGCGGGGCTCGTCATCAAGGAGATGATATACAGGCACAACTACAGCAGGATACTCATTGTATGCCCGGCCTCGCTGCTCTTCCAGTGGCAGAACGAAATGGAGAGCAAGTTCAACGAGAAGTTTATTATTATGGACCGGCGTGTGCTGAAGAAGGCTGCTGCAGGTGGTAAGGCTGGCAACCCGTGGAATGCGCATAACAAGGTGATATGCTCGCTGGACTTTATCAAGAACAAGGGATTCGGCGAAGACCTTTCGCGGACTTCATGGGACGCAGTGATATTTGACGAGGCGCACAGGCTGCGCAGGGACGCGGCCGCATCAACCATGGCATATAACGCGGCAGAGGTTATATCATCCAAAACCAAATCGCTCATCCTGCTTTCCGCGACGCCTTTCAGGGGCAAGCTCGAAGAGCTCTACTACCTCATAGCACTCATTGATAAAAACATACTTGGCCCATTCCAGTCATTCTACAACGAGTACTGCCTTGACGGCGCGGACCTTTCGGGCCTCAAGCGGAAGCTCGACCAGGTTGTCATAAGGCGCACAAAGAACGAGGTGGGCGGATTCACAAAGAGGCACGCAAGGACCATAAGGTTTGACCTGTACGACGACGAGCGTTTCCTCTACGATGAGACAACGAGGTACGTGGTCGAGGAATTCAACAGGGCCCTTCAGGTCGAAAACCGGGCGGTAGGATTCGTGATGACCGTGTTCCAGAAACTCCTCGATTCGTCGAGCTATGCACTGAAGGTCGCACTGGGCAACAGGTCCGTCCGGCTCAAGGAGCTGCTTGCAAGGGCAGAGGCCGGGTGCCAGGAGCTTGTTGAGTTTAACAATGTGATCTTCGATACCGCCACAGTTTCTGAAAACGATGAGATCGATGACGACAGCAGCCTTATGGTCAGGAGGACAATTGATGAACTTAAAATCGAAATCGCAACTCTCGACAGGCTCGTTGATATTGCATCAAAAATAGATGTGAACAAGAAAGGGGAAAAGCTGATCCGCCTCGTCAGGGACCTGTCGAGGAAGGGGCACAAGAAGTTCCTCATATTCACGCAGTTCAGGACTACTCAGGACTACCTCTACTCCCTGCTTGGAGAATATGACACGGTGGTATTCAACGGTTCCATGAACAGGGACCAGAAAGAGGATGCAATACGCAGGTTCAGGGACGAGGCCGCGGTACTTATCGCCACAGAGGCCGGCGGAGAGGGCCGCAACATGCAGTTCTGCGATGTGCTGGTGAACTATGACCTCCCCTGGTCCCCCCTTAAAATCGAGCAGCGCATAGGACGTATACACAGGTTCGGACAGCCCAACGATGTGCATATATATAATTTTTCCACTCGCGGAACCGTGGCAGAGAGGGTGCTCGAGGTGCTTACGGAAAAACTCAAACTCTTTGAGGAATCGATCGGCACCCCTGACATAATGCTCGGGCAGATAGAGGACGAGGTCAACCTCAATACCCTCTTCATGGAGATGGCTACCGGAAGGAAGAGGAAGCGCGACGTAGAGCATGAACTTTCTGACAGGATAGACAGCGCGCGGCAGAGCTTCGAGAAGCTTTCCGAGCTCACGGTTGCGGGCAGGATGGACTTCAATTACGATGAGTACTACAGGGTTACATTGAAGGAGCGCAGCTTCAACAACAGAAGAATCGAGAAATTCATCAGTGATTTTACTGCCGCGGATATCTATGCCTCTGACCTCATAACCTCCAGGGGGTGCAGGAACGGCTTTTACAAGGTACGGAAAAACCCCGGCGATGAGTTCAAAACCGGAACCTTCGACAGCGAGAAGGCCCTGGAGGATGACGGGATCGAGTTCCTTGCATTCGGCCACTGCGTCATTGACAAAATTATTGATTACTGCCACACCAGGGATTTCGGCGGCGAGGCAGGGGTTCTTTTTATTCGCGGTGAAAAGTCCTTCAGCGCCATAGTGTTTAATTTTCTTGTAAAGTTCAGGTCTGTCACTGTATCGCATGAGTTTATGCAGGTTGTTGTTTCTGCTGACGCGCCGCTTTCACGCTTTGAGATTCAGGATATAATCGAGAGAATTGCAGACTGCGATTTTGAGGCAGATGCCGATCCCGCGGCGTTTGCCGGTATAATTGAGAGGGCCAGGCTCAGTGCCAGGTCATGCCTTGATGATGCGCGCGTAATATTGCAGGAAAAGATCAGCGACAGGATTTTTGACATGAACGAAAACCTGGACATACAGATTGACCCGGAACTGGAGAAGATCAGGGAATCGTACTCAAGGCAGCTCCGGGAGCTGGAGGAGAAGCTTGACCTTCAGGAGGGGCAGATGAAATGGTACGGTAAGGATATGCGCAGTACAATTACACGGACAAGGAACAAAATCGCAAAAACGAAGAGAGAAATGGAGTCGCTTATCCGTGAGTACAGGGACTATTACGGTATAGGGTACGAGGCCAGGCTTACTGGTGCGGCAATCATCATATCTTCAGAGAATTTTTAGTCCCGGGGATTTTTACTCTTGACCTTTGCCCTGCACGGGGTCAGACTTTATCATTCAAAAATTATTACGGATTGACCGGAACCTCATGCGGAAAAGATTATTCCTTCTCATCTTTATCATAATACTTTTCACTTCGCTGGTGATATCCCTTATCATAGGCGCCTTTTCATACGAATTTGTTAAAACTGTTTTCCGCAATAACAAAGAGGAGAAGGTGGCCCGCATTGAAAAACAGTTTGAATATTACGAGAAGATAGTCTCCACCATCGAACAGGGGATGAACGAGAGCGGCGGCACGGCCTTGAGAAAGCTCGCCGGTTCCTATCGCGACCATGCGTCAATCCGGAAGATCCCGCCGGCTCTTCTCAATGATTTTGCGCGGAGAAATGATGTAAGCCATGTCTATTTCATAGACAGCACTGGAACTGTTTTTAATTCGTCTTTAAATGAAGACATCGGCCTGAACCTCTTCAATGCAGGCGAAAGCCTGAAGCAATTCCTCGAATCATTGAGGGGCAGCGGAAAAATTTATTCACAGGGAGTAAGCGTCTCTATCCGAAAAGGGAAACTGAGGCATTACATGTACTATTCACCTGAAGGAAGCGATATCATATACGAAATATCCATTGATGTTTCTTCATATGTCCGGAAGAAGTACAACCTTGCACTCTACGAGTTCCTCTTCAGCGACATGTTCGGCAGCTTCTATAACGAGTACCTGCTTTCAATAGAGATTTATTCAGTCGCCGCAGGCAGAAGCTGGTCAATCGTAAACGAGGGCAAATACTTTGACGGGTCCGTTTCGCTGGTGCAAAAAATAACCGGAGATGGCTCCGCGTCTGTCAGAAAGGGGAACATGCTTTATTTTTACAGGATGATTCCTGCCGGGAGATATTTCTTCAACCGCAAATCAGCTGTTATCATCGAGTTCGTGTACGACGTCAGCTTCCTGGACAGATACCTGCGCAATATTTTTATTTTTTCCCTGGCTTCGGGAATAGTTATTTCGCTCATGCTTTTTATCATCGCAGTGAGAAGGATTGACAGCCTTTTTATCGGCCGCATACTCAATATCACCGATGGCCTTAAAAAGATCAGGGAGGGGGAGTACGAGCATTCCATAAGCGATGACGCCGGGGATGAACTGAGCGATATCGCAGCAAGCATAACCGGAATGTCGCGCGACCTGCACCAGCGGTCAATTGAACTGAGCAGTTCCAATGAACAGCTTCGGGAACTCTCGGTTTACATAAACAGCATCCTGGAATCAATGCCTTCCATACTCATCAGCATCGACGACGAGGGGAGGGTCATTCACTGGAACCTGGAGGCCGCCAGGTTTACCGGCGTGACTGCGGATAACGCCGCTGGAAAATTCCTGCATGATGTTTTCCCCGGACTTGACAGGTACAGCGAACAGATAGGGCATGTGATGGCAAAACGCGAACGCCTCGAGATGCACAAGGAGATTTTTCACGGCGGGGGCAATACGGTCCAGTCTGTGAAGAATGTCAATATCTTCCCGTTTGTACGGAAACAGATAGGCGGCGTCATTATCCGGATTGACGATATAACCGAACTGGAGATGAAACGGCAGCAGCTTGAAAGGGCCGAGAAGGTCGAAATGATGGGGACAATCGCAGGCGGACTTGCCCACGACTTCAATAACATTATTGCTGTTATTACGGGCGCTGTATCCTACCTTGAATTTCTCGGTACAAGAAAGGGGGGCTTGACAGAGAAGGACATCGCGTTAAACCTTGAAATTATCAGGAAGGCCGGTGAAAAGGCCGGAACCCTGGTAAAGAACCTCATGTCGGTTGCTAGAAAAGAAGGGGAAGTTTTTGAAACAATAAACCTCGCGCGTGTTATACGTGAGATGGCCGATATATCCTCGCCGGCACTGTCCGGGAGCATCGATATTATCTATGACTACGCCGGGCCGGATGCCATGATAACAGGTGTTAAGTCACAGATGGAGCAGATTCTGCTGAACCTCATAGTGAATGCTACCGATGCCATAAGGGCTGCATCGGAGCAGAGCATGTCGAAAGGGACAATCAGGATATCGCTGGAAAAAGTGGAGTCAGGGCAGACGAGGTTCAGCAGGCCCATGTGGCACGTATCTGTAGAGGACAACGGCGGGGGCATCGACAGTTCGGCAGTACAGAAGGTTTTTGACCCCCTGTATACAACCAAGAAGCAGGGGGGCGGCCTTGGGCTGGCCATCGTGAGCAATATAGTCAACAGCCATGGCGGGTTCATCGATGTTGTCTCAGAGAAGGGCAAGTGGACAAGGTTCAGCATATACCTGCCCTGTGCATAATACAATATCCGTTTTGTAACAAAAGGCCGGGCCTGTTTCCGGATACTTAATCTACCAGTAAAGGAAAAGCACAAAATGTTGATTTCACTTGAAACCCTGGCAGACGCCGGGAAATGGCTGACAGTAGGTGTACTTTTTTTCTTTTCGATAATGAACATCGCGGTAATAGCGGAGAGGATCGTCTTCTTCCGCAACGAAAACAACTCCAGGGCAAAGGATGGTGTCGCCGCGGGCCTTGAACTCATGCTGAAGCATTCGTACGATGAAGTTATGCGGCTCTGTGAAAAATCCGGTACGGGCATGATGCAGATAATGAAGGTCACGGCTGAATTCATGGCAGGAAGCGGGCGCACAGAGAATGACCAGGCCATACTCGAGCTGGAGCTTGAAAACTGTATAGCAATAGAAAAGCTGCGTGCCGAGAAACATGTTGCGATCCTGGGGTCGACCGGTTCGGTCAGCCCCCTCATAGGACTCTTTGGAACGGTTCTTGGAATAATGAAGTCCTTTGCCGGTATATCATCGGGCAGCGTACACGGTTCAGGCGTGCTGCAGGCTGTATCCGCGGGCATATGGGAGGCGCTGTACACAACCGCTTTTGGTATATTCGTATCGGTACCGGCGCTCATCCTTTACAACTACTTTATCAGCAGGTCTAACAGCAGGCTTGACCTCCTTGCCAACATGGCAAACCGCATGCTCATACTGCTGAAGAGAAAAAATGGTCAGGCGGGCTTATGAGAAGGATAAGGATGACCGACAGGAAAAGGCTCATCTGCGAGGCGAACATCACTCCCCTTGTGGATGCATGCCTTGTGCTGCTTGTTATTTTCATGATCTCCTCACCATTCATAATCAACCAGGCTGTGAACATCGCTCTGCCCAGGACGCTCTCTGCCGCGGAGTTCAGCCAGGATGATGAGATGGGCATATACGTGGTGTTCGACCAGGAATCGAAAAAAACCACATACTCCACAGCAGAAAAGAAATCCGCGTCGCTTGATGAAATCAGGGCGGCAATAAATGAAAAGCTGAAAGACCGGAAGAACAAGACTGTCCGCATCTATTCCGACGGTAATGTGCCCATGAAAAAAGTAATTGAACTCACAGACCTGATCCTCGCTTCAGGTGGCAGGATACAGATAATTACTGAATACGGCCAGCCTGAAAGCAGATAGCTTTTGCGTAAAAATTTTTTTAATGCCCGCGAAGTTATCCCCCTGTGAACAGTCTTTTAAGAAAATGAAGGGAAAAAATTTCAGATTAATCTTGACAGATTATGTCACATTAGCTATGGTACTTGAAACTACTTTCCAAGGGTAACAATATGTCAAAACGCATCGTGATTCCTTCCGAAGTTTTTTCTCGCGTATCAGGTTATTTCAGGCCGGTAAACCAGTGGAACAACGGAAAGAGAGAGGAGTTTTCGCAAAGGGTATACGCTGACATGGGCAGGGTGTTTGCAGATCAGGCAATGTCCTTCGCAAAAACAGGCAACGCTACCTCATAGGGTACGCTTCATTAATAAGGCTGCCGATCTCCGAAGAGACTGTATCGCTTTCAAAGTTGTACTCGTCTGTTGTCAATGCATAGCTGTATGAACCCTGAATCTCTTTAGTGGTGCCGGCCTCCCATAAGTAAAGGCTTACGCTGAGGACTATTACCGCCAGGCCTGCTGTTGCCATGGACGCGATCGACCCGGAGAAAAGGAACCTCTCCCTGGCGCTGCTGCGCCTTGTTAGTACCGATTGTGCGATCCGCATGTCCCATGCATCGCTGCCCATCCTGAACTCTATTGCCTGTTTCATTCTGCTATTCTCTTTCATGATCTGCACCTGTCCTGCCCTGTATTATCTGTT
Organism: uncultured Leptospirales bacterium; assembly: GCA_964440335.1. Taxonomy (GTDB): domain Bacteria; phylum Spirochaetota; class UBA4802; order UBA4802; family UBA5550; genus JAAYBQ01. The sequence continues at coordinate 25,365 of CAYTSF010000005.1, forward strand.
TGCCCCTGGAAGCCCTGGACTTGACCGTTCCCGGCTTTATCCCGAGCTTTGCTGAAATTTCATTTATGCGCATGCCTGCTGCCAGGAGCTGGAGCACTGACCTGTACTTCTCCGGCAGCCGGTTTATGCTTTCGTGAAGGCCATCTGTCGAACCGTGTTCTTCTGCTGCGGCATATGCTGCCGGTACAGCGCGGAGAGCCTTCTCCTCTTCACGCATGAGCTTTTTGTTCATGCGGAGGGACTCATTCCTTGCGATGGCGTAAAGCCATGTGCCCACGGATGAATCGTTGCGGAAGCTGCCCCGTGCCAGGCTGCGGAAAGCGCGCAGGTAGGTCTCCTGGGCCACGTCGTCGATCGCGTGGTAGAAACGCTCTGCCAGGTTTTTTTCAATTGCCGAGAGGACAATTTTTTTCGTGTCCCTGACAATCGCTGCAAAATCCGCGTCTGTCATTCCATGCCGCCCGGGCCCGGCCCCTTTCTGTCATGAAACATCCGGCGTTCATGCCTTAGTTTATCCATCTGTTCAGGCGTGAGTATGAGCGATATGGCTCTGCCCTGTTTTATCCTCAGCAGCTGGATTTCAACATTGACTTTTCCGATTTTTTCGAGGATTCTCCTTACCTCTTTCATGTCAGGATCATCCTGTTTTAAAAGGACACGGAGCTTCTCCCTGTCAGGAGCTATGGCGTCTGTGAGCTTCCCGTACTCCTTCTCGAATGTTTCATTGAGAATGTTAATTTTACCTATCTGCCCGTCGTCCAGGTTAAGGGTTTCTTTCATGAAGTCCGGCGTGCAGAAACGATGCCCCATGCCGGGTCCGAATTCCATCATCCTGTCATGCTGCCTGGCATTATCACGATCACATCCGGGGCCGTAGAAGTTTCTCATACGGTTTTCTCGGAACATGCCAAAGCCCACAAGTAGCACTATGACCGCTGAAAGGATTATTATGATTATTCTGTTATTCATATTGCATTACCTCTCTTCCGGCAGAGAGCCACCGTAAAAACGGTGGCCGTCCGCGCAGTTGTTATTCGAAGAGGGGGCAGTCCCTCATTCCATCTTTATCTTCACGGAGCTCTTCAAGTTTTTTCATCTGTTCCTTTGTGAGCACCTTCTCGATATCTTTTATACGGCTCTTCTGGAGCTTTTTGATCTCGTCAGGGTTCTTCCTGTTCTTGTGGAACCTGTCTGCGTATTCCATGTTGATTTTGTGGATTTTATCAACCTGGTCATCTGTGAGGTCCAGCAGTTTATGCATCATCATGGGGCGGTCGTCGCGGTCATGCTTCCCTTTGTGGTCGTGCCTGCGATCACCATCACCTCTATCCCTGCCGGGGCCGTTTTTCCACATGTCGTCCATCTTCTTTTTCTGTTCATCGGTCAGGACTGCCTCAATGGCTTTCCTGTGCTCTTTCATGGATTTGTATTGCTTATCCCTGAATTCCATGTCGATCTTGTGGATTTTGTCAGCCTGTTCGTCGGTGAGGTTCAGGTACTCCTCCATCATGGCCAGGTGGTTCATCCCCATTCCCGGCCCCATGCACCTGTCGCCATCGCCGCAACCGCGGTCCCCCATCCCCCTTGCGAAAAGCCCCTGGGAGCTCAGGGCAAGCACCGCTGCTAATGCGGCAGTAGTTAATATTTTTTTCATTGATAGTTCCTCCGTTGTTTAATTGATTGTTAGACCCGTGATTTTTATAAAAGGTTCCATTTAATCAAAAAAACCGGGCCTGCCCTCAATTATTTTTACTCAGAGGATTTTACGCGCAAGAATGAATACAGCAAGGAACATGAACAGAATGAACAGGGTAAGGGCCTTGCGTTTGTCATCAACCGTGAGCCCCCTCTCCATCATGATATAGATGTGCGTGGATACCGTTGCCGTTACAGAAAAGAAGAGCGACATGAGCAGGATGGAGATTACGGCCATGCATGTTCCGATTATAAAACCGCCCATGTAATGGGCCGCGGTGAGATCGCCCGCCAGCTGCCTGAAGATGCTGCTGTTTATGCCCGAGAGTGACGATTCGGATATCTTGATGAACAGTGCCGGTATGCCGGAGAAAATTGCAGATGCGTCGCCGCTGAGTACAGCCTTTGAGAGGGTGACCGTGAGCGTCAGGGCAATGCTGTGTATGGCGAATATTGCGGCGAATGTAACAGCCGTAAGCATCGCGGCCACGGGTATCATATAGAGCAGCGCCAGGTTATGTTTTTTTATGAATACAAAAAGGTCCCGCAGGTTCATGAACATCCCGCTCTCCCTGTGCGCGGCTATGGGGGGATAGAACCACAGGCCTGCCATGAAAATCATGACTGCGATTACACTCAGCAGGTATACCGGCAGAAAAACAAGTGAGAAGAGCAGCGGCCCCATGAGCGGTATTTTACCGAAGAGTACCAGCATGAGGTTTATCAGAAGTATTGCCGTGACGTTGCATGCCAGAATTGCCGGGCATTTTTTAAGGGCGAATTTTACTATGCTGTCCCAGTCAGGTTCCCTGTTGTAGAAGATCCGTTCCAGGGTCACCTTTGATACCATGGCCGCTGCGACGGTGTAGAACGAGAAAAGTATCGTTGCGGGCAGCAGGTTGAAGAGGACAGAGGCGGTTGCTGATCCTGAAAAAAATGACACGGGGATCATCCCCTGCACAGATGTGAATATCCTGACAAGCAGCAGCATGAAGAGCGCGGCTGCTGCGGATGGTATAAGCTTTTTCATGCTGAAGGATGTTCCGGTGATGGAGAAGAGTTCACCAACTGTGAAAGTGTTGATGCTGTTCTGCATGAAGGTGATCTCACTCTTCGCCTCCGGTGCAGGCGACTTTACAGGCTGCGCCGCTGTTTTTGTATCAGCGGATTTTTCGGCCGGCTTTGGCGCTGCGGGTGACGGCATGAATGTCTGTTGAGGCTTAACCACCGGTACGGGTGACGTTACAGCTGCGGGAATGGTAATCATGAACCCGCTGCTGCATTTTTTGCAGCGGTACCTGTAGTTTCCGGGCTGAATGTTGGAAAAAGTTATGGAATAGAACGCGCCGCATTCAGGGCAGAACTGCATCTTGATCTTTTTCTCGCAGCCCGAACAGTTTATGACAGGCTCTTTTAGCCTTTTCATCTCTTCATGAGTGATTGAATGCGCCGTGTTACAGTTGGAACAGTATACCTGCATTTTTTATGCTCCGAAAAAATCATTCATCGATGTATTCCTCTTCATCGGGCGGGCTGTCAAAAAGTTTCGTGTCGCCCTTGCCAGAGTTCTTTCTTTTATCCTTGGAAATAAGTTCCTTTATGTTTGAGAGCCTGCCGTGCAGCCCGTCGCACCTGTCGCGGGGCCCTGTTCCGGGCATGAAATATTCCCTGCGGGATGGGCAGTTTTTGTCCGGGATCTTCCCCGATAACGAGCAGACATACTGCACATCAAGGCCCTTCGGCTTTGATGAGAAGGACTTTTTGTCTTTCCCTGCGTAGACCCTGCACATGAACTTTCCCCATACAGGCGCGGCGCAGTTTGCGCCGCTCTGCCCTGAACCCAGTGAGAATTCAGGTGACTCGCATCCGATCCATACGGCAGCGACAAGGTCCGGGGTGAAGCCGATAAACCATGCGTCACGGAACTCGGTATTGGTCCCTGTTTTGCCTGCGCAGGGGTTCCTGAAGCCCGCGTATTTTTTTATGGCATAAGTTGCGGTTCCTGAATCGACCACGTCCCTCATCATTCCTGTCATAATATAGGCAACCCGTTCGTCGATTACCCGCGTTTTTTTGTATTTTCCATCAATGGTATATATGACCTTGCCGCTGCTGTCCTTTATCTCCCTGATCGCGTGCACCGGCACAGAATAACCGCTGTTTGCATATACCGCGAAGCCCGTTGCCATCTCAAGGGGGGTCAGCTCTGTTGTGCCGAGCGAGAGAGTGGGGTCTTTCTGGAACCTTTCGATCGCGACTCCGGTCATCTTCGACGCATACTTGGCGATCGCGGCGCCGCCGACGATATCGTAGATCCTGGCGGAAACAATATTGAGCGACATGGCAAACGCCTTGCGTGCCAGTACCCTGCCCGAGTAGTTCTTGTCATAGTTTGACGGTTTCCATGTATCGCCTCCGCCCCTGTATGTGATAGGTGAATCGAAGAACGGTGTGGCCGATGTAATTTTTCCGGCCTCTATCGCTGCTCCATAGACGAATGCCTTGAACGCTGAGCCGGGCTGCCTGCGGCTCTGCACCGCACGGTTCAGCTGGTTGTTCTGGCCGAAGGTGCTGCCGCCGGCGAGGGCGATGATGCCCCCTGTGGCCGGGTCTATTACTGCAATGGCCCCCTCGGCACGCGAGAGGCGCATCATGCTGTCGTATTTGTTTCTTGCTGAGCCTGTTTTTGCATCGATGCTGTCCGCGCCGGTTATAAGCGAAGTGATTGAGAGTTCATCAGAAACGTCTTTGAAAAACGACCTGTTCCATGAAACTGTTTTTTCAGTGGCAGCGCCTGTATCCTTGTTACCCGTGGAGTACATGGCATACATTTTCTCTATTTTTTTTATCTCTCCGGTGTTGCTCCAGGCTGCAACGCGGTTCTGCTCCTTGAGGGACTCTGCGAGTATGGTATCGGCATACTCCTGGTATGCAATATCCACAGTGGTCATGACCGTGAGCCCGCCCCTGTAAACCATCTCCTCGCCGTACATGGCGATAAGTTCCCGCCTGACATACTCCGTGAACCATGGCGCGCGGTCCCTGTTATCCTTCCTGATGCCTGCCTCCTGGAACCTTGTGCGGCTTTCGTCGATGAATTTCTCCCAGAAGGAGTTGAACTTCACCGCTGCATCGCGTTTTGATATGTAGCCCGACGCGACCAGGTTAAAGAGTATGGACTGCGACCTGTCGTGGGCGTTCCTGGGATTCTTCAGGGGCGAGAACCTGTCAGGCGCAGGGGGAATTCCAGCCAGGACGCATGCCTCGGCTATGTCTATCTCCTTCAGGGGTTTGCCGAAGTAGAACTCGGCTGCTGCGGCGACTCCGTATACTCCGTGGCTGAAGTATATCCTGTTGAGGTACATCTCGAATATCTGCTCCTTGGAATACCTCTTCTCAAACTCGCGCGTGAGAAAAAGCTCTACGAGTTTGCGCCTCACGCTGCGAGCCCTGTCGGTATAGACCTGCTTGGCCAGCTGCTGTGTGATGGTCGACCCTCCCTGGCGCAGTTCACCGCTGGTTATATCCACCAGTATGGCACGGATTATTCCGGAGATGTCGATTCCTGAATGCATGAAGAAGCTGGAGTCCTCTGCTGCCATGAATGCCTGCTTTACAGTATCAGGTATCTCCGCGTAGGGGGTGTAGTTCCTGTACTCATCGTAGAGCTCTGAAACAAGCTCGCCGTTTCTGTCATATATCCTTGTGGGCATGGCCTGCCTGAGCTTCCAGGTTTCGGCAATGAGGGAATAGCTCACCGTGTAGGCGTATACAGTGTATGCAAAGGGGGACATGAGGATAATCCCCAGCGAGATATATAAGGCTATTTTCTTTTTTTTCATTTACAATTATTCTGCCCGGTGTATCATTATAATATCGGAATATCCGCTGAATATGTTGAGCGCGTACCTGGAGGAGATTATGCTTAAAAAATTTATCCCGCTGATGATCCTGTGCTGTGCGCTTGCGCTCCCGGTGCAAGGAGAACTCAAAGAGAATGAGCTCGACTGGTACAAAAACAAATTCAGGGAGAAGGTGCTGAATGACAATCCGGGCAGGGAGTCTGAGATCCGCAAGAGTCTTGAGGGGATGGTTAAGGTGGGCGGCGCCGGCGTAAAGCTCATAGACAAGTTCGGGCTCTTTCTCTATGACAGCAGGAGAAACAACCTTGTTCTTGAGAAGGTGAAGTTTTTCAGGGACGGAAGCTCTTCGATATTTATCATAAGCCTCAGGGATGAGTCCGACGAACAGCTCTACTCCCTGTTTCTTGAATATGTCTACAGCTCGTCAAGGGGGACTTTTTCTCTCGGCGAGATATATTTTTCAAAGGTCTTCGAGGAGAAGATGACCTCTGTCAGGGAATTTTTCAGTGCTGACTGAACACTCCGCTCTCCTCACAGGTGGTCGCTTATGAACCTGCGGAGTATGACCTTTGCTGGTTCAGTGAGCATCTCGAATTTCATGGTATAATAGTAGACCTTCTCAGCCTCAACCGTCCTCGATGATATGATCTTCGCTGCCGCGTTGAATTTATAATCCATGAGCTCAAACGTAATGCCGTATGACCTGTCGTAGGGAAGCGAGTCTGCGACCCTGGCCACGCATTCATATTCGTTAAGCCTGAATATTGTGCCTTCGATCTCCTCGTCTGTTTCAAGTTCGCTCCTGCGTTTTTTTACAATTGCCGCAGGTATAATCACGTTTATGAAGGGGTGCCTGAACTCCCTCTCCATAACGAACTGGTCTGTTACTGCGAGCTGGACAGAACCATTCTCTGTTTTTTTAATGACGGTTTTTGCCGAATATTCTGCGTCGTTTATGCGCACGATGTAAAGGTTTACCGGCTGCTCCTCTGCCAGCTCTCCGGTTTTTTTTATGTTGCTGAAAAGTTTTATGGTGATGGTTTCTGCTGACCTGCCAGTTACCTTGCCCAGGCATGTTTTTCCTGACTCAGTGGTGAAGTAGAGTATCTGGTCCTTTTCTATATCGTTCATGGTGCCCAGGGATTTGCGGTTGGCAACCGGTACATAGAGTTTTTCATACATCATGACCATGTCGCGGCATATGCTGTCCAGGCCCTCCCTGTCCTCCCGGCAGTCAGGGAGTATGTCCAGGAACCCGCTTAGCGATGATTCAAAGAGGGATGAGTCTGCCATCAGCTCTGTAGGGTTTGACAGCCTCAGGTAGGATACCATGTTGTTGAGTATCTTTATCTGGAAGTTCGAGAGCCCCTTCCTCTTTACCTGGAAGAGAAAGAGCTGGTTGTTGTTGATCCTCTGCTGCTCCTTTGCCTTCAGGTGGCGCACTGCGGCAAATATTGCCAATGCAATAATTAACAGAACAAGTACTGCTGCGACTTCCCATCCGCCTGCCACGGGCCATACTACGCCAAAAGGATTGACTGGTTGCATTGTTTTACCTCTTTATAATACCAAGGATACATTTTTTCTTTAGGTTAGTCAAGCAAAGCAGTTTTATGTTTTTCAGGAAACTGCTGAAGGCGGCTAAAATCCTTGTTGTAATATTTATGGATATGCTGTTTAATAATTTGCAACTGTTTGATATAATGAATCATTCCGGAGGCAGGCATGAACTGGTTTTTTTCAGCAATAGTATCGTTTTTCAGTGAGCTTCTCCCGTTTATAAAGCCCTCAAACCGAAAGGGCTTTCTCTCCATGCTGTTGATCCTTTCGTCAAACGCCCTGCCTGTAATAGGAGTCATAGCCTTTAACTGGAACCCCTTTGTTATTCTGATAATATACTGGTGCGAGAGCGCGATCATAGGATTTTTCAACCTGCTAAAGATGTTCATAGGAGGATTCATACAGGATGGCAGGTTCTCAACTTCAGGTGCAATTGAAGCCGTACTCATCGGGCTCTTCTTCTGCTTCCATTACGGTATGTTCATGCTTGTACATGGTGTATTTATTGTAGTGATGTTTGTCATTGCCGGCACCGATTCATCGGGCTCCGGCCTCACAGACATTGATAAAATGCTTTCAGTGATTAATGTTTTTGTCCCCTCGCAATGGACACTCCGGGGCTTCATGGAGTCAGAGCTCTTTGCCATTGCAGCCCTTTTTGTGTCACACCTGGTCTACTTCTATCTGTATTTTATCCATACTAAGGAGTATAACACCGCGCAGGCCAGCGATTTCATGCTCAGGCCATACAAGCGGATAGTCGTGATGCATATGACAATCCTGATCGGTTTTGCAGTTGTGATGATTACTGGCTCAAGGGGGGCCTTTATCATGATAGTATGGGTAACGATGAAGGTGGTTGCTGATTTTAAAATTATCCTGTCAGAGCTTGCCCCGAAAAAGGGCCCGGCGCAGGGGGTTTTCAGCGAGGAGAAGCTCAGGGAGTTCGCCGGGAAACTTAAAAACAGCCGGGGGTATAAGGGCTGATTATAACCGACCGGCAGAAACAGGGTATAATGATTGGGGCAAACTGTAAAATAATTAAAAAAATGCTTAACAAAAATGAAGTTATTTTGACACATGTCTTGAAGAGAAAGTTGAGGTGCAACATGAAAGAGAAACTTTTTGAAAAAGTAAAAATAGAGACAATCATAAAACCCGCGATTACGGGGAACAGCCTTGCTGTACTTGAGAAGCGTTACCTTGCCCGTGACGACAAAGGAGACATAATCGAGACCCCTGAAGGCCTCTTTAAAAGGGTGGCAGCATTCGTTGCATCTGCGGACTTTCTTTACGGCGCAACAGAGGATGAGGTGAACAGGAGGGCTGCCAGGTTCTACGAGATGATGGCCACCATGAGTTTTATGCCCAACAGCCCCACGCTCATGAATGCGGCGCGTCCCCTGGGGCAGCTTTCAGCCTGCTTCGTGCTGCCGGTTGAGGATTCAATGGAGGGGATTTTTGATTCGCTGAAGAACATGGCCCTTATACACAAAAGCGGGGGAGGCACCGGTTTTTCCTTCTCAAGGCTCAGGCCTAAAAACGACATAGTGAGCAGCACAGCGGGTGTTTCAAGCGGTCCGGTCTCATTCATGAACATATTCAACAGCGCCACAGAGACCGTAAAGCAGGGGGGCACACGTCGCGGGGCCAACATGGCGATCCTTAATATAGACCATCCGGACATCATGGACTTCATACAGGCCAAGTCAGACCTTTCGCAGCTGACGAACTTCAACATATCCGTGGCAATAACAGATGCCTTCATGGATGCAGTCCGCACCGGTATCGATTACGAGCTGAAGAACCCCCGTAGCGGCGAAGCCGTGGGAAAACTCAATGCCGGGAAGGTCTATGACCTCATCGTTGAGATGGCATGGAAAAACGGTGAGCCGGGAATAATATTCATAGACAGAATAAACAGCGCCAATCCCCTGAAGAAGATCGGAGCCATAGAGAGTACAAATCCCTGCGGCGAACAGCCACTGCTGCCCTACGAGTCGTGCAACCTGGGGTCGATCAACCTGAACTCTGTGCTTAAAAAAACCGGCAGCACATATACCGTAGACTTCAACCTGCTGGCCGAACTGACCAGGGACGCTGTGCACTTCCTGGACAATGTAATTGACATGAACTCATACCCCCTTGCAGTGATCGATGCAAACACAAAGGCCAACCGCAAGATCGGCCTCGGCATAATGGGATATGCTGACCTGCTTATAAAGCTCGGTATCCCATACGACTCCGAGGAGGGCGTAAAGACAGCCGGTGAAATAATGTCATGCATCCAGAAGGAATCAAAAATTAAATCAGCGGAGCTTGCCCGGGAACGCGGCGCTTTCCCCAACTTTCACCTCTCTGAATACGCTGAGGCAGGAGAGAAGCCCCTGCGCAACGCTACAACCACGACCATTGCGCCCACCGGGACAATAAGCATAATAGCAGGAGCATCAAGCGGAATTGAACCCGTATTCGCGCTGGCATACGTCCGGAATGTCATGGACAACACTCGCCTCATAGAGTCGAACCCTGCCTTTGAGGAGGCAGTGAAGGCACTTGGTTCGTCATATGACCATGACAGCATCATGAGCATGGTGGCAGAGCATGGGTCCGCGGCGCACGTTGACGAACTCCCCGAAGCAATGAAAGAAGTTTTTGTCACCGCCCATGACATTTCGCCGGAGTGGCATATCAGGACCCAGGCCGCCTTCCAGAACTATACTGACAACGCAGTGTCAAAGACTGTAAATTTCGGCTCATCAGCGACGGTGGACGATATCCGCAAAGTCTACCAGATGGCATTCGACCTGGGCTGCAAGGGTGTCACTGTGTACAGGGACGGATCGCGTGACAACCAGGTGCTGCAAAAGCCGCAGTCTAAACCGGATGAAATCACCGGGACTGTTGAGCCCATGTTCCACGCAATGGCGCCCAGGCCGCGGCATGAAGTCACATGGGGCGCTACGAGAAAGATGACTACCGGCTGCGGCTCGTTGTATGTAACAATCAACGAGGACGAGCAGGGTGTATTTGAGGTCTTTGCCGCCATGGGCAAGGGGGGCGGGTGCGCCTCCAGCCAGACCGAGGCAATCGGCAGGCTCATATCCCTGGCGCTGCGTTCGGGAATCGACAGGGAGCAGATAGTCAAACAGCTTAAAGGCGTAAGGTGCCCCAACCAGTCATGGGAGAAGGGTGGAAGGATCTATTCATGCTCGGACGCCATTGCCAAGGCCATGGAGAGGTACTCGGGGCTCGGCAGCGCGGTAAGGGGCCATGACAGGGACAGCGCCAAGAATCAGGCTGAAACCAACGGCAAGGGGAGCGACGCGGTCATGACCGGTGTATGCCCCGACTGCCACGGCCCGCTGGAGTTTGAATCAGGGTGCTCGGTCTGCCGTGGCTGCGGGTTCTCAAGGTGCGGTTAGCGGGTCAGTTGATCTTTATCACCTCGACCTCTTTTTTCAGCTTGTCGGGCCTGAACTTTTCGATCTTCAGGCTGCCGTTAAGTTTTGTTCCTGAAAACTTTATGTTTACGCTCAGGTTCTTTTCAGGGGCCACGATCCTGATGTTCTTGTAAAATATGCTTTTATCTTTTGTTATTTGAGACTTCAGGTATATCTCCATCTTATCCTTTGTGGCCTTTGAGATGATCATGATCTTGTCGGGCACCTTTTTTACAAAGTGGATATTCTGCATATACTCATCGTTTTCAAGCACAAGGTTGTATGATTCGGGCTCATCGCCTGCCACGCACTTCGTTACCCTGCCATCCCTGACCAGCGGGATACCACCTGTAAAGAGGGTGTACAGCATAATGAAATCAGTCTGAAAACCGATATACCTGTAGAGGTTTATCCTGTTGACGTTATCGACCAGGAGTTTTTTTTCAGCCGGGTAGCTGAAGTAGAGGATGTCCATGTCCCTGTAAGCGTCGAGCACCTTGCTGCGGAAGACGTAATCGACAACTGAAATTTTATAGTACCCCTGGCGGTCAAAGTCGGCAGTGCCCTCGATTTTGAACTTCTGGCCGTTGTTTATGCCGTCCGCAGTGAAGGATGAACTGATGGTTGACGGGGAATTCTCGTTGATCTCCTTCACCCTGAGGAAGAGTTCCGAAGCGGCCGCCGGGTCCCCCTTAACTTCATGCTGCGCAGTATCTTTTTTTTCAGAAGTTGTTGAGCATGATATAGCTGCGGCCAGGGCAAGGCCGAGGGCCGATGCTTTAAATAAATTCATCCTATTTTTCATTTTTACTGTTCCTGATTTTTTCTTCGATTACCTTGTCGCCATTCATGCTGAAGGCCTTCTGCCAGTAGTCCAGGGCCTTATCTTTTTTACCGAGCTTGATGTATATGTCGCCAAGGTGGTCGTACACAACGGGATCGTTGGCGTTCTCCTCTGCCAGTTTCTCCTCTGCCAGGATAATGTAGTCCAGGGCCAGTTCGTATTTTCCCTGCCTGTAGTAAATCCAGCCAAGGGTATCAAGGTAGGCCCCGTTTTCGGGTTCTGCCTCGAGCGCCTTAACGACCAGTTTGTATGCTTCGTCGAGCTTCATGTTTTTATCAGCGTACAGGTACGCCAGGTAGTTGAGCGACCTTGCGCTTGTGGGATTGTATTTTATTGCCAGTTTAAGGCTCTCTATGGCGTTATCGTACTTCTGCATTTTTTCCCAGGTAATTGCGTGGTAAAAATAGTACAGCTCTTCATCCTCTTTTTTGCCGATGGCGTTCTTGAAGCTCAGGTTGGCTTCGGAGTATTTTTCCTCCCAGAGCTGGACAAGCCCCCTGAAAAAATCGTGTACAGGGCTTGACGGGTCCAGGGTCGCGGCCCTGTCAAAGTACTCGTATGCCTTGTCATATTTTTTCTGCACGCCGTAAAGGTAGCCGATCTGTACGAGGATAGTGGGTTCCTTTGTGGCATTATAGTATTTGTTGTAATAGCTTATGGCCATGGAAAAATTTTTCTTCTCTTCCTGTGTCCTGGCAAGGTAGTAGTATATGTCAGTATCAGAATCCTCCTTCAGCTGCAGCGCTTTGAAGAAGAGCCTGTCTGCTACATCGAACATCCCGTTACGGAAGGCAAGCGACCCGGTAAGTATGAAGCTCTTGTAGGCATTTTTTTTGTCGCCCTTTTTAAATATGATGTTGCTGAGCGCAATATAGGCCGGCAGCAGGTCATCCTTCATCTTTATAACAGAGCGCAGTATGTTTTCCGCCTTGTCGTCCTCGCCTTTGATCTCATAATAGAGGCCTGAAGAGAAAAAGCCCTCGAATGTTTTCGACTTCATGATCTTCGCCAGGTATTCGGCTGCCTTCGGGTCGCCGTTCATGTAGTATATCTGGGCAAGGATGTAGATCATGTTAAGTTCGCCCGGGTTGCTTTCAAGGTAAATGAGGGCGTACTTTTCGGCGTCCTTCAGGTTGTTCTCAGCCATGGCGCAGAGGGCGAGCATGGATACGGCAACCATGTTGTTCTGGTCGATCTCGTAGGCCTTTTTGTAGCAGGCAGCGGATTTTTTAAAGTTGTTCTGAGTGTAGTATATGTAGCCTGAAACATAGTATGCGTTTTCTATATATTCTATTGGCATGTCACTGGTCTTTGCCAGCCTGATGATCCTTTCAAATTTTGCCAGGGACCTGGGCCCGTCATTAAGGTACCTGTAATAATGAATTCCAAGATTATAGAGGACGTTCAGGTCATCAGGGGCAACCTTCAGATAGTTCTCCATAACCGCTGCGGCCTCTTCATATTCCTTGTTGTCTACCCGGATAAAATAGAGCCGTTCATATGGGGGGTAGTATTCCCTGTCTGCCTCTATGGACATGGTAGCGTAGCGGAGGGCATCCTGCATCGATCCGGTCATGTAGTAGATGTCTGAAAGGTGGTAGTATATCCTCGCCTTGTCCTCACCGGTTTTTTCTGCACTGGCAAACAGTTCAATGGCTTTTTTATAGTACTCCTTTGTTTCCTCCGGGTCCTTTGAGTTTATGGCGAGGTTTTTATAGTAAAGCGCTTCACTGTAATAAGTCCATGAACTCTTTGTTTCATTGTTATCTGCAACTGTCTGGTTATCTGTCTGGTTGTCAGTTGTTTTGGTTGTTGTACTGCATCCCGCGAGCACCAGGACTGACAGTAGCATGATACAAATATTTTTCATTATGCTGAACACCGCCTGTTTTTTATTGTCCGGCAAGGATAGCTTTTTCCGGCCATATGTCAAATCAGTAATTTGATTCAATGAGCTTTTTTAGTGTAAAAATTATGCCCGGCTGTTTGAAGTTATAGTAAATTTTTATATTTTAATCCCCGGGGCTTAATAATAAGTTTTGAAGCCGCCCGGTTAAAAGGTTAATATTTTTCTGCTGTTTCGGAAATAAAAAAAAGGTTTTTTGCATGTGATGGAATCCGTCCGCTGTTTTTAGTATTATAATTAAAGCATGACCGGGTTTAGAGAACCGGGCAATGTCATCCCGAAAACATATGTTATGAATAACGAAAATTCTCATAATAAAAAACTACTCATAGCTGCCCTTGATGATGACCCGGTCATCAGGAAATATATCAGCATGGCCCTCTCCGGCGAGAACGAACTCCTCATGGCAACAAACATACAGGAATTCCGTGACATGGCAGAGAATGCCAGGCCTGACATTTTTCTTCTTGATGTGAACCTTCCTGACGGAGATGGCATAGACCTGTGCATGGAACTGAGGAGTGACCCGCGTTTCCTCGACTCATTCATAATAATCCTCACATCGCAGACCGACAGCGGTAAAATCGAGCGTGCCTACTCAAGCGGAGCTGATGAATTCATGCGTAAACCCTTCCTTCATTTTGAGCTTGTGTCAAAGGTCAGGATTATGGGCCGCATAATTGAAGTGAGGGAAAACCTGAAGCGCGCGCTCCAGAGCCAGCTTGACCAGAACGTCCAGCTTTTCAGGCTGAGCGATTACATCAAGCGATCCCTCTCGTTTCACGATACGGACTCGATCCTCAGGAGCGCGGGGGTGCTGGCTGATATCATCGACATAGACTACATAGAGGTGGTCAAGGTCAGGAACGGAATCCCCCTGAGCATATTCCAGAAAAGCACTTCGGTGAAAAATGATTACATCACCTTCAGGGACATCATGAAGATGGAACATGTCTTCAACAACCTGAAGAACGAGATCAGGTATTTTCATTTCAGGAAGGGGGGGCGGGGGCTGTATAACTGCATATTTTCAGTTAAATGCAACAACGCTGTTTATGGCTATGTCATCCTGCAGAAAAATGAAAATTTCAGCGGCAACGAAAGGGAGGTCATTTCCCTCTCGCTCGATTACATGAACCTTCTCAATGACACGATTTCAATACACACCGAACTCAGGCAGAAAAATGACCAGTACAGGAAAGAGATAGAAATGATCCGGAAGCTGGAGGTTTCCCGGCTGCCGGACCTCAGGTCGGTGAAGGGCTATGACATAGGATTTTCGTTTATGCCGGCGCAGGACCTTTCGGGGGACTTTTTTGACGGCATGCTTCTTGATGATGATACGTACCAGATCGTGTTATGCGATGTTTCGGGACACGGCATAGCCTCCTCGTATGTCGGCACCCAGATCAGGACCATAATAAGGGAAAAATCGTCCCCTGATAAGAAGCCCTCGGATATTGTAAGAGATGCAAACCGCGAACTTTTCGCAGGCCTCAAGGACACGCGCTTCTACTGCACTGCGCAGATCGTGCACCTGGACTACGATTCAGACAATATACTATTCATCTCCGCCGGGCACCCTGAAGCAGTCCTTTACAGGAAAGCCACAGGCAGCTTTTCAGTGTTAAGCAGCCGCAACCCGGTAATCGGCATGTTCAGGGATGAAACTTACAGGGATGACATCATCAGGCTGGAGAGCGGGGATTTCCTCTTTCTTTATACTGACGGCCTGGTGGAGGAGCATGATGCTGATATGCAGGGGATGTTCGGCCTTGAGAGGCTCAGGGAGAGCCTGCTCCGTGCGACGGACCTCGGGGCTACCGAGATAATCCATCACTGCCTTGGTGACCTCTACGAGTTTAACGGCTACAGGCCGCAGAACGATGACATAACCCTGATCTGCATCCGCAAGAACTAACCCTTCCTCTTAAACGCTGTGAGCCTGAAATCCTCGATCACCATGCCGGTATATTCCCGTATCCTCAGTATTGCACCGAACCCGGTCATACCGCTGAATGCGTCGATGATCTTTCTCTTTTTGTTCTCCTCGATGAAAAGCCTGCCGAAGGTCACCGGGTAGTTCCATTCATCGGCAGGCGATTCAAGCATCCCGTCGCACATCTCAACCACATCGTGCAGCACGAACGCCCCCTCTTTGAGGTAATCGTTGCCGTCCTTTTCGATTTCGATTTCACGCACCCCCTGTCTGCCCAGGATGAGCGCGTGGTCATCAATCCTGCGGGGCAGCCTGCTGCCCCTGGGGACGCAGATCTCCTGCAGCACAAGCTCGATGGCCGCTACTGTTTTTTTTTGCCCATCATCCATTGCGATGATCCGGAACACGGGAAAGTAGTCCTCTGCCAGGCAGTTCATGGCCCCGTAGAAGTGGGCTATCTCTATTGAGCAGCGCGGGTGGAAAACTATCGCCGGGTATTTTTTTATGCGCGCCGTGTTTTCTTCAATTATGCGGTCTACCTCTTTTGAAAAGCTGTTCTCTTTCTGTTTCTTTTTTTTATCGTACTGCTCTTTCAGCTTCTCAAAGTTTGATATTTCGGCCAGGATGAAGCCTTCAAGGTTCATCCGGTTCCTGATGGCAATACCAAGGCGCTGGTCGAAGGCGTCCAGGTTGAACCACACGGGATTATGTTTTTTGGAGTAGTCCCTGTATTTCTCCCTCAGCTTCGTAATAAGGTTATCGATCTCTTCTTTGTTTAAGGACATAGGGCTCCGGCGGATAACGGGATTTTATTTTCTCTATTACACCTTCGCCCGCATGTCAAGAATAATTATCCGCCATATAATCTGTTGTCGTTTTTATGGTAATTGACTTTATTATGGCTCATCTGTATAATTATATCATCCCTATGGAAAATAATGCCAGAAAAAGAATACTCCTCGTTGAGGATGAAGGTGTTACGGCACTCTTTGAATCCAGGCTTCTTGGAAAGTACGGATTTGAAGTGGTCATCGCTGTATCCGGCGAGGAGGCTGTGGATATCAGCAATTCGGGCCGGGAGTTTGACCTGGTGCTCATGGACATTGACCTGGGACATGGCATGGGCGGCACAGAAGCCGCGGCCATGATCCTTTCCGGCCATGAAATCCCCCTTGTGTTCCTTTCGAGCCACACCGAGAGGGACGTTGTGGAAAAGACCGAATCAATCACCTCATACGGCTACGTTGTGAAGAACAGCGGAGAGACCGTGCTCATGGCTTCGATCAATATGGCCTTCAGGCTTTTTGACGCGCACAGGCGGCTCAGCGAGAGCGAGGGGAGGTACAGGAGGATACTCGAGACATCAAAAGAGGGGATATGGGTACTTGACGCGGATTATGCAACGACTTACATAAACGGTGAACTCTGCAGACTCCTGGGCTATACCGAGGAGGAGCTGACAGAAGTGAAGCCCGAATCTTTGCTCTTTGAAGAAGATATAGATGACCACCGCCGCAGGATCGCGTCGCGCAGCACCGGTTCCAGCGATATGTACGAGAGACGCCTCAAAAGAAAGGACGGGTCTGTGCTCTGGACAATTATTTCGGCAAACGCGGTATCTGACAGGTCGGGCGCATTTACAGGCTCCTGTTCCATGCTCACCGACATCACCGAAAGGAAACTCGCCGAGGATTCCCTGCGGGTGAGCGAGGAGAGGCTGGCGGCCTTCA
>CAYTSF010000005.1:42444-50435 GCA_964440335.1 uncultured Leptospirales bacterium
AGGAAACTCGCCGAGGATTCCCTGCGGGTGAGCGAGGAGAGGCTGGCGGCCTTCATGGAATACGTCCCATCAATGGTGCTGATAAAGGACAGCATGCTGCGCCCCGTGTTTGCAAACAGGCTATTCAGGGAGAACTTTCCCGCTGATGAGTGGATGGGCAGGACTCCGGAGGAAACCTTCCCGCCTGAGGTGGCCTCTGAAATGAGGCGCATGGACACCGAGGCATTTAACAGTGGTTATACCAAATATGAAGAGGAGTGGACCGACGGTTCAGGTGTCAGGCGGTACCTGGAGACCCGGAAGTTCAGGATAGAGCAGCCGGCATCCGACCCGGTACTCGGCGTGATAATCACAGACGTTACCGAGTCAAGGGTGGCAGAGAACCTGCTGCTGGAGCAGGGGAGGCTGGGGCAGAGGCTCGGCGCTGCAAGGAGCCTCCTTGAGATCGTCGATATATGCCTTGATGCCGCGCTTTCGATTCCCGGATTCGACTGCGGCGGCCTCTACCTGGTGAGCGACAGGGACGGGAGCATTGACCTTGTGGGCCACAGGGGGCTCCCCGCCTCTTTCATCGAGAAGTATTCCCATTACCCGGCCGATTCCCCCAACGTCCAGCTTGTAATGAAAGGGGAACCGGTATATTCTCTCTGGGGAAAGGGGGCCAGGGAGGAGAGGTTCCGTTCGGTAGCATACATCCCCGTGGCCTCAAGGGAAAACGTCGTGGCATGCCTGAACCTGGCGTCACATGAATTTGAGGAGATCCCGGGCAGGTCAAAGTCCGCGCTCGAAAGCATAGTCTCGCAGATGGGCCAGGCAATCCTTAACGCCAAGGCCGATGACGAGATTTACAGGGAGAGGCAGAACCTGGAGATGCTCTTCAGGTGGATAGGGGACCTGGTTTTCGTAATTGATATGCAGGGGTGCATCCTGAAGTGCAATGATACGGTTTTTGCAAAACTCGGTTATGATGAGAATGAACTAATCGGGCAGCCGGTGCTGAGGGTGCATCCGCCGGAGAGGGAGGATGAGGTGAAATCTGTTGTTGCGGATATCATCGCGGGTAATAATAATAAATGCGTGATCCCCCTCATGACGCGTGACGGGAGGGTTATCCCCGTTGAGACGATGGTTACACGGGGTTCATGGAACAGCCGAGAGGTGCTGTTCGGCGTAAGCCGCGACATGACCGAGCTGATGTCCATGCAGCAAAAACTCTCGGGTGCACTCAGGGAGAAGGATGCGCTGCTGCGCGAGATCCAGCACCGCGTCATGAATAACCTTGTGATGATATCGGGCCTGGTTGAACTGGAATCCGAAAGGGCCTCCGGGGATGAGACGAGGAGGCTGCTGGAAAGCCTGGGCTTCAGAGTGAAGTCCCTGGCGAACTTATACTCCCTCCTGCACAAAACCGGCAATATACAGGAGATTGACCTGGCTGAATATTTTTCGCTCATAATCGACAATATCTCCGAGGCGTATATAACAGGCAGCAGGGCCAGGGTCCTGCGCAGACTGGAGAGTATACGGATCGACGCAAACCGCAGCGCGCTGCTGGGGCTTGTCCTTAACGAGCTGCTCACCAATGCCCTGAAATACGCCTTCCACGGAAAGGCCGGGGGCGTGCTGGACGTGGAGTTAAGGAAAGCCGGCGGCAATGTTGTGCTCACCGTTTCTGATAACGGGCCCGGACTGCAGGAGGGCTTTGACATTAAGGTTGCGGCCGGATTCGGCATGATGCTTGTCAACATGCTGACCTCACAGATGGGGGGAGATGTCAGGGCCGTTAGCAACGGGAGGGGCGCAACCTTTGAGGTGGCTGTGCCCCTTGTTTTTCCGGAAAAGACCGGAGAGTAATTTATTTTGAGGATTTAACGCTGTCCCATAGCTCGGAGTACCTGGTGTTGTTTTCTCCAAGGTCCATGAGCACATCGCATTTATTGAGTACCCTCTGGGGCGGGTTGATGGCCGGGTTTGTCATGAATTCACTGTCCATGAGCTTCTGGGCCTCTTTGTTTGGTGAAAAGTAATAGACGAATTCCATGTTCTCCTTTGAATTAACGGGCTCGAGCATGAAGTCTATGAACAGGTAGGCAAGTTCAGGGTTCACGGCGTTCACAGGAATGACGAATTCGTCCTGGCTGATGGAGGTCCCCTCCTCGGGCAGAACAAAGGCTATGTCGCTGTTTTCGTTCATGATCTGCAGCGCGTCGCCGTTATAGACCTGTATGAGGTAGAACTCTCCGGATGAGAGCCCCCTCTTCGCTTCGTCAACATCGAACTTGGCAATGTTTTTTTTCCACCTGATGACGGTATCCCTTGCCCTGCCGAGCTCCGCAGCGTCAATGCTGTTGTAGCTGAAGCCGTTGAACTTGAGGGCTGCACCGATTACCTCGCGCACGTCGTTGAGGAGCGTCATGCGTCCCGCGAGATCTGCCCTGTCGTACATTGACCATGAGGGTTTGAAGTTTTTTACTTTCGTCTTGTTATATGCTATGCCGCAGTAGGTGACCATGTACGGTACGCTGTATCTCATCATGGGGTCCAGGCCTTTTTTTATGAATGCGGTGTCGATGTTCCTGAGGTTTTTCAGCTTCGAGTGGTCTATGTCCCTGATAATTTTCTGTTCGTACATGATTTTTGACATGTAGCTTGACGGGAAGAGTATATCGTATCCCTCGGCACCGGCCTTCAGCTTGGCATACAGGGCCTCGTTTGAGTCGAAATAGTTTATGATGACCGTGCAGTTGTACTCCTTCTCGAATTTTTCTATGACCTTGGGGTTCATGTAGTCTGCCCAGTTGTAGACGTGAAGTTCTTTTTTTGTTTTCCCGCACAGGGAGAGGGCTGCTGCTGCGATTAATGCGGCTGCTGCAATTGCGGATATTTTTTTCATTCCTTGACCTCCAGGAGTTTTTTGCTGATAAAAATTATGATAAAAGTAAAGGCCACCATAATGACCGAAAGAGCGTTTATTACCGACGGGGAACCGTGCCTCATCATGCTGTAGATGTATAACGGCAGCGTCGTTGAGTCGGGCCCCGAGACGAAAAAGGTTATGACGAAGTCGTCGAGCGAAAGGGTGAAGGCCAGCAGCCCGCCTGCCGCTATGCCGGGCATCAGGTACGGTATGAGTACCTTCCGCACGGCGGTACCCCATGTGGCGCCCAGGTCCAGCGCCGCTTCAAGTATTGAATAGTCAAAGTCCTGGAACCTGCCCAGCACCACCATGGCTACGTAGCTCATGCTGAATGTCACGTGGGCAAGAAAAATCGTGAAGAGCCCCAGGCCGACCTTGAGCGATACGAAAAAGAGAAGCAGGCTTATGCCCATGAGGATGTCGGGTATGACAAGGGGCAGGTAGATAAGTATGTTGTGCCCTATCTGCAGCCTGGTTTTGTACCTGTAGAGCGCATATGCCGCGAGGGTGCCCAGGACTATCGACACGAATGTTGAACTTGTGGCTATGATTAAAGTGTTGGTTATTGCGTGCCATATGTTTCTGTCGGTGAAGAGCCTGTAGTACCAGTCAAGGGTGAATCCCTTCCATGCTCCGCCGAAACGCGACGCGTTGAAAGACTGCGCAAAGACAATGACAATTGGCAGGTAGAAAAATACCAGTATCGCGGCGGTAATAACAAGCGGTGCCCTGCTCCTCCTCATGTCAGATCCCCAGTGACGCTGAATTTTTTTCTTTGAAGAAGCGCCTGGTGAGCCCGATTGCCGCCGGGAGCATAACGGCCAGTATGAGCAGCGCCGAGAGCGCGCTGGCATGGGGCAGGTTGCGGTCAACGAATGTGCGCTGGGCGATCTTGTTGCCAATCATCTCTGCCGAGGGGCCGCCAACGATATCAGGGATAACGTACGAGCCCAGCGCCGGGATGAACACAACGATTATGGCAGTGAGAAGTCCCTGGCGTATGCCGGGGATGAATACCCTTAGGAACGCCTGCCGCCTTGTGGCGCCCAGGTCGTAGGCAGCCTCGAGCAGGTGAAAGTCGAATTTCTCCGCCGCCGCGTATATGGGAAGCAGTGCAAAGGGGAGGTACGAGTAGATGATGACAACCAGTACAGCCCAGGTGTTGTACAGGAGCAGCGTGTCTTGCGAGGCGATGTGCAGGTTCACGAGTATGTGCTTGAACATCCCCTCGGGGTGGAGAAAAACCTTCCATGCGAATATCCGGATCAGGAAATTGATCCAGAAGGGGACAATGACAAGGAGCAGGATGATATCCTGGTATTTTTTGCGAAGCCTTGAAATATAGTAGCTCGCCGGGATGGCGGTAACTATGCATATGGCCGTTGATACTACGCTGAGCCAGAAGGTGCGCCAGATGATTGCCGGGTAGTTGGGGTTCCTCAGGTCCCTGAAGGTGTTCAGGGTCCACTGGTCGCCGATACCACCGTAAGGGTCGGCGTTCCTGAAGGCCATGGCTATGACAAGGACGGTTGGTATTATAAAAAGGATGACGAGCCACCCTGCAGAGGGGAGCGTCAGGAAGAGTTCGTTTTTTTTGCTCTTTGTGCCGGGCATTACTCGCCGTCCGCCTCGTCATTTTCTATCTCTGCCATGATCTCCTCGTCGGGAAGGGTAAGCAGCGCCTCGTCCTCGATCTTGTACTGTTCGAGCATGTAGCAGTTGTCCGCGTGCCATGAAAGCCATACCTCGTCGCCCCATGTTATGGGCTTCTCGTCGAGCATGAACCTGTCGTGAAGGCGCTTGGTCTCTATGAGGTAATCGTTCACCTTCACCCAGTACTTGGTGTGGTAGCCCATGTAAATGATCTCCTTTACATGGCCCTGCACCACGTTAAACTTTTCAGAGAGTTCAGGTTTCTGGAGCGACACGGTGAACTTCTCGGGCCTGATGCTTATGTAGACGCGTTCGCCCTTCCTGATCTTTTTGTCGTTGTAGACGGTGACCTCAGTGAAACCGTCAACATGCAGCGTGCTGTACGGCTCGTTGACGTCAGCGACGTCGCCTTCAAAGAAGTTGGTGTCGCCTATGAAGGCTGCCACAAAGCTGGTGCGCGGCGCCTCGTATATCTGGGCAGGCGTGCCCACCTGTTCAACCACCCCTTCGTTCAGCACTGCGATGTTGTCGCTCAGGCTCATGGCCTCACCCTGGTCGTGGGTCACGTAGAGAAAGGTTATGCCCACCTCGTCGTGCATGTTGTCAAGGTCAACGAGCATGCGCTGGCGCAGCTTCAGGTCAAGGGCAGCCAGGGGTTCGTCGAGCAGGAGCACGTTGGGTTTGTTTATGAGGGCCCGCGCTATGGCCACGCGCTGTTTCTGCCCGCCGCTGAGTTTGTCGGGCATCTTGTGCGCATGTTCGGCGAGCTGTATAAGTTCAAGGTATTTATGCACTTCGTCTTTGACGGCGCTCTCCTTCACTCCGGATATCCGCAGGCCGAAGGCTATGTTTTCAAAGACGTTCATGTTGGGGAATAGCGCGTAGTTCTGGAATACGGTGTTAACCTGGCGTTTGTTGGGGCTGAGCCGTGTGATGTCCTGCCCGTTCAGGATAATCCTGCCTGAATCGGGCTCTTCCAGCCCGGCGCATATTCGCAGCAGCGTGGTCTTTCCGCATCCGCTGGGCCCCAGGAGAGAGAATATCTCGCCTTTCTTCACTGTGAGGGAAACATTATCGAGCACCCTGTGGCTGCCGAAACTTTTAGAAATCCCGTCAAAGATCAGAAAGTCATCCATGAATAATAAAACCCCCCGGAACTTGGTGATGACCCCGCGCGCCCGTACCGGCATCTATGGCCGGGCCGTGTTATGCTGAAAGCGCACAATGCCGTTGATAATCTACATCTACGCTGAAATTGTTCAAGAGAAAAAAATTCATGATGAAAAAACATTCAAGGCCGGGAATCGTGAGTTGTGTCCCCTTGCACTGCACCCGGCACTAAAAATGTAATTCTAATTGACAAAAAACTTTTTTTTATACGCAGGTTTAGTAAATTTATTTCATTATTATATTAAACCCGTTGAGTATTGTCCGGCTTATCATGTATCTTTATTGTCATAGTTTTTTGCGGGATGGAATGATACTGTGCCGGCCACTCCGCGTAAAGAAAAAGGAACCAGGAGGAACAATGAAAAAACTGATTATCGCGGCAATTATTCTTTCCATAACAACCTTCTCGTCATCATGCAAACAGCAGCAGAAGAAGGAATTCCGCATTGCATGGTCGCACTATACGGGATGGGAGCCATGGGCTTATGCAGAGCAGTCGGGCATCCTTAAAAAGTGGGCCGATAAGTACAATATCACCATCAGGCTTGAGAGGATCAACGATTATGTTGAGTCGATCAACCTCTACACTGCGGGCAGGTTCGACGGATGCGCAATGACCAACATGGACGCCCTGACCATTCCTGCCATGAGCGGTGTGGATTCGACAGCGCTTATTGTCGGGGATTATTCCAACGGAAACGACGGCATAGTAACGAAAGGAGAGAAGAGCGTTAAGGAACTTAAAGGGAAGAACATACTCCTTGTGCAGTTCTCCGTTTCACACTACCTGCTCTCCAGGGCCCTGGACATGAACGGAATGACAGAGAAGGAGATGACCCTTACCAACACCAGCGATGCCGAGATAGGCGCCATATTCAAAACGCAGGAGAAGACCATTGCCGTTACATGGAACCCCATCCTGATGAACGCAGTCAAGACACCGGGCGCGAACCTTATTTTTGATTCATCAAAAATTCCCGGCGAGATAATTGACCTCATGGTCGTGCATTCGGACGCGCCCGATGAACTGAAGAAAGCCCTGACCGGCGCATGGTACGAGACCATGCAGGTCATGCAGAGCAAAGATAAAATGAAGCCCGCAATTGACTACATGGCTGAAGTTTCGGGCGCATCATACGATGAGTTCATGGCACAGCTCAAGACCACTGCCATGTTCTACAGCGCGTCAGACGCGGTGAAGTTTACTTCGAATGAAAAGCTGAGAAAGACCATGGACTACGTCTGTACCTTCTGTTTTGACAAGGGGCTCTTTGCCAAGGATGCCACAAGCAAGGATTATGTGGGAATCATGTTCCCTGACGGAGCGGTGCTTGGGGATAAAAAGAACGTGAAGTTCCGCTTTGACGTGAAGTACATGCAGCTGGCTGCGGACGGCAAGCTCTGAGATGGGTGACACAGGCAGGTCCGGGTTCAGGCACCCGAGAATATTCGGTTTCGCAGCAAGGCCGTCAGGTAAACTCAAGATTCTCCTGACGGCTCTTCCGTTTATACTTACGCTGGCCATTTATTTCACTGCCTCGCAGGTGAGGCATGCTGCAAATCCCGGCGACAAGATACTTCCCACTTTCTCCCAGATGGGGAGGGCGGTATATACCATGGCTTTTGAGGTGGACCAGCGCACAGGCCAGCGGCTAATGCTGGCAGACACGGTGTCAAGCCTCAGGCGTATTGTAATTGGCATGGCGGTTGCGTCCCTCCTGGGGCTTGTCCTGGGACTCAACATGGGTCTCTTCCCCGGATTCGAGGCGCTTTCATCGGTATTCATAACATTTATTTCAATCATCCCGCCCCTGGCCATACTCCCCATAATATTCATTGTCTTCGGTGTGGACGAGTTCGCCAAGATCATGCTTATATTCATAGGGACCTTTCCCCTGATCTGCCGAGACATATACCTGGCGGTAAAAAAAATACCGCTCGAGCAGATAACCAAGTCCCTGACCCTGGGTGCGAGCCAGCTCCAGACAACCTACGGCATCATCATGCCGCAGATCATGCCCAGGCTTATTGACACAACGAGGCTTTCGTTCGGTGCGGGCTGGCTCTTCCTCATTGCGGCAGAGGCAATTGTTTCGGACACGGGCCTCGGCTACCGCATATTTCTTGTGAGGCGGTACCTTGCCATGGACATCATAATCCCCTACGTGTTTTTTATCACCTTCCTGGGTTTTGCCATAGACTGGTCGCTCAAAAGGCTGGTGTCGGCCCGGTACTCATGGTATGCCGGGAC
>CAYTSF010000005.1:50535-51813 GCA_964440335.1 uncultured Leptospirales bacterium
CTGGACAAGTATCCTCACGAACTTTCAGGGGGCATGCAGCAGCGTGTCGCCATAGCGCAGGCCCTTATCATGAGGCCGAAGATACTGCTCATGGACGAGCCCTTTGGCGCGCTCGATCCGGGCATGAGGGAGGCCATGCAGGTATTCATACTGGAGATATGGGAAAAATCCGACATGACTATTCTCTTCATAACGCACGACCTTGAGGAGGCGGTTTTTCTCGGAACACGAATAGTCGTCATGTCGCAGTTCTACACTGACGGCCGCGGGCCCGACGCTGAAAGAGGTGCCAGGATCGTTGCTGACTACAAGGTGAAGGAGAGGGCCGCAACAACGCAGGCCAAGGAGACCGGGAATTTCGGCATGCTCATCGGAAAAATCAGGAGTGAGGGATTCGACCCGCAGCAGAGGAGGCATGTGACCGGGTTTAACCTGCAGCACCCTGACTCGTTCCAGAGCCTCACTGACATTGAGAAGCAAAGGTCGTGATTGCTGCTTTAGGGTAATATTCCAGTCATTCCCGTGGAAACGGGAATCCATGTGTTGTATGACATGATTTCCGGACTACTGGATTCCCGCCTGCGCAGGAATGACAAAGAAAATGACAAAAACATTGAAGAGGAATTTATTTATGAAAAGAAAAATCCGCATCATGTTAATCAGCGCGCTAATCGCGCTCATTGCTGTGCCGTTCGTATCGTGCGGCAAGAAGGAGAACGCTGACTCATCCTTCAACGAAGTGGGCGAACTAAAAGGTGGAGAGGCTCTGAAGGTGCCGCTCATTGCCTGGGGCGCTGACATGATAACCATTTTTGCCAATGGCAGCAGTGCCAAAACGATCAAGGGCTCACTTTTTGACCAGGCCGACCTTTCGATTGATCTTTTCAGGGAGGATGATTTCAACAGGCAGGTCGAGATGTACATGAAGGGCGAGACCGTGTTCCTGCGCGGAACCATGGGTATGATCAACATGGTTATGGACAGGATCGGCGCGAACCGCGCCACCGAACCGGTACTTATTTTCCAGCACTCCTGGTCCGCCGGAGGTGACGCCCTCGTTGTGAAGAGCGGCATCAAAAGCGTGGCAGACCTGAAGGGGAAGCGTATCGCGATCCAGCGCGGCGGCCCGCACGTTGACTACATGCTGAAACTTTTAAAGGATGCCCAGGTAAAGCCCACGGAGGTGACGATTGTCTGGACAAAGGACCTTGTGGGTGCCAAGGGCGACACTCCGATGTCAAAGCTTTATGGCAGCGATGTTGATGCGGCCTTTGTCAT
>CAYTSF010000005.1:51913-55636 GCA_964440335.1 uncultured Leptospirales bacterium
ATGGCCGGTTATACGGGAAACGTGAGGTTCTTTACAGACAGCAAGTTCCCCAGGAACTACAGGAAGCTCGTGGCAGAGATACAGGAATCGCTCATGGTGCTCGGGCTGCTTGCCAGAACATCCGACATAGCCTTTGCTGACTGGGATTACGGCGAAATGAAGGAGGGGCTGAAGTACGCCCGCGATGTTGACGTCACCAGGTTCAAGGAGGGGGCGGCTTCTGAGATAGCGCAGAAGCTGAGCGGCAGCGGCGAGGAGCTTTTTTCGTTCGAGATATACTTTGACCCCAACCAGAACTCGTTCCCCGCGTCGCAGTACAGGGCCGAGTTTGACCGCATAATAGATTTCGCCACGACTTACGGCGGCGCGCTCATCACCATAGAGGGGCATACTGACCCAATGGGATATTTGAGGAAGCAGAAGGAGGGGGCCGACGACCTTGTTCTCAAGAAGATCAGGCAGGCAGCGAAGAACCTTAGCTACAGCAGGGCCGATGCAGCCAGGATTGAGATCATCAAGTACGCCGCGTCAAAGGGGGTCAAGCTTGATACCTCGCAGTTCAACATTATCGGCCAGGGCATTGACTCTCCAAAGTACGCGGTGCCCAAGACCGAGGATGAATGGCACCATAACATGAGGGTGCAGTTCAAGGTTTTCCAGGTTGAGGCGGAAGAGCAGGTGTTCCGTCCCCTGCAGTAGGTGGAGGCGATCATGAAAAAGTATATTTCTTTACTGCTGGTTATTTTTACTGCCCTCTATTCATGCAAAAAAGAGGATGAAAAGTCCAGGGCAAAGCCGGAGACCGGTGATAATCGTACATTTACCGATTACCTTGCAGCGCAGGACTGGCCCCCTTCGGGCATAAAACAGCAGGTTGAGGTTGACCAGGAGAACACTGCCGCGAAGAATTACTATATCATATTCGACGGTTCAGGGAGCATGGACGGAGAGAAGCTTGTAATTGCGAAAAAGGCCTTTGTGCAGTTTATAAATAACGTCCCTGACGGCGCTAACATCGGTCTTGTGTGCTTCGATGCAAGCGGTTTCTACGAGCGCGCCCCACTGGGCTCACCGAAGAAGGAGATCATAGATAAGGTCAACAAAATCAGGGCGGGCGGCAATACACCGTTAGGCGGATGTATTAATATTGCTTATGAAAAGCTGGGCCTGCAGGCTAAGAGGCAGCTGGGCTACGGTGAGTATAACCTCATAATACTCACAGACGGCGAGGCTACCGACAAGGGAATGGGACAGGCGGTTGAAAGGATACTCTCAGAGACCCCGATCGTTATCCATACCATAGGGCTCAAGATCGGCCAGGGCCATGCCCTGAACCAGACAGGAAGGATATACTACAGGGCAGCCGAGAACCTGAAAGACGTGTCGAGCGGACTTGAAAGCGTTCTCGCCGAAACAGAAGATTTTACCGTAACGGATTTTTAATATGCAGGATATCAAACGTATACTCGGATCAATAATACTGGTTGCTGTCATCGGAGGCGGCATATACCTCTTTTTTCAGCAGAGGGCGGCGGTGAAGGACATAACGTTCAGCACCAGCGACGCCCGTGGCCTGAAGGGTGAAATTTCCATAGCCCTGGACAGCTGGATAGGTTACTACTACTTCAAGTCGCCGGTCTTCGGCACCATGATGCGCGATGAGGGGTACAGGATCAAGGTCGTAGACGACAAGGCCGACTACCCTGAGCGCATGAAGATGCTCAAGGACGGCGAGGTCGACTTCGCCGTATGCACGGTTGACGCGTACATCCTGAACGGCAAAGATGTAAAATACCCCGGCGCCATTGTCTGCGTCATAGACCAGTCCAAGGGGGGGGACGCAATAGTCGCATGGAAGGACTCCGTGCAGAACCTGGAGGCCCTCAAGTCCGGGAGGAACATAAAAATCGCGTTCACGCCTGCCTCTCCAAGTGAGCACCTGCTGAAGTCGGTTTCGGCACACTTTGACATCCCGCTCTTCACATCGGGCGATAAGTCCTGGCGCGTTGAGGTAAACGGCGCAGAAGAGGGATACGATAAGTTCATGAAACGAGATGTGCAGTGCGCCGTACTCTGGGAACCCCATGTAACCGATGCCCTGGGCAATCCGGGAGTAATAAAACTCATAGGCTCAGAGGACACCGAGAACCTCATCGTGGACATACTCATCGTTAGCCGTAAATTCGCCAAAGAGCACCCCGGTCTTGTGGGTGTCTTCATTAAAAAGTATTTTGACACTGTCAGCTACTACCGTTCAAACCCTGCGAGATTGAAGCAGGATATAAAGTCGCATCTATCCATGGATGAAAAAAAAGTCGATTACATGCTCAAGGGGGTTAAGTGGCTGAACTACGCTGAAAACATGTCATGGTTCGGCATAACAACAAAGAGCCAGCACAAACAGCCGGGCATAGTGGACGTGATAAACTCATCGCTCAAGATAATGATCTCCAACAATGACTTCACCGAAAACCCGCTCATAGACAGCGATCCTTATACGATAATCAACTCATCGTTCCTGGCCACCCTCTACGGCGGCAGCGTTGAAGGGCCCGGTGATACATCTACGGACTCGTCGCTTACACGCAGGTTCAGCATGCTTACTGACAGTCAGTGGAATGAACTTACAGTTGTGGGCAGCCTGCGCATTCGCCCGGTCACCTTCAGGAGCGGAACATCGGTGATCGATGAGAACGGCCAGTTCCAGATCAAAGAGATCGTCGAGAGCATTGCCCACTACCCCAACTTCCGCATACTGGTCAAGGGGCATTCCGGGATGCGGGGAGACCCGGCTGCCAACCGGGAGCTTTCGCGCGTCAGGGCCGAATCGGTGAAGAAGTACTTTGAGGTAAACTACGGCATAGACCCCAACCGGATTAAGGTATACGGTTCCGGCTCAGATGAGCCTCTCCCCAGGATTGCCGGGGAGTCCGAAAGGGAATACGACAACAGGCTGAAGCGCGTGGAGGTGCTGCTGCTAACCGAGAAGTGAAGGGACCGGTTACATCATCCCTTCAGACTTCAGCGCCTTTTCAAGGACGCTCATTTCGGTGTCCAGGTTAAGGTAGTCGTCTTCGTATAGCCTGGCGAGCTGTTTTTCGAAGCTGGTGCTGGCGGTGTTAAGCAGGTCCAGTACCTTGGCCTGGAACTTCTTTTTGCCAGGCGCCGTTTCAGGCAGCGATGTGTACTGTGTAAGGACGTTTATCACCGCGTCGAGGTAATATGTGATAAACTGCCTTGCGGCCTTGATGTCCTTGGGGTCTTTCTGGAAGTTCTGGAAAATCCTCTCGGCAGATTCCGATACTTTCTCAATACCTGATTTAATATCTCCTTCGGTAATATTATCCGCGAAAGCCCGGAGTTTTTTAACCTTCTGTTTTCCCCCCGCGATTATTTTTTTCAGCTGCTGCGGAGATATGCCATGTTGAAGCGCGGCTTCCTGAAACAGCGGGTCGATTTTTTCCGGCGCGAAGAGGAGCGCTCCGCCTGCAAATGCCGCCCCGCCCATGAGCGCCGAGATCAGTGTTCCCGCATCAACCACAACAAAAAGCAGTGAAAAGATTCCTGAACTTATTGCCGCTGATATGAACCATCTGAGAATTTTCATCTTCATTAACTCCGGTGTAGTAAAATGTCCGCCCTTGTAATTATCAATAAACAGTGATCAGTATTCTGTTCATGATAAATCTTAACAGCAGTGCGGTACTTTGTCAAGAGAAAAGA
>CAYTSF010000006.1:0-10705 GCA_964440335.1 uncultured Leptospirales bacterium
ATGACCGGCAACCCTGTTAACGAGGCCGTCGCAGGGAGAAAGATCCTTGAATCCCTTGAACTCCGGTACTCACCCTTTAAAATTATCTCATGCCCCACGTGCGGCCGCACAGCCACAGACATTGACCTGCTTTCAATCGCAGAGGCGGCCGAGGGTAAAATGTCGGAGCGATTCGCCGCAAGGCTCACAGCGGCAGGCAGACACATAACAGTTGCGATAATGGGATGCGAGGTTAACGGCCCCGGTGAAGCGCGCGAGGCTGACTTCGGCCTGGCCGGCGGGCAGAACGGAAGGATGATACTCTTCGCGCGGGGAGAAATCATACGCACAGTCCCTGTCAGCGATGCGGTAACAGAGCTTATGTCAGAAATTGATTCCGGCCTGTAAAAGGTTCACTGGCGGATGAACGAGTCGGGATTTACAGACTTTCCGTTTTTCCTTATCTCGAAGTGAAGGTGAGGGCCTGTAGACCTGCCGGTGTTACCCGAAAGTGCAATCATCTCCCCGGTCTTTACCTCATCCCCCTTTTTTACCTTTATCCTGCTCAGATGCCCGTAATAACTCTGGTACCCGTACTCGTGCTCGATTATCACCAGGTTGCCATAGCCATCTTTATTGCCGGCAAACACGACCCTGCCGTTACGCGAGGCCCTGACCTCTGTGCCCACCTTGCAGGCTATATCTATACCCTTGTGAAACTCCCTGCGCTTTGAATTGAAGGGGTCTTTGCGCGACCCGAACTGCGATGTTTTTTTACCGTAACGGACCGGCGACATGAACGCGGTGCCGAGGAAGAGCGACCTCTCCAGCTTTGATATTTTGCCGCAGGGAATAAAAATATATTTTTTATCAAGCCTGTCACATTTATTCACGGTCTTGATATATTTTACGTCTATTTTTTCTTCGAGCATTATGCGCTTTATAAGCTCTGTCTCCCTGCCCGGCACGATCACGCCGCGCATGTTCGGAATGTAAAGCACGGTGCCCGGCCCTACCTGGTATGGCGATGTGAGGTTGTTCACCGACATGAGGGTATCCATGTCGAGTGAGCACTTTGCCAGCACTATCCAGAAGTTCTCTTTCTCCTTCAGGGTGTATGAATAGAATTTAAGTTCGGGGAGGTCGCTCACAGTGCGCCTGCTCTTCACAGTGTAGAGGGTACGCTTCACGTCGTCGCGGATTGACTTGAGTACGGGATTTTTGTCAAGCTTCAGGCTTTCGAGCCGGCCCACGGATTCATTGGCCCCTGCCTTTCCGGCAG
Organism: uncultured Leptospirales bacterium; assembly: GCA_964440335.1. GTDB lineage: Bacteria > Spirochaetota > UBA4802 > UBA4802 > UBA5550 > JAAYBQ01. Next base: position 1,262 of record CAYTSF010000006.1, read on the forward strand.
AGAACAGAGCCAGCAGGATGAGGACTAAAAGTTTATGTGCATGTTTGAACATGTTCATGGCAGCCTGAATTTTCCCTGTTGTATTTATCGGCAGGAAATTGTTTTGCTTTAGTAAAAAATTATGTCACATACAATTTATCGATCAGTTGGGGATTGTATTCTTCTGTTCATGATTCTATTCCCATGCTGTGAAATCCCCCTGTGCAAAAAATTGATTGAATTCCCCTTTTTTTTATTGTAAAATATGATCGAATAAAAAAAAGTTCGTTCACCTTCCCGTTTCCCGGGAGAATGTGTTTCCTGTTTATTTTATCCTGAAGGGGGGCGGTCGCATGATCAAAAAAGAACTTCTTGGTCGCTGGACAATCGAAAAATCAGAGGAACTCTACGCAATCAAGAGCTGGGGTGCAGGATATTTCAACATTTCCCCTGCCGGCGAAGTCAACATATCCCCCTTCGGCCCTAAGTCAGATACCCGTGTGAGCATTATGGACATCATCTCGGGCCTCAGGCAGCGCGGACTGGACATGCCCGTGCTTCTGCGCTTCGAGAACATCCTTGACGCGCAGATTTCAAGTATAAACGAGTCGTTCAGGAAGGCCATGAAGGAGTGGAACTACCAGGGCGAGTACCGCGGGGTCTACCCCATCAAGGTAAACCAGCAGCAGCAGGTTGTCGAGGAGGTGGCAAAGTTCGGGCAGCGCTACCACCACGGCCTGGAGGTTGGGAGCAAGGCCGAGCTCATTGCGGCGCTCTCAATTTTACGCGACCGCGAGGCGTGCCTCATATGCAACGGCTACAAGGACGAGGAGTTCATCGACCTGGGGCTGTACGCGGTGAAGATGGGGTTCAAATGTTTCTTCGTGGTTGAGATCCCGGGAGAAATAGAGCTCATACTGCAGAGGTCAGAGAAGCTGAAGGTCAAGCCCAACCTTGGGATCAGGATCAAGCTTTCATCGAAGGCAGGTGGTCACTGGACGGAGTCAGGCGGCGACAGGAGCATATTCGGGCTTAACACGACGCAGGTTATTGAAGCGGTGGATCTGCTGAAAAACAGAAACATGCTGGACTGTCTCAAACTCCTGCACTACCACCTGGGTTCGCAGATACCAAACATACGCGACATACGCTCTGCCGTGGTTGAGGCCACAAGGATCTACGCCGGACTGGTGAAGGAGGGGGCGCCCATGGGCTACCTTGACCTGGGGGGCGGCCTTGCAGTTGACTATGATGGCTCGAACACGAACTTCACCAGCAGCCGCAACTATTCCATAGACGAGTACTGCGTTGACCTCATAGAGATCGTTCTCTCAACCATGAACGAGGAGAACATCACACATCCCACGATCATCACCGAATCGGGACGCGCCACCGTTGCATACTACTCGGTGTTAGTATTTAACGTGCTCGACGTGGCGAAGTTCGAAGTGGCCCAGATACCGGAAAACCCGCCCGATGACTCCCACGACCTTGTGAAAAACCTTTACTATATTTTAAAGACACTTACGCTCAAAAACATACAGGAGTGCTACAACGACGCACTCTACTACAGGGATGAGGTGCGCGAGCTATTCAAGCACGGGAAGATATCCCTGCGCGAACGTTCATTTGCAGAGACGATCTTCTGGTACATCATGAACGTGATCGCCAATGAAAAGAAAAAACTGAAGCAGTACCCGCCCGACCTCTCCGAGATTGAACTGGCCATAGCCGACATCTACTACGGCAACTTCTCGGTGTTCCAGTCAGCGCCCGACAGCTGGGCCATAAACCAGCTCTTCCCCATAATGCCAATTCACAGGCTGGGCGAGATACCGACGCGCAATGCCGTAATCGCTGACATCACATGCGACTGTGACGGAAAGATAGACAGCTTCATCGACATGCACGACGTCAAACACACGCTGCAGCTCCATGAATTTACCGAGGAGACCGAATACTACCTGGGCATATTCATCGTGGGCGCCTACCAGGAGACCCTGGGCGACCTGCATAACCTCTTCGGTGATACAAACGTGGCGAGCATACGCATAAACCCCGACGGTCAGTTTGACTTCGTGCGCGAGATCGAGGGCGACTCCGTGGCGGACGTGCTTTCATACGTTGAGTACAACCCGCGGCAGATGCTGGTTGACTTCCGCGAAATGGCGGAGCAGGCAATACGCGAAGGAAAGATAACAGTCAATGAACGCCTGGAGATAGTTAAGGCCTACGACAACGGCCTCAGGGGATATACATACTACGAAAAATAGGAGGAGTGCCATGGGAAGAGTGATGATTATAGGTGCAGGCGGAGTGGGACAGGTTGTGGCGCATAAGTGCGCACAGGTCCCGGAAGTATTCGAGGAAATTTGCCTTGCCAGCCGCACCCTGTCGAAGTGCGAGAACATCGCGTCTCAGATCAGCCGTCCCATACGCACCGCAAAGGTGGACGCTGATAACGTCCATGAACTTGTACGCCTCATAAACGACTACAAACCTGAACTCATCATCAACGTGGCGCTGCCCTACCAGGACCTGCACATAATGGACGCGTGCCTTGAAACAGGCGTACACTACGTTGACACAGCCAACTACGAGCCGCCCGACGAGGCAAGGTTCTGCTACGGCTGGCAGTGGGACTACCAGGAGAAATTTAAAAAGGCCGGGCTCATGGCCCTGCTCGGTTCTGGCTTTGACCCCGGCGTGACAAACGTCTACACCGCATACGCGCTCAAGCACCACTTCGACGTTATCACCGGACTGGACATCATTGACGTGAACGGCGGCAGCCACGGCCAGCCCTTTGCCACGAACTTCAATCCCGAGATAAACATACGCGAGGTGACAGCCCCATGCAGGCACTGGGAGAACGGACAGTTCGTTGAAACGCCTGCCATGTCCATGAAGAAAACATTCCAGTGCCCTGACAACGTGGGCACATACACAATATACAGGCTCTACCACGAAGAACTGGAATCCCTGGTGAAACACATCCCCACCATACAGAGGGCCCAGTTCTGGATGAGCTTCTCAGAGAATTACCTGAAGCACCTTGAAGTCCTGGGCAACGTGGGGATGACATCCATCGAACCTGTGAACTTTAACGGCGTGGAGATTGTACCCCTGCAGTTTCTGAAAGCCCTGCTTCCTGACCCTGCGTCGCTGGGCCCCCTGACAAAAGGGAAGACATGCATCGGCTGCGTAGTGAAGGGCACGAAGGACGGCAAAGAGAGGGAATACTACGTCTATAACATCTGCGACCACGAGGAGTGCTACGCGGAGGTTAAGTCCCAGGCCATATCATACACAACAGGCGTACCGGCAATGATCGGCGCCATGATGATCATGTCCGGCCTGTGGAAGGGTGAGGGAGTTTACAACATGGAACAGATGGACCCTGACCCATTCATGGACGCGCTTAACAGGTACGGCCTGCCATGGAAGGAGAAATTCCTGTGACGGACTTTTCGCAGTTTGAAACTCCGTGCTTCGTTGTAGAGAGGGCGCTGCTTAACCGCAACCTTGACATCCTGAACTCGGTGCGCCACCGCACCGGCGCGAAGATACTCCTTGCGCTCAAGGGCTTCGCAATGTTCAGCGCTGCCGGGCTTATATCGTCGCACCTTGACGGTACCTGCGCCAGCTCGCCCCACGAGGCAAGGCTTGGACGTGAGGAGTTCGGCGGCGAGGTTCACTCCTTTGCGGCCGCTTACAGCGACAAAGACTTTGCCGAATGCCTGGAGCTCTCTGACCACCTGGTGCTCAACTCAATGTCGCAATACGGGCACTTTCTTCCACTGATAAAGAAACATTCAGACACAAAGGAGTTCGGGCTGCGCATAAACCCGGAGCACCGCGAGACCGGAATTGAGATATACGATCCATGCGCATCCTTCTCGCGCCTGGGGATTACAAAAAATAATTTTCCACCTGAACTCCCCGGATACATTTCGGGCCTGCACTTTCACAACCTGTGCCAGAAGAACTCCGACGCGCTGGAACGCACGCTTGCGGCAGCAGAGAAGAACTTCGGGCAGTACTTTCACCAGTGCAGGTGGGTCAACTTCGGCGGCGGCCACCACATAACACGGCCCGATTATGACATAGAACTTTTATGTTCGCTGGTGAACGGCTTCATGAACAGGTACAACGTTCAGGTCTACCTTGAACCGGGCGAGGCCGTAGCCCTCAACGCCGGCTTCCTCGTATCGACCGTGCTCGACGTTACCAGGAACGACATGAACATCGCCATCATGGACACGTCCGCAGCGGCCCACATGCCCGACGTAATCGAAATGCCATACAGGCCGCACATCATCGGCTCCGCAGAACCGGGCGTACACCCTTACACCTACAGGATCGGCGGACTCTCATGCCTTGCAGGTGACATCATGGGCGACTACTCATTCCCGGAACCGCTCAGGCGGGGCAGCAGGCTAGTCTTCACCGACATGGCCATATACTCCATGGTAAAGACAAATACCTTCAACGGCATCAAGCTGCCTGACATATACTATTACGATTCAGAGAGCGACACTGTTCTTCACAGGAGGAGTTTCGGCTACGATGACTTCAGGGGGAGGCTTTCATGAAGAAGGAGATTCTTTTTTTTCTCGAGAGTGAAGGGGGACGGCCCGCGCCTGAATCATCGCTGTTCCATGTTATACCGGTACCGTACGAAAAAACAGTATCATACGGCCGTGGGACTTCGCGCGGGCCTGCGGCAATACTTGCCGCTTCGCAGCAGCTCGAAGGCTACGACGGAACATCTCTCCCCCTTGAACATGGGATATACACACACGGGGCGATCGACTGCACTGCGCGCGGCCCAATCGTTCTTGCAGAGGTTGAAGAGGCCGTAAAAAATATACTCCAGACAGAAAAGATACCGGTCACCCTTGGCGGAGAACACACGGTGTCATACGCGCCGATCTGCGCCATGAAAAAACACTTCGGCCGCATCGGCGTCATACACTTTGACGCGCACGCAGACCTGCGCGACGAATTCGAGGGATCGGACTTTTCCCATGCATGCGTTATGCGACGCGCCCACGAACAGGGCGCCGAGATCGTGCAGTACGGGACGCGGAGCTACTGCATCGAGGAGCAGGAGTACAGGATACTGCACAACATACGTTACTGCGACGCGGCGACCATGCACAGGAAAAAGATCACCTCACTCGAACTTCCCGACGATTTCCCCGACGACATATACATCTCGGTAGATGTTGACGGCCTGGACCCTTCGGTCTTCCCCCACACCGGCACCCCGGTCCCGGGAGGGATCATGTGGCACAATTTTTTCATGCTGCTTGATTCAATCCCTGAAAACAAAAAGATCAGGGGATTCGACGTGGTTGAACTGGCACCGTCAGGAGACTCGCGCGTATCGGACTTCGCGGCAGCACAGCTCGTTTACAACATCATGGGAATTGTCTCCCGCAGACTGTAGATCACCAAATACCCCGTACGGATACACAAAGAGTAAAAATTACCTGGTAACGGCAGCAATATAGGTCTTGACTTATTTTTTCCATCTCTGTTATTATAACAATTATGAGGAAACTCATTTTCCATTAGCGCCAAAATCTGATCCCGGCGGTATCCCATGAAATTTTCAGAATATATAATTCCCCTTTTAATCGTGTTTTTCTTTACAGCATGCAGCAGGGAATATGATGAAAAACTGAAGATGGTGGCGGTCAAAGACAGCAATACAATCTGGATCATGAATACTGACGGCACTGACCAGAAAGCCCTGACAAATACATCGGATGACGGAGTATGTACTGAGGCAACATGGTCCACGGATTGCAAAACAATCACTTATATATCATACAAAAACTCAATCTATTCCCTGTATTTGATGAATTCGGATGGAGAAAATAAAAAGCTTTTATATACCGCCGCTGCCGGTTCAGTTATATATAATCCCGCGTTTTATCCCGATGGATCAGAAATCCTCTTCGGTGTAGATGTAACCCTTTACAGGTATGATATTTCAACAGGTAAAACATCAGTGATGGATAACACGGGTGTTACGTTTGGCGGACATATATTTTTTATCAGCATATCCGCTGAGGGTTGGATTTCAGTTCTTCACGGCTCCGGATGGGCAATTTACAAACCGGTCAGCGGCTGGGCCGCAGGTACAGGGTCAGGAAATTACGGCTTTACATTCAGCCCTGACTGCAAGTATATAGCCTATTCCTATTACTCAATTATGGAGATTGCGCCTGTAGATACAACTGCTCTCGATGGGGCCGAGGCTGTTCTCTCTCTTACATTAGCCGCAACCTGCTTTCCTGCATGGGACCCATCTGGCGAATACGTATATTATAACAACAACGGCATATGGCGTGTCCGGGTGGACGGAACAGATAATGAATGCGTAGTTCCGGACAGCACTTTCAGTTTTCCTCAAATACAGGGGAAGTCACGGTAAGGGGCCATGCCTGCCTGCACATACACAACAGGACGGTTGCCTGGTTTGATTCAAATACATCCCTAACAACCCGCGAAGTGAAACTGAAGCCCTCTTTTTTCAGGGAACTTTTAATAAAAAAAATCGGATTGACAATATGCAGTATTTTCTAAATATAATGTTTCAACAGAATTGAAGGAGACCCGTATCATGGCAATAGTTAAGATGGCAGGCGACGCATCCAGTAATGTAATAGGTGAAAAATCATTCTTTTCGGGATCATTTAATATAAACGGTTCGCTCAGGATCGACGGCAGGTTCGAAGGTAAAACACTCAAGGCGGACCAGCTTTACATTGGGCCCCAGGGAAGGGTAAAAACTACCATCGAGGCGGTCTCTGTTATAGTTGAGGGGCTTATCATCGGCAATATAAATGCCACGTCCCGCGTGCTGCTCATGCCCACTGCAAAGGTATTCGGCGATATCCGCACCCCTGAACTTATTATCCAGAACGGGGTACTCCTTGAGGGGAGGTGCACCATAGCCAACGACCTGCGTACCTCGGCAGGCGAAGTCATCAAAGCGGAATACGAAAAAAACCGCATCCTCCCCGAAGACATTTTCAAGTCTACGGGAAAATAAACCCGGACAGTCAGCGGCTACGGCCGCTGATTCCGTTTATGGCCTCAACGCAGAACCTGTCGAGCGCCTCTTCCCTTCCGTCACCCGAAACCTCAATAAAAAAAACATCGGCAATACTGTCGCCGTCAAGCACCTGTACCATCCCCTTTATCCATGCCCTGCCTGTAGTTGTGGCCAGTTCATCCCCCTTGAGCGTAACAATTTCAGCGCCGCCTGAATAGCCGTAAACCGTCACCCTGAGGATAAAACCGCTCCCCTCCGTGAGCTTAACAGCGGCAAGCCTCTGGAGGATTTCATTTTCGTCAATGCTGATCCCGGGCGGAACATGAATCTCCAGCCTGCCGTACTGGTAAAAATTCCGCGAGCATGAAATAACCGCCAGAAGAAGCGGGATAATTGCGAATTTTTTTATCATTTCTGATCCTGCGCTTTATACATAACACCAATAATTTTTTATACCTTAAATCATGGAAAAATTTCGATAATATAACAAGGGCTGCGGGTCTGCACGCCGGACCCCCTGTCTCAAACAATAAATCATGGTACTGAAATGAATAGCAATATAGTCATAATAAAATCAATATTTTTATTCTTTTGCGTCTGGGGAATCACGGTGGTTCTTTTGTGGTTCAGGCCCAGGATCGAGGTGTTCTGGAAGATCGTTGCCACGCTTATATTCGGCTTCTACATCTGGTTCTGCTTCCCTGAACTGAAAAGCGGTTTTGCCCTCTTCAGGGCATCATGGTACGTATCCATACTCGACTTCCTCAAAGAGGTGCTGACCATTACCTTTGCAGGCATGTTCATTATATGGCCCATTGCCCTTGTACGGATATTTTACAAGGCCGACGACATGGGCGCAGAGAAGCTGCTGAAATTCCTGTGCCTGCTGACCCTTGTCCTCTGGGTGCTGTTTATCATCAGTTTCTTTTTCAGTTCAGGGATAGACAGGTTCTTCTATGAAAACCTGCGCAAGATGGTACCCAGTGCGCGCTGAGAGGCTCCCGGCCTCAATCCTCATCGCCGCACTGATCATGTTATGCGCGCCAGCCGCATTTGCCGCGAAAAATTCAACCGATTATTATAACGAAGGGATGGGGTACGTTTCGCAGGGAGATTACGGAAAGGCCGAGGAATCATTCAAAAAAGCCATTGAGGTAAACGAATGGTACTGCCTGGGGCATTACGGCCTTGGGCGAGTCTACATGTACAAAAAAGAGACCATGGGCACGGCCATCATCCAGCTGCAGAGATGCGTTGAACTTGACCCGGATTTCGCTTCAGGATGGTTCTACCTGGGCATGGCCCAGCTCTTTTCAGAAAAATATGTTGATGCGCTTCATTCCTTCGACAACGCCTACAAAAAGAACAGGAAGTACATAGAGGCCCTCTATAACATGGCAACCATCTATGAACACCTGGGAGACGGCTACAAGGCCTTCTTCTATTACAGGAAATACATTGAGGCCATAGAGGAAGACCGTAAGAAAATCAACAGGTAGTCGCCTGAAAAATTATTGAATCCAGGTCTTTTTAGAATACCTGATAACGCTGTATGTAACAGCCATCACTGTAATTAAATATACCGGAATGAAAATCAGCTCATCCGGTAATCTGGTTATTGAACCAAGTATAACGCCGGATATCCTGCATGAAATTATACCACAAATTGATGAATAAAAAATTACCTTTCTGAACAGCTCTTTATTCTTTTGCCTGTCTAAACTGAATCCTTTGCTGAAGATCAATCCTGTTAACAGAAAACCTGTCCCGTATAGCAGTGCAATGTATGCTATAATTAACAAGACCATATGAATCATATAAATTAAAAGGCGGTCCGTTGACTATATGTTAAACAGGCTCTCGGCCTTCTTCTTGCCTGTTACGCGCTCGTAATCATCGTAGTCAACGAATACCAGTTCAGGAAGTTTCTTCCTTGTCCGCATAACTATGTCGGTTTTCCCTCCCCTTGAATCCTTCGAAGTAACGTACTTGAACTCCCTGCCACAGCCGGGGCACTTCGACAGTTCCTTCAGCTCTATCCCGATCTTTTTGCATCCGGGGCAGTGCCCATACTTGTCCTCGACCATGATTATATGCTTCTGCACATCCTCAACTTCAAGTTCTGTCCAGACCCTCATGTATTCCATAAATCAGTCCCCCTCAAATACTTTTATCTTTTCTTGCGGATTTCTCTCTGCGTAATCGTTCATAATATCCGCTGCCTGTTCCGGTTTGTCAACATTTCTTATTCTCCTGAAGAGCTCATGCGAAAAATAAAAATTTTTCATAAAATAGAAACTGAACCTGTGAAGCCTGCTCCTGTGCAGTTCGGGAGGAAGCATGCGCGATATGTCTTCGATCACATCGAGGTATGTCTGCACCAGGTCCACCTC
>CAYTSF010000006.1:10805-32776 GCA_964440335.1 uncultured Leptospirales bacterium
GCATGCGCGATATGTCTTCGATCACATCGAGGTATGTCTGCACCAGGTCCACCTCTACCCTGTAACTTCCTGCATCAAGAAGCTCGCGGCAGCACCTGAATATCCAGGGCTGCTGAACGGCGAACCTGCCGATCATGATACCGTCACAGCCCGTCTCGGCAAAGTGCGCTGCCGCGTCACGTGGACTGCAGATGTCGCCGTTGCCGTTGACCGGGATCGCGAGCTTTGACTTGAGCATGGACACCATGCGCCAGTCAGCCGTGCGCCTGAATCCCAGCTTACCATGGCGCGGGTGGAGCGTGATGTAATCAACCCCCTCATCCTGAAGCATAAAGGCGAAGCGCTCCAGGTACTCCGGGTCAGATGATTCAAAGCCGCTGCGCATCTTCACAGAGAGCGAGCCGGAAAAGGCTGCGCGGCATCCGCGTACCATGCTCCGCGCAAGACCCATGTCTGCAAGGAGTTTTGATCCCTGGCATTTCTTGAGTATATCGGGCGCTGAGCAGCCCATGTTTATGTCAACCACACGGGCGCCCAGGCCTGCGAGCATGGTGCACGACCGCGCCATGAGTTCAGGGTCGCTGCCGAGGAGCTGGTATACCAGGGGTTCGTCGTTTTCGTTTTTAAGAAGCAATGGTTCGTTGTACAGGGCGTTTGTCGCAATTGCAGCCGCGCTGAGCATTTCGGTGTGGAGAATGACGTCTTTGCTGAACTTCCTGACGCAACGCCTGAATGCGGGGGTTGTGATTTCGGCCATGGGGGCCATGAGAAGTTTTTTTGAGCTGTTTGTTGATGACATACAGATTAAATATGCAGAACCCATCCGGGGGTGGCGGGCGCCTGTTTTATTAACAGACCCGGTAAATCCGCAGGGGGTACTGCAGCCCTCACCTGAAGATCTTCTTTAAAAATGGAATAACATTTTCCATGACCTCGTCAAGTCCATCACCCCTTACTATGCCGTGGCGGTCAGAGTTTATCTTCACCAGTTCCTTTTTCGCAGAGTTTATTCTTTCAAAGATTTCATCCGCGCTCTCGGGATTCACCACCGGGTCATGAGAGGCCTGGATTATGAGGGCGGGGATTTTTATTTGTGGCAGATCCTCTTCAACTTTCTTCATGAGCTTACCCAGTTCATATATGCCATGCACAGGATTGCGCCTGTAATTGATCTCCGGGTTGTCCGGATGGTTTGGAACAAATTCCATGCTGCCATTGTTTATCTTGAATTTTTTTAAAATGGTATTAAAAAAATTCACCGGCCCCGAAAGCTGCGCCTTAATATTCTGAAGCCTGAGCGGCGCATTGATCGAAATCACGCCCTTGAACTTCTCGCCCTTGACCTCGGCCTGCATCAGCGCCAGCCCTGCACCGGTTGAGAACCCGGCAACCGCAATTTTACTCACGGCATTTTTCATTACAACATAACCCCTGTTAACCGATTCGTACCAGTCCTGCCATGTGACCTGCGCCAGGTCTTCGGGAGTCGTCCCGTGCCCCCGCAGCCTCACGCCGTAGACCGAGAAGCCGGCGGCATAAAGCCTTTCCGCAAGCAATCTCATCTCGCCGGGAGCGGCCATGTACCCGTGCACCAGGATTACGCCGTACTTGTTGAAAACATTGTGCAGGAAGAAGGGCGCGCCGTTCTTCTCAGGCCGGGTCTCACCCTCGCGGTAGTACTTTTTGTAGTCGGCCTTGAAAATTTTCATGTCAAGCTTTGAGAAGGTGTCATGGACCATGCGCTTGACCATCCAGGGGGGCATTATCATTATACGCCTCAGCATTGCTGTGAGTTCGCCCAGGGGCTCAATCTCGTTCTTGAGCACCTCGATAAAATTGTCCTGCCTGATGTTGTGAAAGTTATATGTGGGAGTGAACTTGCTGTTCACCCGGATTATCGTATTCCCCTTCATCTTTATGAGGCCGTTCTTCAGCGCCTCCTCCATGAAGCTGTCATACTTTTCGTGGAATATATCTGCGCTGATGTTTTCATTCTTTTTCAGCAGTGTTGAGTGGAAGGATGTTATCTTCAGCTCCTTGATGCGCTCTATGGCCAGTGACGCCCTGTTCTTGAAGTCGTAGTCGGGAATCGTGTTCGTAAGGTACAATACGAGTATGTAGGCGAAGATGTGATCATGGTTGACCGTGGTCATTCTGTATATGGACTGCATGTATTCCTGCATGATCTTCACGCTGAGCTTCTTCACTGTCTTGTCTGAGGTAAACTCGTTAAAACAGGTCTGCTTCCCGCACCTTATAATATCCTTAATGACCGGGGTCCTTTTAATGTGCTCCTGTATCTTTATGGACCTGCCGAAGTTTATGTCGATGTCAACTCCGCGTGTGAGCATGGTCCCCTCGACCTCAAGCTCCTCTGCCAGCCTCCCCTTTACCTCCCCTGTGAATTTCTCAACAAGGCGCTTTATGGTATTGTTCCTGGCCCTTATGGGGTAGTATGTTATATTCACAGGGACAATGTATGTTGCCCCGGCAATGACAGAGTCCATGTCGTTCTTCTGCAGCCCGTATGCCTGCATGAATATCTCTATCTCATCATTGCGCTTTTCATGGTATAGTTTTATTATGAGCTGCCTGATGATCTCGGCCTTGAGCGCAATGGTCGCCGCGCCCGTGTGTGGCGGCCTTCTCATCCCCGCGTTATAAACGAGAAACTTCCCCTTCTCAATGAGCTTCTTGTCCTTGATCATCTGCCCTTCGGGAAAGATAATCAGCGACATTTCACCGGTCAGCAGCGCGTTGGTGAATATCCTGTCCCTGTCAGGGTCCTTGGTTGAAACCGCGCCCATCTTCTGCAGAAACGATTCAAGCTTCCCCTTGAAGAATGCATGGTCTGCAAGTGAAAGGGAGTACTTTTTTGTGTACTTGTGAATAATGTAGGGCAGGAACGCGGTCTCCATCCTGGTGAAATGGTTAACCACATAAATCACGCTGGCAGCGGGGATCCTTTCTGTATCATGTACCCTTATGTCTGCGGCTGATGCCTTGAATACTGCATCGAGGGTGATCCTTGCGGCCCTGAGCATAAACTTTGAAAGGGGCATCTGGTTCCTCCTAATCAGTATTTTCCCGAAAAATAATCGTCGAGTATGGCACCGTGGTCAAAGGCGATCTCACCCGGCAGGTCGTCCCTGGTGTAAATCCCGGCTTCGGCAGCGTCGTCCATGCCAACCGGCTTTCCAGAGGCCCTTGCTATAAATACGGTCGAGATGGTGTGCAGCCGCGGGTCCCTTGACGGGTCTGAATAGGTGTGAAACTGGCGAACCAGCTCCACATTGAGGGATGTCTCCTCAAGGGCCTCACGCACAGCCGCCTGTTCCAGGGTCTCTCCGTAGTCCACGAATCCGCCCGGTATTGCCCAGCCGTATGGAGGGTTTTTCCTCCTTATGAGCACAATGCCCTTTATGCCGTCATCTTCTGTTTCAATTAATATGTCTACGGTAGGAGCTGGATTTCTGTATTCCCGGTCTTTCATATCAAGCCTCGCACTTATAATATAAGCATTGTTCCCTGCGCGCAAGTAAATAAAAAAACTGCCGGCTGTTTTTTAATAAAACGGATTGACTTGAGGCCCGCGTAAAGTAAAGTTCGATGCAATAGCCGGCTCACAAGCGCCGGGAAGGCCGGCTTAATAATAAAGGGGGATCAGATTATGAAGGTTATGGATATGTTTAACCTGTCAGGAAAAGTTGCCATAGTTACAGGCGGCGGCAGGGGCATGGGCCAGTTTATGGCAGAGGGGCTGGCAGAGGCGGGTGCAAACCTGGTTCTTGCTTCAAGAAAGGTTGAAAACTGCGAAGAGACAGGGAAAAAACTCGCTGACGCACACGGGATCAAATATCTCGCGGTAAAATGCGACCTGGGAGTCAAGGAGGATGTTGATAAACTCGTTGACGCGACAATGAAGGAATTCGGAAAGATTGATATACTAATAAACAATTCAGGAGTTACCTGGGGTGCGCCCACTCTTGATTTCCCGCTGGACGGATGGGACAAGATTTTCAACGTAAACGTCCGTGGTGTATGGATTTTAACACAGAAGGTTGCCAACATAATGAAGGCCCAGGGCGGCGGAAAAATCATCAACGTTTCCTCTATCTTCGGCTCAAGGGGATCGCTTGAAATCGCGCACCCTGCTGTGGCATACAACTCGTCCAAAGCAGCGATCGAGGTCCTCACAAAGAACCTGGCAGTAAAGCTTGCCGACCATAAAATTTATGTAAACTGCATCGCACCGGGATTCTTCCACACAGACATGATGGGATACGTTTTCAAACCTGGAATGGAGAACATGCTCAACGCAATGCTTGGAGTTATTCCTCTGCGCAAGGCAGGCGAAGCGGACGATATCAAGGGGCTCACCGTGTACCTGTCTTCTGCAGCGTCAGATTTCATGACAGGCGCTATCATTCCCCTGGATGGCGGCATGGCCGCGAAATAAAATTACTGTTCAGAACAATAGAGTGAGATTATTAAACACCTGTAGTAATCTGCGCTGCTCACGGTTCATGAAATATTATTCTTCATGCTTCTCTTGAGTTCATCGAAACACTTGCACTGAACAGAATGCAGCTCGTACTGAGGTAAAAAAACCGGTTCCACGTATCTGATCTGGCAACATGTCTGATACGTGGAACATATATTAAAATTTATCCCTGTTCAATTAGTTCTTCAGTTATTACACTTTCAGAGCTCACATATATTGCATCTTGCTGCCAATAACCAGCTACTAAATACTCCCAAGCCGAAACTTGTTCATAATTTGAAGACGATTCAGAGAAAATTTTTCTAAATTTTACTTTTTCATTGCAATATACTACAGTATTGAATTCTCCATTTGTTTTAGTAAGACCCCTCGAACCTTCTGAATTCCATGTCTCATAATCACTTATTGGATATTTAGCTGAAACCGATTTAACCTGAAACTTACCAATACCAATAGTAATGTCTTTTGATTTTTGTTCCGGGCCATATTTAATAAAACCATTTTTACCTTCTTCTGCCACGCCATATTGTACATATGTTCCATATTCAATATTAAAATTTCTTACACCCATAATCTGACCTGCTGAATTTATTTTGTAGTAATCTACAGAATTTAATCTATTTCCGATTGTCACACGCCCAAATTCATAATCAGTTTCTTCACCATTTTTGAAGAACTTCACTTGCTTTGACAGGTATGATTTACGTATTATAATCTCATATTCATTAACTTGATTAATCTCATATTTTTCGTGTGTAATAATATGATATTCCAATTCTTCTCCATTACTTTTTTCTTTTGTTATATTTACGACCCTATAGACCGCATAATCACCAACCTTGGGATTTTTATGAATGAGAAATGTGCCTCCAATTTTTTTCTTTTGTACTTCCGCAATATGCCTTTGTTTTAGATAAGGATTTGAACATCCAACAAAGAATATAAATAAAAGAATCCCTACGAATAATTTACCAAAATTTTTCGTTTTCATTTTTCCTCCAAAATATAATTCTCAATTATATTGTTTATACAGGTACTGCTCGTATTAAAACAAGCCACACATAAAAGTCTCCTTCTCTACGCCTTATGAGTTATTATCCCATATCCGCAGGAATGAGCAAAAAATTATTTATTATTTTGCTCAATGTGATCAACAACTTTTTTTACGGTGATATTAGCCTGGACAACCGATGTTTTACCGGTAATATATGAATCGGAATTACCCTGGGAGTACGTCTCACCTGCAAAAAGATAAAACGGGCTTAACATGCATGACATATAATCCCTGCCATCATTCCTTATTTCACCATCCCCTATACATGTACCATCCGCTTTTAAAATCGCATAATCAGTAAATGTTTCAATTGATGTACTGCCAGGAATTATGCTCAGAGTTGCAATATTGAATGGTAAGCTAAGAATTGATAATATATCAAAATCCCTGGTCCATGCTTTCCCTTCACTACTATTATACACATAAGAACTGCGCAGAGGGAGAGTATTATGCACATCACCCACTAACAATATATAATCAGTTTTGCACTTGCTGAATATTTCTTTCTCGGAAATATTTCCATCAGAATCCTTTTTTAATTCAATCTTATCTGGTGAATCTTTTTCGTAATGACAGTAATAATTATTATTCAAATACCATATATCACTAAAGTAACCAGAAGATTCTAATTCAGAAAGTAAATCAGAACCCGGGTATGAGTATTTATAATAATATGCAACATTTTTTATATGTATACCACTCCCCTCGTAAGTACGTGAAAAATCTCTTTGATTATAATCTTTATAATGTACCGCGGATGAAACACCAATAACTGTTATAGAATATTTTTTTTCACTTTTCTTGTCAAATGTATAGGGGCTTTCTCTGAGATTGCCCGATACAAATCTACCACAGCCGGAAAGCAATATTATGCCTATTAGAGAAATAATTGTTAATTTAACAGAGTGAGAATTCTTCGTGTTACTCATAATAAACCTCCAATATTTTTTTGAAATAAAACGGCGTTTATCAAAACACTCAATGTAACCTGCCACCTGTCCGTCTAACAGCTACAATTAAACAAAACGAGCTTTGATGGCTTTGATGGCTTTGATGGCTTTGATGGCTTTGATGGCTTTGATGGCTTTGATGGCTTTAGTCTAACACGTGTTAATTTTGTAGTCAACAATTTTTTACATTAAAATTAGATTTCAACAATTACGTTTCATATACCTACAGTCTGCTGAAATATTACCATATTATGGGACAACTGCCCATTGGCTGCATCAGTATGCGGTGCAACCGTTTCATGCAGCGAACCGGATGCCATGACCTGATTTGTCAAATAAAATAGTACACGGCTACAACATTGTTTTAACAGGCCTTTCAGTGTCTGCATCGTCTTTGTAGCAGTACCTGCATCCCATTATCATGATCTTGCTGCTGTTGGCCATGTCGATCCTTGAGGCGTAGAGCCCCTCGAATTTCGTCAGGGCAGATCCGCACATGGGGCAGATCCTTGTTCCCGGAGGGAGCGCGGGCCTTTTACGGAAGGCGATGGTGCCGGGCTCTATGCTCTCAGAGGGCAGGGGCTCTTCCGGATTTTTACCGGCTGCGAGTTTCTCCTTCGCGGAGTTGACGGTTGAGTATATGTATAAAAAAACTGTTACGCCGATAACCAGACCTGCAAAATAGAGGAGTACATCCATCAGTCAAGCCTCTTGGTGACAAAGTTTATCATGACGGTTTCGGGGCCGGGGTACTCCAGGGTGTAGTCGCTGCCGATAGTTATGATGTCAAATCCCTCATCCTGGAGGATTTCGCTTATCTCGTCTATGGTATATATGCGCTGCAAGTGTTCCTCTGTAAGCCTTTCGCCGTTTTTAAGGTCAACAACAAAGTTGGAACGGATCAGCTTCTTCTCCCGGTCATAGGTGTTGCTCCATGAAATGTTTTTGCCGCCGGTCTTGTAGAAGGATGTCCTGTTGTCGAAAAACCTGTCGATATTATGTTCGGTCGTGATGTCAAACATGAACACGCTTTTTTTATGCATGCACCTTTTAACGCATTGAAGCGTCTTCCTGATATCCGCAGGGTCACGGAGGTAATTCATCGTGTCATGGACGCAGAAGATGAAATCCACTGTGCGGCTCAGGGCGAAATTCCTTATGTCAGAACAGATTATCCTGAAATGCCTGAAGGCCCTGGTCTTGGCCACCTGCAGCATGCGCATGGACCTGTCGATCCCGTAGATTGAAAAATCGTCGGCCGAAAACTTGGCCCCGAACCTGCCGGTACCGCAGCCCAGCTCGAGCACGGTGCGCGGGTTGTCTACAAAATAGATCATGACGCCGCTGATAAACCTGTACCACAGGTCGTAGTCAACGTGTCGCAGCATGTAATCATAGGCTTCGGCTATGGCCTCATAAGCATCGTTGTTTTCCAAAAATTGACTCCATCGGGCGGGCTGTTACCCTGCGTGGCAGGTCTTCATGAATACCTGCATGAATATGTCGCTTAAAGTCAAATATTATATAGCCTTGACATACGGGAAACACTTTTTTATTATTGAAACAACTAAATCCCGGGGTTTGCGGCATGATCGAGAGGAATATTGTAAGGTTCGGCGTTTCAATCGAGGAGAAGCTCCTCACAAGGTTTGATGAGCTCATAACAGTTAAGGGCTACGTAAACAGGTCCGAGGCAATCCGCGACCTGATCAGGGACACGCTCGTTGCGCAACAGGTTGAAGACCCCGAGGCCGAAGCCTTCGGCACCCTTACCATGATATACAACCACCATCACGGAGATATCACAGACAAGCTTAATTCCCTGCAGCATGACTACTTCAGGAACATCGTCTCAACAACGCACATTCACCTTGACCAGCACAACTGCCTGGAGGTAATAATACTCCGCGGCAGGGCCGGAACAATAAAATCCCTGGCCGAGATGATCCTCTCGACAAAAAATGTCAGGCACGGTAAATTCGTCATTGCATCTACCGAGCAGAATCTTGAGGAATAACAATTATCTTTCTGGCGATATAAAAGTGCTTGCAGAAAATCCCGCCATACGTTCTACTCGATAAAGCAATACTTTATTTATATATTATACCATTCATAAAATGGATTTACACCTGATTATATGTTCTCCGCCCGCCTATGGCGGGCGGAGAACATAGCAACTGTGGAATATCAATTTATGAATGGTATTCCAGGAAGCGGCTCATCTATTTTAAAACAGAAAGCGGAGGTCCACCCATGACCCTTTCAGATTCCATGAGAAAAAAAACTGCTGCCATAATAAGAGTATCTGCTGTGGCACTCCTCTCCATTGCCCTTTACGGATCATGCGATGACAAAGATAAAACCGGCAGTAAAAACGGGGACATTGACAGGGGGAGCGACAGCCCATACACCCTGGACCAGTCAAGTTACGAAGAACCTGCTGGAGCGAATGACAATGAACTGGTTATAATGCAGGCAACACCCCAGGGCGACCTCACCTACGCTGAAATCAGGAAAGAGATATACGTGGTGTTCAACCATCCCATGGTGCCCCTGGCCACGCTGGAGCAGGAGACAAAAGGGGCGTTCACAGTCAAGCCCGCGGTTAAAGGAAAATACAGGTGGTACGGGAGCAGGATCTGTTCATTCATCCCCGATGAATGGTGGGCCCCCGGGACATCGTACCAGGTAAAAATCCCTGCCGGCAGCAAATCGCTGAACGGCAAAAAGCTCGCCGAAGATTATGTATTCGAATTCGCCGTACCCACACCCGAACTCAGTATTAATGCATACCCCTATCCCGGCAGGAGTGATACCATAAATTACGACCAGGCCTTTCAGCTGAACTTCAGTTTCCCTGTGACAACAGCAGACCTGTCGAAGCATCTCTCAATCACCTGTGACGGGAAAAAAATGAAATACAGGCTCTCCCATGCAGAGAAAAACGTCTATGGCTCATATTACGGCGACTACGACGAAGGCCGCAGCGAGAGTGAAAAACTGAAAGATTTTGAAATCAAAAATCCAGAAGGTTCAAAATACATCCAGATCAGCGTGGACGGAAAGTTCAGCTGCGACTCTGAGGTGAAGATAACTATCCGCGAAGGGCTGAACTCCGAGGGAAACATAGCCATCCTTACGAACGATGTGGACTTTACATACAGGGCACACGGCCCGCTTGATGTGACCCTGTACAATAAAGCCGACTATTTCCAGGACGACTGGAGCATGAGGCTCGAGTTTACCAACGAGGTGAATCCCGCGGACGTCATGAACTCCATTAAATTTTCACCCGACCCCGGAATTGCATATTATCCATCATACAACTCAAAGAGCATCTACCTGAGGAGCTGGAACATAAAGCCAGGCACCACATACAACATAACAGTCATGCCCGTTGCCGATATCCACGGCAACCGGCTGCAGGAAAAACGCGACTTCGCAATAACCATTCCCGACTGCTACCCGGAGTATTACATGGACAGCTGGAGGAGCGTCCTCGAGGCGGAGGCCGGGCACAGGATTCCGGTTGATGTAACCGGCATCGGCGATTTCAAGGTCAGCGTTGGAAACATAACAATCAAGGATGTTCAGAAGGAGATGAAGGACCCTTACAATAACAGCATATTCTCCACCCTCGACATGACGAGCCTGGAATGGAAGACCGGCCTTCAAAAAAACCAGTCCGCTGTCCTGGGCTATGATCTGGCACCTTACCTGTCGCAGAAAAAGTACGGCTGGATAGGGCTGATCTTCAGCGCGGATGTGTACGCCGGGGACCACCGGGCATTCCAGAACCGTTCGACGGGCCAGGTAGTCCAGTCAACCAACCTTGCCATGTCGGTCAAGGAGGACTACTGGAACGTCTACGCATGGGTCACCTCCTTCGCTACGGGTGCGGCGAAGAAGGGGGTCAAGGTTTCAGTCTATGACACGGTCAGCATGATCGGGAGCGGCGTTACGGACGGAAACGGTTTCTGCCTCATAAAAAAGAAGGAGCCCGGAATTTACGACAGGGCCATATTCTGCGCTGAAGAGTCCGGCGGAGACAAGACATTCCTCACAACAAGTGACAACTACATATACATGTCGAGCCTTGCATATTACAGCGAAGATGCGGTTGACCCGGTAATCAGGGGGCAGTTTGTTTTTGACAGGAAGCTCTACAGGCCGGGCGACGAGGTATTCTTCAAGTGCATCCTCACAAAGAGGGAGGAGGGAAAGCTCTCTCCCCTTGCAGGCGAACCCGTGACGCTGCAGGTAACAGATTCATCGGGCAAGAACGTCATGGAGGTGCAGTGTACCTCATCGGCAAACGGGGGAGTATGGGGGAGCTACAAAATCCCCGCTGATTCACCCCTTGGACATTACAGCGTGGGGATAAAAAGGAATTCCAGCAATTACAGTTATATATATGACACATTCCAGGTGGAGGAGTTCAGGCCTGTTTCGTTCACCGTTGACATAAAAGGCATGAAGGACGCCAGGGCAGGAGAAAACCTGAAGCTCTCCATTGACGGGCAGTACTTGTTCGGCGCTCCCATGGGCGGCGCACCTGTGAAATACAGCATGTCGAGGAGTAAGAAGAGCGTATATTTTGACAGGTACGCCGGCTACACCTTCGGCGATAACCTCTACTGGTTCAATGAAGAGACTTCATCAGGAACGGGGTACTATTCCGGCGGCGAGGGGACTACGGGTGCAGGCGGGCTTTACACCTTTGATGTGAACCTGAAACCCCTGCCGACAGAGGAGAAGACCAGCGACCCGGACAAAAAATATATCCTGAACGATCCATACGACATTACGGTCGAAGCCACGGTAAAAGACGTGGACAAGAAATCCGTAACAAAGACCGGTTCATTCTCAGTATTTCCAGGCACATTCCTGATCGGCATAAAACCGTATAACACGTACCAGGGGTGCAAAAAGTCTTTCAGGTTTGATGTAGTTGCGGTCTCCAACAAGGGTGAAAAGGTATCCGACAAAAAAGCGGTCGTGCGCATAATAAGGAACGAATGGAAGTCTGTGAAAACCAAGGGGCCCGACGGCTCTCTCCAGCAGAAAAATACCCTTGTTAAAAAACTGGTCTATACGAAAAAGATCACCCTGTCGGGCGATCCTGAAACGATCACCTATACACCGGGCGATCCTGGGACCTATACCATCACTGTACAGGATGCGGCAGGCGGGTCATACGCCCGTGCCGGGTTCTACGCCTACGGCAGTGAGTACGGCTCCTGGAGTTACAACAACGATGATTCCATTACAATAATAACAGACAAGGCCTCGTACGATCCCGGCGACGAAGCCAGGATACTCATACAGTCGCCATACAAGAAGTGCAAGGCTATAATCACTCTGGAGCGCGAATCAATCTTCTGGCAGAAGATCGTTGAGCTGGACGGCAGCGGTTCACCGATCATAGTACCGATCAAAAAGGAGTACCTGCCCAATGTCTACTTCAGTGTGATGCTGGTGCGGCCCCGCGTGAAGCTCGAGGGGAACGTCACTGATGAGGAGCGCAAAAATTTCGAGGATAACGACCTTGGGTGCCCCAGGTTCAAGGCCGGAATAAAAACCATCACGGTGAACACAAAGTCAAAGTCCGCCAAGATGAAGGTCGTTACAGACAAGGAGAGCTACGGCCCTGGCGATAACATAAAACTTAAAATTTACTCCGAACCCAACGCAGAGATTGCCCTCTCGGTTGCGGACAGGGGGGTGCTTGACCTCATAAACTACATGTACAGCGACCCGGTCGATGCCTTCTACGGCTCATGGCCCCTTGGCGTCAGGATGTTCCAGAACATGACCATGATTATCAGGCAGCTGAAGTATTCCATGAAGGGCGCGAGCCCCGGCGGTGACGATGACGGCTACGGCGGCGAGGGCGATGGAGGCGGCGGCTTTGACCTGAAGGATGAGGACGGCACAAGGCGTGACATACGCTACACCGCCTACTGGAAGCCCGACATTAAGACCAACGATAAGGGTTACGCCGAGGTCGAGTTCAGGCTTCCGGACAACCTGACCACCTTCAGGATCATGGCAGTGGTTGCTGCGGGCGACAGGTTCAGCGAGTACAAAAAGGAGTTCAGGGTCAGGAAGGCGCTTGTCGTCCAGAAGAGCGTCCCGCGCTTTATCCGCGTAGGCGACAGGCTGCAGATTGGCGCAGTGGTGATCAACCAGACAGGCATCGCGGGCGACTTCAAAGTAACGCTTGAGTCAGACCTGCTCAATGCCCCCTCGGAAGGAAAGGTCCTCTACCTGAAACCGGGAGAGGCAAAGGAGGCGCTCTTCCCCGTGACGCTGAACAACAAAAAATACGCCGGGATAAACGGCAGAATAATCAGCGAACTGCGCAGCGGTAAAAAAGGAATCGACACATCCATAAAGGTCAAGGGTTACATTACGGCCACTCCGGTTAAGATGAAAACATTCACCGATGCGGGATTCACCGAAAAAAACGTCAAAGACAGGCTCTTTTACGAGTTCCCGGTACTTGAGCACCCCATAGAGGAGGCATTCACCGTAACCGGTTTTACAAACGACAGTTATTCGGAACAGATCGTCTTCCCCTCAGAGAAGGAGGTGCTCCCGCAGCTCGGCGGGCTTTACATACAGCTCTCCTCCACTGCGCTGGTGGGGCTTGACAGGGCTTTCGGATTTTATAAAAGCTCTCCATACATGTGCTGCGAGCAGAGGGGTTCCGCGTTCCTGCTGACCATGTCAGCGGGTAAACTGCTGGCCGGATTCTCGTTCAGGCCGCCAGAAGGGGAAGGGTATGATTTCGGAACCATAGAGAAGCTCTTCCTGGGTGAGATCAGGGACTTCCAGTGCGCGGACGGAGGGTTCAGGTTATGGAAGAAGACCACGTACGGTGAGTACAGCAACCCGTACCTGACTGCATATGTTTTATTCATTCTGGTGAATGCAAAGAACAACGGGTACACCGTAGACAGCGAAGTGATGGATAAGGCTGTTGGTTACATACGCAAATACCTGGCGAGGCCTGTTAAGGACGGCTACAGCTATGTGCTGGAAACCATCTCACTCATAAACTACACCTTTGCCATGAACGGCGACAGGGATACATCGCTCTCTGTCATGCTTCTTGAAAATAAAAAACACCTTTCAACCAGGGCAAAGGGACTCCTTGCACTCTCCCTTGCTAAACAGAGAAATGTAAAAAAATATTCCGACGACAAAGACATTAAAGAGATCGTTGATGCCTTTAAAAACAGCATGGAGATCACAACGAGGAAGGTAAGTTTCAGGGATGAAGAACCAGGTTCATGCGACAAGGCCTTCTATTCATCGGGCTCGACCCTTGGAGTAATACTCACGTGCTTCATGAGGCTCGACAGGGAGAACCCGCTCATACCGGGCATAGTCAATTACATCATAGCATCGAAGGAGCACTCGTACTGGGAGGACTCACACAGCATCGCCTTCCTGGCCCTGGCGCTGGCAGAATATCACGCGTTATACGAAAAAAGCGGTTCCGCCGACCTTGTCGCCCGCGTTCTCATCAACTCAAAGGAGGCCTTCACCCATACTTTCAAGCCCGATGCCATTGATGTATTCTCAGGCACAATGAGCTTTGACCAGATGTACAGCATTGGCAGCAGCGGCGTCATGTATCCCCTTGAATTCACAATGAACAAGGGTGCGGGCCGTCTCTACTACACTGCCTCGCTGCAGTACTTCCCGGTCATTCCCGACGTGAAGCCCAGGGATGAGGGCATAGAGATCAGGCGGATGGTGTACGATCTCTCCACCGCGAGCGACAGGAACCCTTACGGCACCGAAGTAAAAGGGCCTCTTGAAAGGGGGAACATCTACATGTGCAGGGTGCTGGTGGTGAATCCCAAACCCTATTTTAACGCGGTAATCGTTGATCCCCTTTCTTCAAACGTTGAGATCATAAACACGGCCTTTGCAACGGAGCAGCAGTCACTTGCGAAGGATGTTACCGGAGGAGAAAAGGAATATGACTACTGGTGGTACTACTCAGTGCCTACCATTGAATACAGGGACGACAGGGTGGTGATTTTCGAGGATTACCTCTCGGCAGGACTTCACGAATACACCTACCTTATACGTCCCATCGTGAAGGGCGAATCCTACACGCCTGCGGCCAGTTCGAAGCTCATGTACGAGCCTGAGATCTTCGGGCGCACGGGCTCGGGCAAAGTCAGCGTTAAATAAAGGCCGGGCTGCCGGCAATTTCCATCCCGGAAACTGCCGGAGTTCATGACAGAAAACTACCATGAAAGAAAAAATTTTACTCATACTGGCATGGGCCACTGCGAACAGGAGAAGGGCCGCAGCCTGTACCGCTGCCCTTGCAGTAATCGTTTTCCTTGCACTGCCGGTGTCATCCCACAGGCTCAGGCCCGGAACTTCGCTTCGCATCATTTCAAAAGAGGGTACGCTGCTCAGACAGTTCAACGAGCCCGTGGATTCAAGCTATTCGCTCTGGATAGGCATAAATGAGTTCCCCGGCTTTGTCAAAGATTCGGTCGTTAAGGCCGAAGACCGCAGGTTCTATTTTCATCCGGGATTCGATCTGATTGCCATAGCACGCGCCGCGTGGCAGAATATCAGGGGCCTGCACATTGTTTCGGGCGGCTCGACAATCACGCAGCAGGCGGTGAGGATTGCATATGCCGATGTGCTTCCTGAAAATGTCCTGCTCAGAAAAATCTTTGAAATAGCACTTGCGGTGAAATTTGAGCTTCACTGTTCAAAAAAAGAGATTCTTGAACTCTACCTGAACAGGGTACCCATGAGATTTAACACGAAAGGCCTCCCTGCCGCGTCAGTAAAAATCTTCGGCCGCGATATACGCTTCATTTCAACAGAGGAGTGCGGCGCCCTTGTTGTGCTCATACGCCAGAACCAGGCCCCGCGCGAAAAATTCAGGCTGCGCTACGCGCGTTTCATGAAAAAGATGTGGGACCGTGATGCAGTCGACACATCCTCCATCGAGGAGGCCATATACAGGAGGAACGGCTATTTCTACACAGACACCTCCTCCGCAACCCGGCACTTTGAGTATTTTGTAAAATCAGCATCCGGCAGGGAATACGGAGAAATCCGCACTGCCATTTCAGAAAACATAAATGAAAAAATTACCGGCATTATAAACTCCGAGCTTAACTTTCTCAGGGAATACGACGTGGAAAACAGCGCGGTCATTGTTCTTAAACTGCCGCAGGGAAAAAAGGGAAGGACCGAGCTTCTTGCAATGGTCGGATCGGAAAACTTCTACGGCCCTGATTCGGGCCAGGTTAACGGCTGCCTCACGGTACGTTCAGCCGGGAGCACGCTCAAACCATTGTTATACGGTCTCGCCATGGACACCGCGCATTTCAGGCCATGGAGCATAATCAGTGACACTCCGCTCACGATCGGTACGGGAAACGGCGAGTCCTATTCCCCCCTTAACAACGATCTTAAGTACTGGGGGCCGGTAACGCTGAGGGAGGCACTTGCCTGTTCCAGGAACATACCAGCTGTCTACATGATTGACCGGGTCGGTGTGGATGTTTTTTACAGCTTCCTGAAAAAAGCCGGCTTCAGCCACATGGACATGGGGCCCGCCTTTTACGGCCCCGGACTTGCCCTGGGGAGCGGCGGCGCGTCCCTGCTGCAGCTATGCGTTGCATACTCTGCGATCGCATGCAACGGCACCATGTTCCCCCTCTACATCGGAACTGATTCAGACGGCGATGATATAATCTTCGGCGCGGAGGAGGAGCTGTTCACTGAAATTACATCCCTCAGGCTTATAGATATACTCTCTGACAACCAGGCAAGGAGCCGGGCTTTCGGCAGCAGGAACTTTCTTGAGTTTCCATTTGACGTTGCCGTAAAGACCGGTACCTCCAAGGACTTCAGGGACGCATGGACCATAGGCTTCACAAAAAATTACCTGGTTGGCGTATGGACCGGCAACTTTTCAGGGAAGATGATGAACAGCGTGAGCGGGGGATGGGGAGCGGGCCGCATCTTTCACCAGGTCATGCGCCTTGTCACTGACAGGGAGAGGCCCTGCTTCACGTACCCTGATAAATACAGCCGCGTGCGTTTCTGCCGCGCCACGGGCCTTCCGGCCGGAAGGTACTGCAACTACTCGACAGAACTGGTTGAGGGGAACGAGGAGACGGGCCCGGTGTGCACCGCATGTTCAGGTGACGGCCAGGGGACAGGCAACATGGAGAGCGGGCAGTCCGGGCCGCGGATTATCTCCCCTGTAAACGGCGAGACATTTATCATTGACCCGCAACTCCCTGCCTCGGCACAGGAGATACCCGTAAAAATTACCGCTGGAAAAGATACATCGGCGAAATATTTTTTCAGCATCGATGACGGGGACAGGGTCCCCTTTAACGGGAATTTTGAAAAAACACTTCCATTAAAACGGGGCAGCCATAGAATCACCCTGTTCATGGAGAAACGTGTCATAAACATAACCAACTTCAGGATCGAATAGAAACTATGAAGCCTTTACATGAATATGAACTCAGGGAATTTGTCCCGCTATCAGTCCTGGTCTTTGCCGCATCATTTACTGCGGCCCTGGCATCGGGCTCACCGCTCTTTACTGCGATCATGAGCCCATTCCACATCATTACACTTTTAACAGCTGTTGTACTATACAACTTCCTGCGCCATAAACCTGGCCGCGATTGCCTGAACCCCCTCTTGTATGCCTTTCTCATCATCAACATTCTGAAGATCTTCACCGCATCGGGTGTGCATATACTTTTTAAAACAGAAACCTCGCCCGGCCTTGTGCTTTATTTCATTGAAAATATCGGCATGCTCTCACCTGAAATACCTGCAGCCCTCGGTTCAATCCCCGCTGCCATCTATTTCGTGACACTCCCTGCCGCTTGCATCGGCATATATTTCATAAAGAGCCCGCGCCTTAAAGAGATGATAAACCCGGTGCTGCCGGAGAAATTCCCTGCGGCATACATCCTGCTATTTGCCTCAGTTACATGCATTTTTATCATTGCAGGCTCAACAGCAGGCCCTGCGTCAGGAGAGGATAATTTCAGGGGGATAAACTTCAGCTCTGCCGCAAGGAAAAAGCACAGAGACACTACCGGGTTCAGGTCAAGGTACGGCTACAACATAACATCCAGCCCTGACATAGTAATTTTTATACTGGAGGGGGTCAACGCTGAAAGCTTTGATGTTTCAGGATCGCGCTTTCTTTCGGACAGGTCATCTGTCGCGCGGGCAAAAAATTTTTTCGTGCCCACGCCCCACACCTCGATCTCGATCTACTCCCTGCTGACAGGAAACTACGGCGACTACAGGAGAAGGATGGAGCCCGGCGAGACTGAAACCCGCAACTCCCTCCCCTCGCTGCTGCGCGAAAGGGGATACAGCACATTCTTCATATACTCAGGCCCCACGCATTTCGAGGGCCTTGACTCCATGCTCGAGGGCTTCAGCATGTCAATCACCGAGAAGGAGGGGCTCCTCTCTGCCATTGACCCGGCCACCGGCATACACTACAAATCCTTTGACTGGGGAGTTGACGACGCCGCGCTCATATACGCTGTAAGCAGAACCAGGGAGAAGACAACGGGGCCCTCCCTTTTTTTTGTGGGATTCTCATCAACCCATTCCCCCTATTTCAATCCTGAACCCGGCAGGTTTAACCGCTTCGACAACGAAACGCAGCAGGGGCGCTACAAAAACTGCATCGATTACGAGCTCTACGTCATCGACCGTATCATAGAAATGATGTCCGCGCGCGACAGCAATACACTCTTCGTAATCGTCGGCGACCACGGTGAATCTTTCGGCGAGGAGGGTTACGTGAAACACAGCTTCTCTTTGTACAACACAGAGATCAGCGTGCCCTTCATCATAAGGCATTCCTCGTTCAGGTCAGAAGTGTCGGTTAATTCGGGTACAATCCTCGACGTCTACCCCACAATCGCAGACATGCTGGGCCTCACCCTGCCGGCTGGTGTGGACGGGCAGTCCATGTTCGCTGAGGACTACAGGCTCTCTCTTTTCCTGAGTTCATGGCGCGACGGAGCAGCCAAGGGTTTCATCCTTGACAATAAAAAGTGGATATACCTCCGCGAGACAGATGCACTCCTTGAGATGGACTGCGACGACATGAACCGCAGGGACATTTCGGGGGCAAGGGGCAAAAATGATTTCATAAGGTTTCTGGACCTGCAGTATTAGCCCTGCCGCTATAAGTAACTCCCTGCCGCCGGGAGTTTATGAAAAGTAAATCCGCAAAAAAAATTCAAATTCAGAAAAAAAATTCATAAAATTTTTTCATTTTCCCATCCCCCGTTCGTATTAATAGCAATTCTGGCTAACCATAGGTTACTCCTTGATAAAAAACATCGTGATTTTGTGCCTCCTTATCTTTACTGTTCCCCCCCTCACGGGGGGAATACTTTTAAACGAAATATCCACGGGCGGGCCGTCGGACTGGGTAGAGGTAAAGCTCACGCCTGATGTTGTCTCCATGGACATCTCGCAGCTCCTTGTTACCATGTACTACGGCACCAATGAAAAAATCGCAGACTCCCCTGTTACACTTTACGGCACAGACAGGCCCGGAACGCCATGGGACGACCGCTTCGCTGTAATACACTTCACAGACCAGGGCACAGCCGACGAGACCGATTCAAGCGGCGACCTTGACAGCAACTCTGTCCGTGACCTCTACTGCAGCAACTACGGGCTCTGGAACACAGACTGCTGCCTTGCCATAGACAGCGACGATGACCCGAAAAACAACGGCATCCTGGACTTCGCCGCCTTTTCAAACAGGGACGGTTCCATAAACAGCACCATCGAATCATACATAAAATCCGCCGCAGGTTTTTCAATGTGGCAGGTCTGCACATCGGGGAACACCCAGGACTGCTGTGCCTTCACCGGCAGTGACGGCATGAACTCCTACTCCACCCTCTCGCGCCTTGACTGCGCAGACAGCAATACGCTGAACGACTTCGTTGTGACCCCCTACTCCACACCGGGCAGGGAGAACATCACCGCTGACAGTTCTGAAGGAAGGCACGTGCTAAAGGCCATGAAAAAAACCCTGACCTACAGGCCACGCAGCGGCAGCGGGGCCATCGCGGTAACGCTTTTCATGTACCAGCAGGCCAGCATACGTCTGCGCATATTCAATCCATCAGGCATGCCCGTGTACACAGGCAGACTCATCGCGGATATCTCGCCGGGTTACTACACGTTGAACATCAGCACGGGCGAGTTCAAAGGGAGGCTCCTTACAGGCATCTACCTTATTGCCCTGGAGGCAGTGGGGTCGGATTCAGGGAAGACCGAAAGTTTAAAACTAAAACTCGTGGTCATCAAAGACTGATGGCTGCCTGCATCCTGATATATATCTCTATGACACTGCACTCGGCCTTTGAATACGGTTCAGGGGACCCGCTGCACCTCTTTCCATACTCCCGTGCGGTCCAGGACCTTTCAGCGCCTGTAGCTGTAATGAATCCGGCCCTGCTCCCCTTCTGCCGGGGGCTTATCCTCACCGCATCAGCAGGCATGCCCTATTACGGCTTCGACCTGAAGTCCGCAGGGTCATCCGTGCAGTACTCGCAGGATGGTTACGGTCTGGCCGCGAACTGGAACAGCTTCGGATGCGACCAGTACAGCGAGAACAGGTTCTCTGCAGGTGCAGGTCTCAGTATTTTCGGCATGCTCGGAATAGGTCTCACCGGCGACTGCTACCTTCTTTCCGCTGAAACGGATGAAGCTGCGTTTAATGAAGTTATTTACGACACGGGCGCGGGGCTCTCCGTGCTGCCATTTGAATGGATTCAGGGGGGATTTTTCTTGCGGAACATATACTCCGGCATATGCGGTTCAGGATCAGTATACGGCGAGTGGAGCTGCGGCCTGCAGTTGAGGCCGTGCCGCGGGCTCTCCTTTTCATGGAACCTCACGGACAATCCCGCGGGCAGAATCAACACGTTCATCCTCACCGTGAACCCGCTGAAATATTTAAGCACTGGCTTCGGCTATTCATGCGAAAGCTCGTCATTCGCCGCTTACCTTGGAGTTATGTGGGGATGCGCCATGATCAATTACAGCATCAGGTTCCACCCGTACCTGGGGTACAGCCACGCCGTGAGTTTCACATGGAGCGGGAGCGCCGAGATTGAAGGGCTCTCGTACTGGAAGGAGCCGGCGCCCGCAGCGAAGAGGATCAACATCAACACGGCATCGTACGATGAACTAATTGCCACGGGTTTCCTCAGCGAACGCTCGGCAAGGAGGATCATCCTGCACAGGGAGAAGATCGGGCCGCTTTCGAAAAAGTCCCTGGTGCAGATAGGTTTTTCAGCGGAGGAGATTGCCTCTGCGGAAAACACGTTCTACGGGTTCGATGAGGCACGCGAAGAAGAGGCGAAGGAGAAGTTTAAAGCTCCTGCAAAGAAAAAAGGAAAATTCGTCGCCTACAAGGAGAGGACAAAGCAGCGCTTCCGCAAAATGCTCGACGCGGGAATACCGGCATACCAGGCCGCGCTGTACAGCGACCTGAGCAATTCAGACGATGAAACTTTTGACGAGACACTCACCGCGGACATGTCACTTAACGACGAACAGAAAAAAATCATACGGAAAATATGCAGAGGATAAACCGCATTGCAGCAGTTATTTTTTTATCCTGCGCCGCATTTATTTCCTCAGCGCATGGTGAGACAGATATAACCATACGAGCTGCCGCAACGCGCGAGATGACCGACTTCGATACAGGCGCCACATCGGACGTCGTTAAGGGAGGCATTACACTCTCCATTGATGACATCTACACTTTCAACTGCTCATACATGCGCGACAGGGAGACCGGGGATGACAGCCAGTCATGGTACCTTTCCGCTAGCCCCGAAGACAGCTTTTACAGGATAGTCGCCGGGAACTATTCGCTGCACTTCGGGTCAGGCCTTCTCATGGGCAAAAAGGAGTACATGGGGAGCGACCCCTTCTCACGGAAACTCTCCTTCACCCGCGACGATGTATTCACCCCCTCAGCAGGTGCCATCCCCGCTTCTTCATTCTTCGGTGCCGCAGCAGGCATTGAATACAAAAACGATTTTTTCAGCATGGGCGTTACCCCCTTCTATTCACTTCAGCGGAGGTACGTTCAAGAGGAGGAGGTTTCTGACGGGCGCATCGGATCAACGATTGCCACGCTTAACATGAAGTATTCACCCGGCGGACTGAACAGGTCGCCGGTTGACATAGTAAACGCGGGAGGGCTTTTGAATGCCACCCTTACGGGACTCTTCCAGCTGCAGCTCTACGGCTTTTCCACGGGCATCGAATCACCCGGCGGCGGCGAGATCCTCTGGGAGTGCCGCAACGATAATTCTCCCGGCACCGGCAGCGTCTCATCATACGGCCTCTTTGCCGGATACATCGATGATAACAT
>CAYTSF010000006.1:32876-47879 GCA_964440335.1 uncultured Leptospirales bacterium
TCGCATGCCAGCGGTTATGCCATAAAGCTGCGCTATTCATGCTCACCCGATTCATTCTACTTCAGGTTCAGCAGCCTTGATGCAGGCGGACAGAGGGACTACAGATGGGAATCAGGGCTGGTTCTCGTTTTTTAGGGCGGCGTAAATCTCCTCCGCCTTGCTTAGAAGGATGTCGCTGCTGTTCATGTCCGGGTGGTCGAGCACCAGTTCCAGGAGCTCATGGAGTATCCTGCCTATGACCGGACCGGGCTCAAGGCTGAAGTGCGACATGATGATGTTTCCGTCTATGTGAAGGTCGCGGACGGTTATTGCGTTCTCAGCTTCTATGACAGCGCTGATCCTCTCCTGCAGCTTTGCTATGGGTTCCGGCAGCCCTGTGCGCGTACCGTTCCCCACACGATCAGCCTCGCGGAGAACAAAAAGGTCAGGGATGTTTTCGACGCCGACCTTTCTCATGAAACGCCTCACGGCGCCGTCGCTCCAGTCACCGGTGTAATGAAACATGTGGTTGATGACCAGGTTGTTCACATACTCTATATCGTTATTGGAAAACTTCAGCCTCTTCATGATACGCCTTGTGAGGCGCGCGCCGATAACCTCGTGGTTATAGAAGGTATACTCCCCGTCACCGGAACCCCTGCGCGTTGTAACCTTGCCTATGTCGTGAAAGAGCGCAGCCAGCCTGACCAGGGGCTTCTCCTTCGGCGCGGCGTCGCAGGAATATAGACTGTGGTAATAAATGTCGTAGGCGTGGAACCTGTTCTGTTCCAGACCCAGGCACGCAGAGAGTTCAGGAAGGCAGAGTTCAAGAAGCCCGGACTCCCTCATATACTCAAAGCCCACGGATGGGAGGTTTGTTGCAAGGAGTTTTATGATCTCGTCCCTGACCCTCTCGGCCGAAACCTTTGCCGCTGTTGAAAGCGCGTCACCGATGGCTGCGAGCGTAGCAGGCTCAATTACGAAACCGAGCTTCGAGGCGAACCTGCATGCCCTGTATGTGCGGAGCCCGTCCTCTCCAAAACGGTCGTGCGGATCGCCTATAGTCCTTATGACCTTTCTCTTTATGTCCTCGATTCCGTCCGTATAATCTATGATCTCGTCCGTAAGCACATCGTACGCGAGGCCGTTTATGGTGAAGTCCCTGCGCATAACATCCTCTTCGAGCGAGTCCGAGTACGAAACAGACTCAGGCCTGCGGCCGTCGGAATAATCTCCGTCAGCCCTGAAGGTCGTCACCTCGAACTCCCAGTCGTTCACAAGCACTGTAACAGTCCCGTGCTTGATCCCGGTGGGAATGACCCTTTTGAAGAGCCTCATGACCTGCTCAGGCCGCGCACTGGTAGTGAAATCAAAATCGTATATGTCATGGCCAAGCAGCAGGTCGCGCACGCCGCCGCCCACGAGGTAACACTCAAAGCCCCTGTCATGAAACCTTCCCATGAAATCCTTCATGGGGGCAAGCAGATGGTCCGGTATGTGGAGTCCCTTAATACGCATAACAATATAAATAATCCGCCACAGGGAAGAGTGATCTCTTCGCGGCCAATTACCCCTTGAGATATTTTTATGTCAGAGTAGAAACATCGGCAGGAGAGTCAATAAGGAATTTTGCGGAACCAGAGGTTATTTTATCTGCGATCCGCCGTAGGGCCTGCCCGATACTGGCTGCGAGAGCCTGGACTCATGGTTAAAAACTGTATCGGGCTTGTAGGAATCATATGCCGTAACAGAGAAATAGTAGAGGACAGAATTCTCCAGTGTCGGATAGAGCAGCACATCCCTTTTATCGGCCTTTCTGCATTCATTTATCATGCTGTCATCTATTCTGACCGTGATGTAATTGCCGCCCGTGATCGAATTGTTTATGAGCCTGCCCCCGGTCTGGGCCAGGATGCCGTCGACTGTACCCTTCTGCGTACCGTAATAAATCCTGTACCCCATGAGGTCAGACTCCATGTTCTTTCTCCAACGGAGCACAACGAAGCCGTTCCCTGTCTCTGCAATTTCAAGCCCCGAAGGAATTGATGGCGGCACATCTACCATGTACCTGAGTGAAACTTTTTTCAGTATGGGGGATTCATCGCCGTCAGGTGAACCCACAAGGTGGGCCCTCCACTGGCAGTACCTTCCGCGCAGCGGCTCGCCGTCATCCCCTGTCATGGAGGATATTTTCTTCTGACCGTTTTTCACCCTGTACCACTTGATGTTCGTGTCATACTCCGGGAAGCTCCTGTCCGATATCCTGAACTCCATCCATATGAAGGTATCATCCTTTATCACCTCATCCCATGAAAAATCGGTAACGGCTGTGCCGGAAGAGGAGAAATCATTCACAGGGCTTGTAACAACACCCTCCCGGTTATACGGCACCCTTGCCGCGGAATCGGTCTTTTTGTGCTTTTTATATGCTATATCTTTGCTGTTCTCAATATCCTCATGGCTGGCGTACGAAATCCTGAACTCATCTATGAGCCCGTTATAGTCCTTTCCTATCTCTGCCATGGGAAGGTCAGAGCATTTGAACTCCCCCGGCACCGATGAATGCCCGAACGACGGGACAAAAACCGACTCCGAGGAATTCCCCGTTGAGGTCATGTACACGACGTCCTCCTCGCGGCCGTCAACATACTTTGCAAGCTTCCCGGTCAGCCTGTCAAAGCTCAGGCTCAGGTGGTACCACTTCCCCGCGCTCCCCTTTTTCCCTTTAACGAGAGATGCGCTCCTCCACCTGCCGTCATCGCCCTGGAACATGTTGTAGAGGTACGCGACCGGGACGCCGTTTTTCAGCTTAATCTCTATCCCCTTTTTTTTGCCGGAGAAATATCCCACGCGCGAAAAGAGCACCCCGCTTTTGTTATCGTTGGAATTGAACCGCAGCTCTATCATGAACGAACCCAGGTCATCGCAGCTTCCCAGCCACACGCCCTCGGTTGTACTTATGGTCACTCCATGTTCTTTCTTGAAAAAAGAGGCGCACCCTTTGCCCAGTGCCTTTTTTTCACTGCTGAAGACATATTCAGCTGAATAGAAAGCGTAGCGCCTCGTATCGTCGCGCATGCACTCCGAGGCTTTTTTATCAAAGCTTATGACCATGTCTGTTGTGAGGTCGATATCATCCGTGTAGCATATGTCCTTAACCATGTAGGCGGGGCTGCCGTCAGGCAGGGTTGTCCTGATGACATTGTCCAGGAACCTTTCGGGCAGGTCTGTAAATACAAGTTCACCCGCCGCATCCTTCGTAAGGCCAAGGAGCAGCGGCACCGTGACAAGCAGGAGAAAATGTATGCAGAAACGCTTCATGCATACATTATCGGCAGATTTTCAGCACTGCGACTCAATTTTTATTATCTTATCGACCCTTCTTGCGTGCCTTCCGCCGTCAAAACCGGTCTTAAGCCATGTCTCTGCGATCCTTATTGCAAGGTCCTCGCCTATAACCCTGGCGCCCAGGGCAAGCACGTTGGCATTATTATGCCGCCTTGACATCTCTGCCATAAACTCGTTGAAACAGAGGGCGGCTCTGACCCCCTTTACCTTGTTGGCTGCAATGGATATGCCTATACCCGTGCCGCAGATCACAATACCTGCCTCGGCCCCGCCTGATGCAACAAGTTTACCGGCCATTTCGGCATAATCGGGGTAGTCGCATGAATCCTCGCTGTGTGTGCCCACATCTGAGAATTCGTGTTCCCCGAAATGTTTTTTTATGATCTCTTTAAGCCTGTATCCTGCGTGATCAGAGGCAATGGCAATTTTCATTTTAACCTTCCGTATATGATTATTCCTGTTATACCCGTAATACACGCTTTAACTAAACATGTTAAAACTCAAGAACTTTACAGGATTCAAACATTTCCTGTTTCGTTAAAAAACAGAAAACCGGACTTTCAATGCCCGGTTTTCATGCTAAGCGATAAAATAATAAGTAATTACTTCAGTATTTCTCCAAGTTTCATTGCTGCTGCTTCGAGGTCTTTGTCGCCCTGGAATTTCATGCCGATTTTCATCATGGCGCCAACAAATTTTTCTGTTGCTTTGCCAATAGCTTCTGTCTCAGCTTTATACTTCTCATCAGCTCCCTTGTTTTTCAGTTCAGGATGCGCCTTGTCAAATGCCTCTGCCTTGTCCTTGATGACCTTCATTTCTGTTCCGAATGCAATCAGCATATCAGCTGCTTCTTTTCCGGTTGCTGCTTTGTCAAGCTTGTCGGCTGTTGCTTCAAACAGTTTTGCCATGTCGTTCATAATGGCTTTTGCTTCAGCTTCCGGGCTTTTTGAGCATGATGATACCGCAAATCCGAGAGCGGCAACTACGAGTACTGCAAAAAACTTTTTCATATAACTCTCCTGTTTATTTTTTGATCAGCGTGATTTCCGGATTAATCCGATACACCCACATGCACTATACAGGTATGAAACAGCCATGTGCCCGGAAAATTTCTGAATTATTTTATAGTTAATATTATGCCGCTAAAAATTCAATTTTTTATTTTTTTTTGCAGGATTTTTTAGCTTTTGCAGTTTCATGAAACAGCTTATCATTTAACAAAATCCCTGTAATTGCAAGTTTTTACAACCAGACTGTTATAATCCGTAAATAAAACCTGCAAAGAGACTATGCCGCGATGCAAAATAATTACATATTACCGGCCATTTTCATAATTAATATTTACAATTCGACGGCCATACACTAATCTATTCACTGATTCTCACAATTATTTCCGGAGGAAATTCCATGTTTAAAAAAACAGCATTTATTATACTTCTCCTTCTCCCGGTATCATTCACTTATGCCGGGGACCCGGTAAGTGATTACAAACCGGCAACAGGAGACGAAACCCTTGACCTTAACCTGAAGGAGCTTAACAGACTGGCATCCGCAGACAAAAAAACCTTCATAGAAAAGCTGACCGGCATGTACGATGTGGACATCTCCCCGGAACGCATATCAGCCCTTATCGATAAAGACAAACTTCAACCAGCCGACATTTACCTGGCCATGGAATTCTCGCAGATATCCAACAAGACATTTGATGATGTTATCACTGAATACAAAAAAAATAAAAGCAAGGGCTGGAGCTACATAGCAAAACAGGTTGGCGTTAAGCCCGGCACAGAGGAACTTGATAATGTCAATTCAAGGATTGGTACTTTTATTTCAGGGATGAAATCAGGTGAAGCAGAGGCTGAAGTCCGGCATATCATCAATGAAATGACGGATATTTTCAATACAACTTCTGACAAACTTGAAAAGGCTGCCACAGCCAGGGAAGCCGCAAACATACTTCTCACATTCAGTGCAGATATAAAAGCAATCAAGGAAAAAGCGGACGCTTTTGACAGGGCGCATCCTGAATTTAAAGATATTAACGACAATGATTTTCCTGAAGAAACAGAGGCTCTGGGGAGGGCCACACAGAGGTTCGTTATCGCAATGGAGCAGGTACAGTTAAAGTTCAATGGCGATAAAGACTTTGATGATGCTATAAATATGCTGAGTTCCGCTTTGCAGTAAGGCATTTATTCTGGCGCAGTAAAAGCAAAGGCCGCTTACGCGGCCTTAGTTATTTAAGCATGAACTTTATATTTATCCAACAACAATATTGACAAGTTTTCCCGGAACAACAATTACCTTTTTAACCTGTTTACCGGCAACCGATTCCTTTATCTTGTCCATGTCAAAAGCCATCTTCTCCATGTCGGCCTGGCTGATGTCCGAAGATACCATCTGCTTCGCCTTGATCTTGCCGTTTATCTGGAATACGATCTCCACCTCGTTGCGCACCGTGAGCTCTTCAATGAATTCAGGCCAGCTTACCTCTGAGAGCATGGTCTTCTTGCCGAAACTTTCCCAGAGCTCCTCTGCCACATGAGGCATGAGCGGGTACATCATCGGTATAAATTTATCAACAACCTCAGAGAACACCCTGCGCCCTGCGTCGGACTGGAGCGAATCGTCAGAAACAGCGTAAAGGGCATTGGTGAGCTCCATCATGCGCGCGATTGCAGTGTTGTACTGCATCCTCTCTTCTATGTCATGGGTTACAAGCTTCAGCGACCTGTGGAGTTCAATGCGCAGGTTATGGAGTTCATCGTCAAGTTCCACGCCCGCAAGGTTTGAGTTGCCGGTGTACAGCTCCAGGTTCTTCTGCATGAACCTCCATACGCGGTTCACAAACCTGTAGCTTCCCTCAACACCCTTGTCTGACCAGTCAAGGTCCTTCTGGGGAGGCGCTGCAAAAAGCATGAACAGACGCACGGTATCCGCGCCGTACCTCTTTATAATCTCGTCAGGATCAACCACGTTCCCCTTGGACTTGCTCATCTTTGCCCCGTCCTTGATGACCATGCCCTGGGTGAGCAGACGCCTGAAGGGTTCCCGGTCTTTAAGCAGGCCCAGGTCATTCAGCACCATTGAAAAGAACCTGGCATATAACAGGTGCATAACAGCATGTTCGATGCCGCCGATATACTGGTCAACCGGCATCCAGTAATTCACCTCTTCGTCGTCAAAAATCCTGTCGCTCCAGGGTGAACAGTAGCGCGCATAGTACCATGAAGAATCCACGAAGGTATCCATGGTGTCGGTCTCGCGGCGCGCTGCTCCGCCGCACCTGGGGCATTTCACATTGACGAATTCAGGCATTCGCGTAAGCGGCGACTGAGCGTCCCCCTTAAAATCAACATCTGTGGGCAGCACAACGGGCAGGTCGCTTTCAGGTACGGGCACGGTGCCGCACTTTTCGCAGTATATGACCGGAATGGGGCAGCCCCAGTACCTCTGGCGTGAGATACCCCAGTCCCTGAGCCTGTAGTTTATGGTCTTCTTTCCAATACCCTTCTTCTCTGCGGATTCCGCTATCTTTTCTATTGCATCTGTATTTTTGAGCCCGCTGAACTCGCCCGAGTTCACGCATACACCTTCAGCGGTATAGGCATCGCTCATCTCTTCGGGTTTAAGCGGCGCGTCTGGATTGTCGATTACAAGCTTCATGGGGATGCCATACTTCTTCGCAAAGGCAAAGTCGCGCGTGTCGTGCGCCGGGACCGCCATGATGGCGCCTGTGCCGTATTCCATGAGGACAAAATTTCCAACAAAGAGCGGAACCTTATCGCCGTTGAATGGATTGATGACCTTCATGCCGGTGTCGATCCCCTCTTTCTCCTTCGCGTCTGATGTGCGGTCAACCATGGACTGGTTTTTGCATTTCTCTATGAATGCCCGTACCTTAGGGTCAGTAATCTTTTCAAGCAGTGGATGTTCAGGGGCAATGACCATGAAGGTCACGCCGAAGATCGTGTCGGGCCTGGTGGTGAATATAGGGAAGTCCTCGCCGGATTCAAGTTTAAAGTTCACCCTGACACCTGTTGAACGGCCGATCCAGTTCTTCTGCATGGTGATGACCTGCTCAGGCCAGGTGCCGGAGATCTCGTCGTGCCCGGCAAGGAGGTCATCGGCATAATCTGTTATGCGGAAGAACCACTGTTCCAGCTCCTTCTGCGTAACCTCGGAGTCGCAGCGCCAGCATACACCGTTCTCAGCCTGCTCATTTGCAAGGACCGTCTGGCACTCAGGGCACCAGTTCACCGACGAAACCTTCTTGTAAGCCAGGCCCTTCTCAAGCATTTTAAGGAATATCCACTGGTTCCACCTGTAGTACTCCGGTTTATATGTAGCGACCTCGCGCGTCCAGTCGTATGAGAAGCCCAGTTTCTTCAGCTGGGCCTTCATGTTCTCAATATTCTCCGAGGTCCATTTAAAGGGCGGAGTGTTGTTCTTGATGGCGGCGTTCTCTGCCGGCAGCCCGAACGAGTCCCATCCCATGGGGTGAAAGACGTTGAATCCCTTCATCCTCCTGTAGCGGGCCATGATGTCGCCGATCGTGTAGTTCCTCACGTGCCCCATGTGTATGCGCCCCGAGGGGTACGGGAACATCTCGAGCACGTAGTACTTGGGCCTGTTTTTATCAATGCGGTTCAGGAACGCGCCTCTGGCGTCCCATGTTTCCTGCCATTTTTTCTCAATGTCAGTAAAGTTATATTCCTTCTCAATCATTTAGTATACCTCTTGTTGTGCGGCAATGCTGCGGGTTCAGGATTCGTTTTTAAGGATTCCGATGATCTCTTCCGGGAACTGCGATTGGATGATTCTCTCTTTAACCGGATCTTTTTTAAGGATGGCCATTATGTTCGACAGGAGCCTCAGGTAATCCTTGTGCTGCTTTTCACCTGCAATAACAAGTATTATGAGGTTTACCGGCTGCCCGTCCATTGAATCAAAGTCTATGCCCCTCTTTGATATTCCTATGGCAAAGGCCATTTCGTTTACGGAATTAATCTTTGCATGCGGAATGGCAATCCCAAAACCGATACCGGTACTCATTATCTCCTCCCTCTCCTTGAGGGCGTTGATAAGAAGGTCAATATCGCTGCAAAGGGCGCTCTCCTCAAAGACCCTGGCCAGTTCCTCAATGGCCTGGAACTTGTCCTTTGCCTCGAGCGTTCTTATGTATCTGATATCTGTATAATCTGTAACCGGTGGCACATCATTTCTCCGGGATGAAATTAGGTTTTTCCTTATAACCTTTTTAAGGCTTTCGGGGGATATGTCAATAATAAATTGACACAAGGTCACAATCTGTACCATTTAATCGTGGCCAGAGCCTTTTTAAAAATTAATTGACTTCCTGCCGGCTTTATTTTATGTAATAACAGGTTATGCCGGACTGCCGGTTATCTCACTTCAATTCAATTTCCTTCAAGAGGTTTATATGAGAGTCGTCCATGTGCTGAAAAGGCTTGAAACAATAGATAATGACATAAAAGAACTGCGTAAGCTGGAGAAGACTCTCACAAGGGATAAGTCCTTTGCCACACCCATATTCATGACAATCGAAAAACAGATTAACATCATGCTCGATGAAAGGATCAAACTCCTTAACCTGAAGATAGATAACCCTCCACAAAACCTTTTAGCGGAAATGGAACTTGACGCGGATGAAAAGCTGCCTGAACCTCTCCAGGTTGCCCCCGAAATGAAACCGGCAAAAAAAGCAAAACCGCAGCCCCAGGAGCAACAGCCCGGGAAAAAACCTCAGGCAGCAAAACCAAAGCCCGCAATCGTTATACCGGATGATGATGATATCCCCATGCTTACGCAGGACCAGATAGACGCAAGGTTCAACTCACTCAAGACCGAAGAGAAAAAAGAGGCGCGCCCCAGACATACAGAAGAGAAGAAGCATGAGCCTGAGACAGCCTCTGATGATTCGACATCTACGCAGGACGACACATCAATAAAGCTGCTCGACGTGGCCCTGGAGAAAGGGACCCTTAACCGCAAGGTACTGGACAGGGAGAAGAAGGTGAGGTTCTTCAGGGAAAATTTCCCGGCGGACTGATTTTTCTCAGAGGGTCGAGCCGGTCATCTTTTCAAGCTTGTATTTTTCAAGGAAATAGTGGGTGGTACCGGCCTCGAGTTTATCCTCTGCAAAATGCCTGAACTTCAGATCAATAACTTCCAGCAGTACATGGCCCCCGGCCCTTAGTTCTTTCAGCTTATCATGTATGGCAGAGACAAGTACGGGGCCGATTGTTGTCTCGTTCCGCTTCATCATGTAATATATCTGCCCTTGATTGTTGATCACCTCGACCCTGATCCCGTCAGGAAATCCCGTACTGATCTGGTCCATCTCGCGCATCTTGCGCGACTCGTCTTTGAATGTAAACTTGCCGAACTTGTCAACATCAAGCCTGTGACAGTAAATATCGGGGTTAAGGGTTCTTCCGGTTTTTGAATCGCGGATGTTCTTCAGCGTGTTGACACAGAAACGGTACAGGTACTCGAAGGGATCGCTATCGGATTTACGTTTAATGAAGCTGAAAATATTTCCGTTTTCATCCAGAACATAGATCATAAGGTACCTGGGCTTCTCTTCGTAAACAATTGTCAGGCAGCCTGAAGTCCTCCTGTTATATATCTCTTCAAGTATCTTCAGGTTGTTGTTATCTTCGGAATTAATTTTTATGTCAGGGTACCTGTAGGGCCTCAGTGAAATAAATGAAAGCATCTCTGCCACGCCGTTAAATGATGCCACGGAGATTTCTGAATCCTCCCTTGTTACACAGACCAGGTTGTTATCAACGCTCGTAAGGCACCGCTGATTGACGTATTCCTTGCCATTAAGAAAGAAATCGTAGGCAGTGCGGAAAGTCTTCTCAACATTTTTATAAAGGCGCTTGTGAGGTTCCGGGGAGACGAAAAGGCAGAAATCATCAAAGTTCTTTTTAAAGAAAAGCCCGTCCTTCATGACTTTGGAAAAAATCATGATGAGGTCGGAACTGCTGGAATAATATTTAAGAAATGCCTCGCCCCAGGTGTTCATGAACAGGTGGTAGAACGATACGATGGCATCGGAATTTGTCTCTGTAAAATTCATGATAACCATGTTCTTTCTTGTCCTGGCCGGCTGAAGGTAAAACCTGTTTGGCAGGTGCCCTTTCTCGGTACTGAACATGTTGAACACATTATCAAGCAGGTATACCACAACATTCTTGTTTATGTGCTGGTACCCTGACTCGAAGAATACCCGGCTGAATGTTGGTTCATAAACCTGGTTTATGGAACACCAGGAGAGCAGCTTGACCAGGTCATCCTCCCCCCTGATGGCAATCTCCCGTTCCATCCTGTTGTCGAGCCTGAGCTTCTTGTAGACCCTCCACCCCAGCTCGCGCACACCCTGCTTTTCGGGCTCGATGTAGAGGAATGGCTCGTTGGGCGTATCCTTGAAAGTGATGAAATTTTCTATTTTATCGGGTTCAACCGAAAAATTTGCCTTCAGCTTGCTGCTTAAGAGCTTGAAGTCAGAGTCTGATATTTTATTCTTTAAATTCAGCGTGGGCATCTCGCGCGAAATCTTCTGGTAGCAGAGCAGCATGAACTTCTTGATATGGTTCCAGAACTGGATGATGCGGTTGTAGTCCCAGCTCTCGAAGTCATCCAGGTCGCGCAGTTCATCGGCTGACCAGCCCCATTCGTTGACGACGCTGAACATGACCATGATCTTGTAGGGAAGGTTTTTTCTTTCCTTGAGCGCGATGTATTTTGACAGCTGCGGGTCGATTTTTAAATAAAGGTTCTGCCGGAGTATCTTGAGCAGGGACTTGTCTTCGAGCACGTCGCTGTAGTACCTGTACACCTCGTTGAACATTAGCAGGTATGAATCAAGGACTGCATTGATTTCGCCCCTGTTTATGGAACTCTTCACCTTCTGGCTCAGGAGGAGCGACTTGTCAGTATTGAACAGGTACTTTTCAAGCATGCCTATTTTCAGGATGGACTTGAACGGGTTGCCGATGGCCTTTATGAGCTGAAACAGGGCGGCGCCGAGAAAATCCTCCTTGGAAATCCTGTACAGGTTGCCGATGTCCACGAACCTGTTTTTCCGGTCCTCTTCGGGCAGCGATTCCCACAGCTTCTCGTATTCCGAATCCGGAACAAAACCCGGCACCGCCCACCAGAAGGGGACCTTGCCAGCCATGATGATCGAGCTTCTGAAAAATTCATCCTTGAGAACCGCGCCTATGGTGGAACCGAAGCCTTCGTCCTCGTCTTCGGCAAAAATATTTTTCTTTAAATTATTCACCTCGTTGATGAATATATGGACCTCGGCCCCGGCCTCCTTCATGGCCCATCGCTGCACCTCTTCGACCTTGCGGCTGAAGAGGGCATAGTCAGCCTTGCTCACGCCGGTATTATCAACGCACGCCCAGAAGTCGAAATCGGATTTTTTATTGTATGCAATTGTCCCCACGCTCCCCATGACAGAAAGCATCTCTATGAATCGGGGATTCCCCATGTACGAAAACTCAATGCCGAACCTTGCCTTCATGTAGCGAAGGGTCTCCGGGTCAGCATTGTATCCACATACACCGTAAAGGTCGCATCCCTCAACATAACCGGGGACCTTTTTGTCATTTATGCTGAGCACTGCCGGGACAGCAGAAATTACCTTCTTGATAGTTGCACTGGCAACCATCCCATGATAGCGCGCGAACTTTGCCTCGTTGAATTTAAGGAAAGACTGATAGTTTTCTTCGATTGCTTGTAGTAGAGCCATAAGATGTGTGCTGACGTGCCCCAGTTATCAGGATTATCATGAAAAGGAAAAATTCCCGGATATGCCATTAAGCCATTGAATTATTATACCCGACATTCACTCTGTCAAATAGTTTTTATTCCTGTATATGTAAATCTCCATAAAAGAGGCATTTATCCCGGTTGCGTAAAATAACAGCTACCGCTGATAAAAGGTTTATGACAGGCATAAGACACAATTTTTATAAAATTGCCGAAAAATAATAG
This sequence comes from uncultured Leptospirales bacterium, assembly GCA_964440335.1. Lineage (GTDB taxonomy): Bacteria > Spirochaetota > UBA4802 > UBA4802 > UBA5550 > JAAYBQ01. The sequence goes on from CAYTSF010000006.1 coordinate 45,240, forward strand.
ACATTTATGCCCGGAAAAATGAATTAGCAGGTAGGATAAAAAATTTCTGTATGAACCTGAAAATGAATTTTAAAAAAACAGAAAAAAATACCCTCCTCCTCAAACATATAATTGAGGATTCATTCGGCATTCTCTGCTCAAACCTCTCAAGAAGCGAAGCCCTGAAAAAAACAGCTGAACTGGCTATTGCGGATTTCGGCGACTATATGACGCCCGGATCACTCAACCTCAAAGACGAAGTGCATATACTGCTGGTAGAGCTGCTTGACCAGATCATATATGAATTCAGGGAGAACCACTTTTACGACAACAACATCAGGGACTACATAATTGATGACCTCTTCTCAAGGCTGATGCTGATGCTCGAAGCGCTGAACAGCCCCCAGCATTACCTGAAAAACATTGCGAACCGCGCCCTGTACCATGATGACCTTGTAATAATTAAGCAGATGAAACTTGCAGAGCTTATACCAATGCTGATAAGCGAATCCGGCGATATCACCAACCTGCAGGTTCAGATCATAAAAACACTGTTATGCTTCACAGATGACACTCCCCTTGATTTTTTCTATAATTCCTTAATTACTGCAAATTCTGATTTCATCAGGGCTGCATCTATGCTGGGGCTCAAGTATAAAAGCTCCAATTGCCTCAACTGGAATGCCGTAAAAAAGGCGGCTAACGGCAGTGAGGGATTTGCCATTTTTGCTGAAAGTTTTATTGCGGATTCACCGTCGGAAAACAGGCTCCCTGAATCGCCAGAGGAGATTATTTTCTCTCTGCTCCATATTGAAAAAACAGCGCCGGATATCGGGAACATTGCGGACATGGACTGGATACTTTCAGTGATCGAGGCAGCCTCAAACAGCCAGTTTGACAATGTATGGGCACCTGAAGTATACAGCACTATCGGAAACATAGTGCTTAACCTTGATATTGATCTCTCAAGGGCAATATTCATGGATGAAAAAAAAATGATCAGGGCAGCCTGCATCATTGACAGGCTGCCGAAAAATATTTTCAACAGGATAACCGGCAGGCTCGATGAACTTGGAATGGAAATCATCTTCAAACTGAACTCGGTTATTGAAAAGAAAAAAGTTCCTGTCAATGAATACAACTCTAACCTGGTGAACTACCTGTGCAGCAATAACAGCATTAACCTGTAAATCACCCCTGCTGCATATGCTTCTTTACAAATTTTTTAAACTCGGCCCTTTCATGATCAAGTGAATCCCTGAGCGACGCCCCCTTCCTGTACTCTATGAGCCTCTTCACCGTGAGCTGCATTTCTCTGCCAGGTGCGCAGATCTGCGAGGCGATCTCCTTCGCCCTGGCCACAAGCGTTTCAGCCGGAACGACCTCGTTGAGAAGACCGTACTGCAGGGCCTGCCTGGCATCAACAAACTGGCATGTCATTGACAGCTGCATGGCAACGCGCCTTCCCACGGCATCCTGTAAAAGCTGCGTCATGCCCCAGCCGGGGTGAATGCCAACCTTTGCGTGTGTGTCGGCGAACATGGCCTGCTCAGAGCCTATGAGAAAATCACAGTTAAGGGCAATCTCAAATCCCCCTGTAATTGCGTGGCCGTTTATTGCGCCGATTATGGGTTTTTCGCAGCGGCCAAAAATCTCCGGCATGTCGATGCCGTCACCGCGCGGATCAAAGATGTTCTCCTTTCCAACAACCGAAAGGTCTATGCCCGAACAGAAAGACTTTCCGTTCCCTGTAATTATTGCCACCCTGATGTCATCCCTCTTTGCAACCTGGTCAATGGAATCGTAAAGACCTGCAAGGAGTGCCTGGTTTATGGAATTTCTTCTTTCGGGCCTGTTCAGGGTGATGAGCGCTATATTGTTTTCAACTTCGAATATTACCGCGTTTTCCATGTCTGCCGCCTCTTGGTTTTATTTTGAATAGTAAGGGGGCTCTGACCCCCTTTAGTCAAGAAAAAGAAGTTATCCACAGAAGAATAAAACTGTACAAAAAAAGTATTTTGTACCGACAAACGAGATTTTCAAATCATGGCTGTTTTTACCGGAGATGATTCATGGATTCGATTGATTATGCTGGGAATCCCCTGAATAATTCAGGATATATCCTCTTATGTCACATATAAATTTGAGATTTTAGTATATTTTAAAATATCACAGCGTTATACGGTACAGAATTTCAGGAAATTAATTTACCACGTGGATATCTCTGTGGATAATGTGGATAATTTTGTGGAAAACTCAAATTTTAGTAGATCAGCAACCTGTTTTACTCATAAATTTTTTTTTAGCAAGATGGATATTGTTGCTCATTTTGTGACATAATGCACTAATTCATGGATTTCTGTACTTATCAATGTAACGCATGAAACCTGACGAATCCAGGCTCAGAGCCTTAGTACTGCACTGTTACAATTCGCTTCCGGGAAAGAGTAACAAGCTCATGAATTATTTGACATAATCTCTGGCACGGCATATTTTCTGTGTCAGAAGCATAAACGCGGGAACCATGGATAAACACAGGACAGCTGAAAATGAACAGGCCGATGAACTCAATCTGCTAAAAAACAGGATAGAGATGCTGGGCATTCTCCTTGATGAATCAACAGACCCTATCTTCAATATACTTGAAGATGGAACATACCG
>CAYTSF010000006.1:47979-51179 GCA_964440335.1 uncultured Leptospirales bacterium
GAAATGGAGCGCGAAAAGCTCATTGCAGATCTGCAAAAGGCCCTGGCTAAGATACGCACTCTTTCAGGCATGTTCCCCATATGTTCAAGCTGCAAAAAAATCCGTAACGACCAGGGGTACTGGACACAGATCGAGTTATATATCAAGGAGCACTCTGATGCGGATTTCAGCCACGGCATATGCCCTGAATGCGCTGAAAAGCTCTATCCGGGGATAAAAATTTCAGACAATGAATAGGTTCTCCATAACACTCTGCATCATTATTGCTGCCACTGCAATTCCGGCGGCAGATTCATCGGCACTGGAGGAATGGAGAGTGTTTTCCCGTTTACCGGAGAGCGGGGTACTGATCGCATGGCTCAGGGAAAACGCAAGACTTTCCCTGGAGAGAAAGAGTATGGACTTCCCCCTCTCCATTAAACTGCCTGAGCTTAACGGCCGCGCAGGCATGTTCATCACACTTATAAAAAAAGGGAAGGTGCGCGGCTGCTTCGGCGCGCTTTACCATGACAGCGACGACACCGCGGGACTGTTCCTGCGGTACCTGAAAGGCGCCCTATACATGGACCCCCGCTACGCACCCATTGAACCCTCAGAGCTTGACGATACATCTATCATAGTGACCATCACGTCGTTCCCTGAACCTGTTGATGACATAAATAATGTTGACATCGGGTCTTTCGGCGTGTTCATTGAATGCGGAGCGGGAGAATGGGCAGTTGTGGTCCCCGCGGAATTTAAAACCAGCATGAAAATTGAATCCCTGTATGGAAAGTCGGACTGCAGGTACTCAAAGTTCAGGGCTGTAACTATCAGATAAATCACGGTGGCCATGCCGCCATGCAACAATTTCCTGAAAACAGGAAATTGTTAAATATAAAATTCCGGAGCAGAGTAATGAAAAAATTCAGGCGACTTACCTCAGCCGCGGTTCTTCTTGCCGCCCTTTTTACAATCAACAGCGCATTTTCAGATATAAACACCGACGAAAACGGCAACAGGATATTCGGCGATTCACCCGAGATTGAAAAGATAAAGTACCTCGAAGGCACCGTCACCGATCATAACACCCATAAGCCGATCAAAGGCGCAACAGTCGAAATCAAAAACTCCAACAGGGGCGTGGGCTACTACAGGACCGAGACCGACAAAAACGGCCGCTACCGGATAGACGATTTTATCCCCCAGATTAAATATGACATCGAAGTTACAGCCGAGGGATACGTAAGCTTTTATGAGACCGCAAATATTACCTCCGCGAAAAAGGACATCTCCCTGCTCACGGAATCAGTCATTACCGGGAGCGTCAGGGACTCAGGCGACAAGCCGCTGGCAGACATCGAGATCAGGATTAAGAACTATTACCAGGACTACGGCTACGAATCCGGAAACTCGAAGTTTGTGAAGACCGACAGCAAGGGAAATTACAGGATCAACAAGCTTGTGCCCGGCGGATACATGCTCTACTTCTCCAGGCCCGGCTACATAAGCGAGAGCGCCAGCCTTAAGAACATTAAAACAGGCGAGACATTCAAGTTCAACATGGTCATGTACAGGCCCTCAATGTTAACGGGCACCGTGATGATTGAGGATATCAATGCACCGGCGGTTAATATAAACATTAACCTCCAGGGAAGGTACAGCTATTCCAATGTTACATACAGGGACGGTTCGTTTACCATTGAAGACCTGAAGCCGGGGGAGTACACGGTCAGCCTCTACCACCAGGGATTCTTCGACAAGAATGCAGGTACCATCCGCATAAAAGAGGGCGAAAATGTTAGTGACAAAAAATTCACGGTAAAATCAAAACCGCCTGAAATCAAGATCAGCTCGTACAGGTACACATTCACACCGGGCAACGAGGTGGAGTTTAACCTGCGCACGCTGAAGCTCGAAGCAGTCAAGGTGAAGATATACAAAGTGCCTGTTGACATATTCCTTTCGGGCAAGCGCGACGCGGATGCAATTGACCCCGCGAAGTCAGGATTCAAACCCGTTGCTGAATGGGACGAGGCTGTGAAGGACTTCATGCCCTATGACTGGATGTACTACTCGGTCAAGGTGAACAAGCCCCTTTCGTCGGGCGGCTACTGCATTGAGGTCAGCGGCAAAGGAAACGTTGTTGCAAGGGAATTCTTTACCGTGACGACCATCGGTTCTGTCATAAAGAGGGCGCCCGACAACATGACGGTCTATGTTTCAGACCTGGTGCAGAATGTACCGGTGAAGGACGTTACAGTGCTGCTGTACAACCAGGACGAGAAAAAAATCAGGGAGCGCGATTACTCCTACGAAGACGGAATAGTATTAGAAGACCTGCCTGTGAATGTCATCGCAAAGGGCACCACAGACGGGAACGGCATATGCCGCATAAAGGATCTGAAGCAGGCAAACATCTCGGTGCTCACAATATCTCCTGACGGCAGCTATGCCATATGCAGCGCCGGAAGGTCGGACTACTACAGGTCAGAGAAGGACAAGTTCTACATTTACACTGACAGGCCCGTGTACAGGGCAGGCGACACAGTCTTCTTTAAAGTTATCGCAAAGAGGATGGGCAAAAAATTCACGCCCATAAAAAACCAGCGCATATATTACACGCTCGGAAGATCCTATGAGACTCCGCTTGTTGAATCGACCATAATGCTCGATGAATGGGGGACCGCCAGCGGAAGCGTTGTGATCCCGGAAAGCTCGAAGCTGGGGTACTTCACAATCAATGCAGGCTTCCAGCCCAACGACCTCTACGGCCAGGGTTCATTCTACGTCGAGCAGTACCGCAAGCCGGAATTCCTCGTGGAGATAAACCCGGTGAAGGACTTCTACATAAACGGCGACACTGTCGAGTTCAAGGTTGACACAAAGTACTTTTTCGGCGCGCCGGTAAGCAACGCGCTGGTGAAGTACAGGTTCTACGAAAAAAACGCAGAGACCGGTGACGGCAGCGCATGGAATGAAGGGAACGATTCCTACTCCCGCATAAAGCTCGAAGGTGAAAAGTACTCTGACGCCGGCGGTTCGGTCGTTCTTAAAGTTGCGGCGGGGCATTTCTCCTACGACCGCATCATAACACTTGAGGCTTCGGTCACAGACAACTCAAACGTGACCATAACCACGCAGAGGGACGTGCGCATCGGCCGAGGCGAGTTCTATGTTCAGATAATCCCCGAAGAGACATTCTTCGGTTCAAAGGATGA
>CAYTSF010000006.1:51279-52845 GCA_964440335.1 uncultured Leptospirales bacterium
AACTTCAAGGACACCGCGTTCTGGGACGCTTCGATCAGGACCGACGCGAAGGGCGAGGCAGTGGTTACTTTCACGCTGCCGGACAACCTGACAACCTGGAGGCTCACAGCGCGGGCACACGATCAGGCCGGAAGGATGGGCGAGGAGCGCAAAAAGTTCCTCTCGACCCAGGACCTGGTTGTTCGCACGGGCAAGCCGAGGTTCTTTGTCGAGGGCGACAAGGTCTGGCTGATCGGAATCGTCAACAACAACACCGAGTCGGGCATTGAAAACATAACAACACAGATGAAGATAAACGACAAACTCTTCAGCCCGGTGAAGGACTACAAGATGAGCCTTCCCGGTTTCGGGTCGGCGAGCAAGTTCTACGAGGTTGAGGTCCCGGAGGGAGGCGACCTGCTGCAGATGGAATTCGGGGCGCAGGCCCAGGGCGGGAAGTCTGATGCCGTGCGCTACAGGGTGCCGGTTGAGAGGAGGGGCTGCGCATTTGACATAAGCGGTTCAGGTGACATGGCCAATGCAAAGGAGATAGAGATTAAGGCGGTAAAGGGGGATGAGGACTTCGAGTTTGTTCCTGAACTGGTAGAGATTACTGTGAATCCTTCACCCGTAATACAGATGATACGCGCTGCATCTTACCTGAGCGGGTACGAGTACGGGTGCCTTGAACAGACCATAAACAGGTTCATGCCAAACATCGTCCTCATGAGCTTTCTTTCAAACAATGAATATGCGGCGCTTGTGCCCGAGAAGCTCAGGAAGGAACTTGGACCAGGCGTAAACGACGGGATCCGCAGGATAGAACAGTTCCAGAACTATGACGGTTCATGGGGCTGGTGGGAGGGAGACCGGGGCAACGGTTACAACACAGCATTTGCCCTCTACGCCCTTTACACTGCGCGTAATTACGGCTACATCGTTGACAGCGGAAAAATCGATTCCGGTCTTGCTGCAATCGAGAGGATGTTCGCGAACCGCGAAATACAGACGCCCGATGAACTCTCGTACCTGCTCTATGTTTACTCGTTATACGGCAGGTGGAACCACGAACTTTTCAGGCAGCTTTCAGCCAGTGATAAAATCAGCGCGTACATTGCTGCGAACCTGCTCAATGCGGCAACCGCCAGGTTGAATGTCGCTTCAAACGATTCAGAGAAGCAGGAGATACTGAAGACGACTCCGGGGCTTAAGAAAAAAATCTACGAGAAGGCAAAGTACGACTCCATGGGGATCTACTGGTCATCCGAACACGGCCAGAACTGGGGTTGGGCAGGCGGCAACACCGAGATCACTGCCCATGTACTCTCCGCTCTTGTGCGTTCAGGCGACACGGGCGAAATAACAGGCAAGGCATACGTCTCCCTGTCGAAACGGTTTACAGGCGAGTACTGGGACTCCACAAAGACTACCGGCACAGTGCTCATAGCAATGTGCGATTACCTTTCTGTCAGGAAGCCTGAATTTGTTTCAGATGGAGACATCTCATTTACCCTTAACGGCGAAAAAATCGCGGACTTTAAGTACAACCTCAGGTCAGACTCAAGCATGAACAACCTGACAAAAACC
>CAYTSF010000006.1:52945-54405 GCA_964440335.1 uncultured Leptospirales bacterium
TTTAACTTTACAGGCTGCAGCCCTGAACACGACGGCACCTGCGTAATCAGCAACGACACGCCTGGCTCGTACTTCACCGTGCGCATAAACAATGAGACCAGACGCTACCCAATGCCCCTGGAAGTAAAATATACCGGAAGCACCCCGAGATTAATAGTAACCGAAACAATCCGCAACTATTCAATAGATTCAGCAGCCGCAGAACTCGGCCCATGCGACGCATCCTCCCGCGAGGCGCTCTACGCCCTGGCCCACGCAATTCTTGCAAGAGCACTGGCAGCAAAAGAAGGCGCGAAACATGACGACGCGAATTTCTGCGACCTTACATGCTGCCAGACATACAGGGGACGCACCAGCTATGAATTTGACGACGAAGTGACTGTCAGCAGAGACTGCGGCAGCAGGATTTTTTTCGGATCATCGGGCGGCGGGATAATTCTCACGGAAAAAGTTTTTTCAACAGATGTTACTCCCGCTACAGGCCCATGCCGCGACGTCATATTCAGCGAGAACCTGACGCTCTCCATGGAACGCTGGCCTTCATGGGAGGCAAGGATCAGCTCCGATGAGCTCAACTCCATACTCTACGCGGCCATAAACAGGCGCACATCCGAGATCATCTACTCGCCGTCCGCCGAAACCATGACCCTTGTCACTTACGAAGGCGAGTACCGCATTGCGCCCGAATCATTCAGACTTATCATCAACCGAAAAAAGGGGTGGAGCTTCATAAAGAGCAACAACTACGTTGTGCGCATCGACAACGGCAGCTTCATATTCAAAGGCTCGGGCCTGGGGCACTGCGCGGGCATGAGCATCGAGGGTGCTGTGCAGCTTGCGAAAAAAGGCTACTCGCGCTACGAAATACTTGAGCACTACTATCCCTGGATAAAATATGATGTTCCCGGAAACGCGCCGACCCTTTACTATTACAGCCAGGTCACCTTCGATTTACGCACCGGTAAGGTCATGAACCTGCCAGGCGGCGACCCCTTTCTTGAACGCAGAATCCAGTTCGGGTCAGTCTCCAAACTGGTAACTGTCCTGTACCTTGCCACGGAACGGCGGGACCTCTTCTACAACCACAGGTATACATGCAGGGCATCGCACAACGACGCCAACCTGCCGGACAATTGCTGGGACCGCGAAGGCCACGGCCCCATGGACATACGCAGCGCCATATACAATTCCTGCAACCTCTACTTTGCCTCGCTCTGCGAAGCGATCGACATGGAGAGGTATATGCTCTGGGTAAAAAACTTTTCTGCGGCAACGGGGATATACATAGACATGCCCGCGGTGCAGACAAAAAAGGAATTCGCCATGCTCCTCGCAGGCCTGGACTTCAGGCTTTCAACAGATGTTAAAAGTCTCATGAGGCTTGCCATGATCGTAGCCGAAACAGAACCGGGCGACGCGGCAATCATTAAGTTCAGGAAAAATATCGGCAGCGATGAGTT
>CAYTSF010000007.1:0-29522 GCA_964440335.1 uncultured Leptospirales bacterium
ACTCAACGGCGTGAGCTTTGATGAAAAGGGGAATGTTGTTTTAATGGATGAACCGTACCCTGGAAGCAACATTTTCTCGCTTGCAACGGGCGGGGCAGTATTCATCCGTGACCCGCATAAAACACTGGTGGAGCAGCAGCTTAACGGAGGTGTTGTTCAGGCCATAAACAGGAGGGACTGGGAACTCATACTGCCATACCTTGAGGAGAACAGCAGGCTATTTAACGTGAAAGTCGATGAACTGCTCACTGTTGATGGTAAGGTAATGAGTCCGTACAGCGTGTTCAGGAAGGTGATCCCGGAATCCAGGGCAGGCAAGGTTGAAGAGTTCAGCGATGAGTATCTTGAAGAGGAGGTACTCTACAAGGTTGAACCTGCAGCTGTTTGATGAAATGAAGGCTGTCATTCCCGCGAAGGCGGGAATCTTATAATGAAAATTAAATCCGTTACTGGACGATTTAATAAAGGATAATCAGTATGACGATTGTAATTGAAAAGAATAATGATGCAGCGGGATTCTCTGCAAAGGTGAAGGGGAGTTCCGGTGTAAACATAGATTTGTGCCTGCAGTGCAAAAGGTGCAGCAGCGGCTGCCCCGTCGCGGCATACACGGAGTCCTCTCCGTCAGAAATAATAAGAAAGATACAGCTTGGTGCAGAGAAGGATGTGCTGAACAGCGACTTCATCTGGAACTGCGCGAGCTGCGCAACGTGTTTCAGCCGCTGTCCCATGAAGATAAACATGCCGGATGTTGTTGATTCTCTCCGTTCCATGGCCACTGAAAAGAATGCATCAAAGCCCAGGGGAAACATGCCGCTCATGAACTCAATGCTTCTCGAGACCATGAAGAGGTTTGGCCGCACATATGACCTCGGTGCCATGGTAATATACAAGGCCGGGACTTTGTCGTTTTTAAAAGACACTGCAAAGTTCCCCATGCTGCTGTTTAAAAGAAAAATTGCCCTTACGCCTCCACGCGGAGCTGATAAAAAAATCGTTAAGCAGATATTTGAAAGATCGCTCAAAGCGGGGAGGAGATAATGAAGTACGCATATTATGCCGGGTGTTCTGCGGAATCAACTGCCCGTGACCAGTACACATCAACTCTTGCCGTGGCAAGGTCCCTGGGCATTGAACTTGTAGAGCCCGAAGGATGGACATGCTGTGGGTCTACACCCGCGCACCAGGTGAATCATGACCTGGCCATATCCCTGGCCGCTGCAAATTTACTCAAGGTGAAGGATCTGGGCCTTGACATGGTTGTGAGCTGCGCTTCATGCTACAGCAGGATGAAGGCCGCAAACCATGCAGTTAAGTCCAGCACTGAGATGAGGCAGAAGGTTGCCGAGATCATGGGCGCAGACTACGACGGGAGCGTAAGGGTGCGCCACTTTGTCGAGGTGGTTCTTGAAGACCTGGGACTGGATAAGCTCAAAAAAACTGTAAAGGCGCCGCTTAACGGCGCCAGGGTTGCTTCATATTACGGCTGCCTGCTTGTGCGTCCCAATGAAGTTACTGAATTTGATGATCCCGAGAACCCGGTTTATATGGATAAAATCATTGAGGCCATGGGCGGTGAATCCGTTCATTGGCCGCACAAGACCGAATGCTGCGGGGCATCGCTCACTCTCACAAGGTCTGATCTTGTGGTGAACCTCTCTGATTCAATTCTCGGCATGGCAAGGGGATCGGGCGCACATTGCGTTGCAGTTGCATGCCCCATGTGCCAGATCAACCTGGACATGCGTCAGTCCGACATAAAGAGCAGTAAAAAGAACAGGTATGACATGCCTGTGATGTATATAACACAGCTCATGGGGCTGTGCCTTGGAATAGGTAAGGCTGAGCTTGGACTTTCAAAGCTCATCAATTCGCCTAAGGAAATTATCGCAAGGGTTGCAAATAATGGATAATCTTAAAAATAAAAAAAACGGCGCAGTGCTTGTCCAGGGCGGCGGCATTGCCGGAGTACAGGCATCGCTTGACCTGGCGAACGCCGGGTTCAGGGTGCATCTTGTGGAGAACACGGCTGCAATTGGCGGTATGATGGCCCATCTTGACAAGACCTTCCCCACGGGTGACTGTGCCACATGTATCGTGTCACCTAAACTTGTTGAGTGTTCAAGGAACATGAATGTTCATATCCATACACTCTCTGAACTTGAAAAGATTGACGGCGAGCCCGGACACTTTAAGGTATCGCTGAAAAAATCACCACGCTATATAGACGAGAATATCTGCAATGACTGCGGCGACTGTACAAAGGCGTGCCCCGTTGAAGTGGATGACAGGTTCAACCGTGGACTTGGAAAGCGCAAGGCAGTGCAGAAATACAATGCCCAGGCAATTCCCAACAAGCCTGCAATATTAAAGCTTGGCAACGCGCCATGCAGGATGACCTGCCCTGCAAATATCAATGTACAGGGCTACATACAGCTCATCAAAAAGGGTGAGTATGTAAAGGCTGTGAACATGATCCGCGAGAGGAACCCGCTTTCTGCCATATGCGGGCGTGTGTGCCCTGCACCATGCGAATCTGCATGTACAAGGGCCAGCCTTGATTCTGCGCTGGCCATCAGGCAACTGAAGCGTTTCGCGTCTGACATGGAGATGAAGCTCGTGAAGTCAGGTGAGGTTGAACTTCCGGCAGAGAAGAGACCTGCCGCAGGCGCAAAAAGGGTTGCCATAATCGGTGCAGGCCCTGCGGGGCTTACTGCTGCGGGTGACCTTGCTGATGCAGGGTTTGCGGTTACAGTTTATGAGGCAAGGAAGAGTGCAGGCGGCATGCTGCTCTGGGGCATCCCTGAGTACAGGCTGCCTCACGACATTCTGGAATATGAAATTGATCTGATAAGGAGAAAGGGCGTTGAGTTTGTCTTTAACTGTTTTGTCGGCAAAAATATAAGCATTGATAAACTCCGAAGCGACAATGACGCGGTGTTCATCAGTGCAGGAGCCCACGGTAGCAGGAAGCTTGGTATTCCCGGTGAAGATAAGGCGGGTGTTGAGTACGGTGTCGATTTCCTGCGGCTCGCGGCTGATGAATCGACACGCCCGAAGCTTTCAGGTGAGATAGTAGTAATCGGCGGTGGAAACGTGGCAGTTGATGTCGCGCGCACTGCTCTGAGGCTCGGTGCCGCAAAGGTGAGCCTTGTTTCTCTTGAAGAGCGTGACAATATGCCTGCATACGAAGATGAAATCAGGGCAACACTTGAAGAGGGTATTGAGATACTCAACGGATGGGGCCCCGAGGCAATTAAAGGCGATGCGGCTGCTGAGGGTGTATGGCTCAAGAAATGCGTTTCGGTTTTTGACAAAGAGGGGAGATTCGGTCCTGTTTATGATGCAACGCAGATAAAAGATATTAAGGCTTCACGGGTCATCGTGGCGATAGGCCAGGTGATTGAAGAGAGTTTCGTTAAAGCTGCAGGGCTGGAAACAGAGAGGGGATTTTTTAAGCATAACCCCGTAACCATGGAGACAGCTGTTAAAGGGATTTTTGCAGGTGGAGACAATGCATCAGGACCTGCAAGTGTCATTGAGGCTGTGGCTGCCGGTAAGGGCGCAGCAGAGTCCATTGAACGTTACGTCAATGGGAAGGATGTACTTGCTGACAGGTTTGAATCCACACTGAAACCTGTTCCTGAAGAACTCCTTCCCGACCTGAACGGCAAACCAAAGAAACAACGTGCCCATGCACCTGAGCTTGCAGTTGTTGAGCGTGTCATGAACTTTAGAGAAGTTGAGCAGGCTTTCAGCCTTGAGGATGCCATTGCAGAGGCCGAACGCTGCCTTAATTGCGCCCTCTGTTCCGAGTGCATGGAGTGCGTCAGCGCATGCGAAAAACAGGCAGTGAAGCATAACATGAAAGATGAGATCGTTGAACTGGATGTTGGTTCAGTCATACTGACACCGGGATTTGGCGAGTTCGATGCTTCGCTCAAGGGTGAATTCGGTTATGGCCGTTACGATAACGTTGTCACAAGCGTGCAGTTCGAGAGGATGCTCTCTGCGGCCGGACCTTATGGCGGCCATGTGGTCCGCCTCTCCGACGGAAGGGACGCGAAACGTATTGCTTTCATACAATGCGTTGGTTCCCGCGACACAAAGTGCGGCAACGACTACTGTTCATCAATCTGCTGCATGGCTACGACAAAACAGGCACTTGTGGCTGATGAACACATAGACGGCATGGAAGCTTCAATCTTCTACATGGACATCCGCGCATACGGCAAGGACTTTGACCAGTACTATGAGCGCGCAAGAAGTAAGGATAACATTAAATATATTAAAAGCATGCCTTCAAGGGCAGTGCAGATTCCGGGAACAAAGGATATCAGGCTAAAGTTCATTGATGAAAATTTTAATACTGTTGAGATGGATTTTGACCTTGTTGTACTTGCTGTGGGCATAGACCCCAAACGTAAAGTGACAGGCTCTATGGCAAAACTGGGGCTTGAAATTAACGAGTACGGCTTCTGCAAAACAAACAGGCTCTGGCCCCTGGTCACATCAAGGCCGGGAGTTTTTGTCGCAGGTGCGTTCCATGAACCAAAAGACATTCCGGAAACTGTGACCCAGGCAAGCGCGGCTGCATCAATGTCCATGGAGCTGCTGGCCCAGTCCAGGAACTCCATGGTTGTGAAGAAGAAGTACCCTGTTGAGCATGACATAACAGACGAAGATGCAAAGATCGGAGTTTTCGTATGCCACTGCGGTATAAACATAGCATCAACGGTTGACGTTGAGCGCGTGACAAATGCGGTTGCCGGAGAGGATGGAGTTGTCTTTGCATCCCATACCATGTACACATGCTCCGATGTCAGCCTTTCTAACATAAAAGAAACAATACAAAAGTATAAGTTGAACAGGGTCGTGGTTGCGTCATGTACTCCCCGCACCCATGAAGACCTCTTCCGCGATACACTCCGCGAGGCTGGCCTTAACCCCTACCTCTTTGAACTGGCTAACATACGCGACCAGTGTTCATGGGTCCATTCAGGTGAGCCTGAAAACGCCACTGAGAAGGCAATCGGGCTTGTTAAAATGTCCATTGCAAGGTCACGCATGCTTCGCCCGCTAACAGGTGAGTCCCTGGCAATTAACCAGAACGGCCTTGTCATTGGCGGTGGCATAAGCGGCATGACCGCAGCCCTGTCACTTGCAGACCAGGGATTCACTGTGAGCCTGGTTGAAAGGTCAACCAGGCTTGGAGGCAACCTGCAAAAAGTCCATTCAACACTGGAGGGTGATGACACTCAGGGGTTTCTCCGCGAGCTCATACATAAAGCAGAAAATCATAAGAATATTAAGCTGTTCATGAACAGCGAGGTTGTAAAACTTAACGGCCACATTGGCAAGTTCACTGTGACTGTTGCAGAACACGGCAGGGCTAATGGAAACGGCAGCGGCAAAGGTACCGATGTCTCATGCGGTGCAATAATAGTTGCAACGGGTGCGGAGCCTGCGGCAACGGCCGAATACATGTATGGCAACAGCAGCAGTGTCATGACACAGCAGGAGCTGGAATACAAACTCCACGGTAACCAGTTCAATGGAAGCAAAAAAAGCATCGTGATGATACAGTGCGCGGGCTCACGCAACGGGGAGAACCGCTACTGCAGTCGAATATGCTGTTCCATGGCAGTAAAAAACGCCCTGAATATTAAGAAGAAAAATCCAGACGCAAATATCTTTGTCCTCTATCGCGATATACGGACTTACGGTTTCAGGGAGAAGTACTACCGCCAGGCACGTGAAGAGGGGGTAATATTCATCAGGTACGATGAAAAGGATAAACCTGCTGTTACTGATGATAACGGACTCAGGGTGAATGTTAAGAGCCCGGACCTTCCTGATGTGCTTGAGATCCTGGCTGACAACGTAATCCTGAGCACAGGTGTAAAGGCTCCGGCAGATAACAGGGAAATTTCGGATATGCTGAAGCTTCAACTGAACGCTGACGGGTTCTTCCTGGAAGCTCACATCAAGCTTCGTCCTGTGGACTTTGCAACTGAGGGTATATACCTCTGCGGGCTGGCCCATTCACCCAAAATGCTCGACGAGAACATCACCCAGGCGCGCGCTGCTGCGTCACGGGCGGCAACTGTTCTCTCGAAAACATTCCTTGAGGTTGGTGCACAGGTCTCAGAGGTGAACCAGGAGAAGTGCATATCGTGCATGACGTGCGTTCACGTGTGTCCTTACGGCGCACCATTCGCCAACTACGACGGCAAAGGCGAAATCGCTTCTGCCAAGTGCATGGGCTGCGGTATATGCGTGTCAGAGTGCCCGGCACGGGCAATACAGCTTGGACACTTTGAGTCAAAGCAGTTCGGCACAATGATTGATACTCTTATAGATAATTATGTTTCGGTAAACAGGAAATAGGTGGATTATATGGACAAAGAAAATTTTGAACCGCTGATAATAGCATTCTGCTGCCAGTACTGTTCCTATTCAGCAGCAGACCTTGCAGGTTCAATGAGGCTCCAGTACCCTTCGAATGTGCGCATAGTGCGCACACCATGTACGGGCAGGCTTGAAGTAGAATTTTTTCTCAGGGCGTTTGAGAAGGGTGCGGACGGGGTGCTGGTTGCGGGCTGCCTTGAGGGCGGTTGCCATTTTACCGAGGGGAACCTGCTGGCAAAGGGAAGGGTCGGTTATACGCAGGGTTTTCTTGCAGAGTCCGGGCTTGAGCCGGAACGCATAAAAATGGTAAACGTGTCTGCCGCAATGGCAAGGCCATTTGTTGACCATGTAAACGACCTTGTTGATATAGTAAAGAGGCTGGGTCCGAATCCGGTTTCTTACAAACATGAGAAGTTAAAAGAGGAGATTGGAGCATGATAGTTGCACAGAGAAAAAGTATTCCCGAAATCGCGGAAATCCTTGATGGGAAGAAAAAGATACTGGTCCTGGGCTGCGGGACCTGCGTAACAGTCTGCCTTGCAGGCGGTGAACGCGAAGTCGGCATAATATCATCTGCGCTTCGTATCCATTCAAAGCTCAATGATCTGGGAATGGAAGTAGAGGAGCTTACTATTGAACGCCAGTGCGACAATGTTTTTATTGAAAAGGCCGCTGACGCTATAAACAGGAACGACGTTGTACTTTCACTGGGATGCGGTGCGGGTGTGCAGGCAATAGCTGAAAGGTATGACAAACCGGTCTATGCTGGTCTTGACACAGAGTTTATCGGCATTCTGGAGGAGAGGGCAACGTGGACTGAGAAATGTATATCATGCGGTAAATGCGTACTTCACATGTACGGCGGCATCTGCCCTGTGACAAGGTGCGCGAAGCATATGCTCAACGGTCCGTGCAGCGGTTCACGGGAGGAGCGTTGCGAGGTAAGGGCTGACAGGCTATGCGCATGGCAGCTCATATACCAGCGCCTTAAAAAGACAAATGAGCTCCATAAGCTTAAAGAAATCAAGTCGCCTAAGAACTGGACCTACAGCCTGCACGGAGGCTCAAGGGTAATTATCCGTGAGGATCACAGGATATAATTTAAAGAGGAAAAATGGACTTCATAAATGACAGTCAGAGCGGGATTATCGAGAAAATAGGAAATGAAATAATTCATCCTGATGCAAGCATAGAATCACTTTTTGAAAAGGTGCTGCTGATATTGTCATCAAACTATCCGGTTGAGTTCGGCAGCATCGTTCTGAAGAATGGTATCATACATGATGCCGGCGTAGAAGTAGTCTGCGGTTCAGGGATATGTTTGAAGGAGTCCATGAAACCACTCGAAGCGTTGATGATGAGTGTCATTGAGTCAGGATCACCGGAAATAAATAGTCATTTTACGAAGCTGCGCGAAGAAGAAGACTCCGGCCGGATGATTTCCTCGATATGCGTGCCTCTTAAAAAGGGTGACACTGTCGCAGGTGGAATTTTACTGGTTAAACATGCCGGAAATGAAAGTGATCTTTCAGAAATGCTTCACCTTCTTAAAACTGTTGCTGTAATAATTTCACATGAACTTGTAAGGCGCCATGACCTGCTTTCAGCTGAAAAACAGTTTGCCATTGAAAAAGAAATTTTAAAGCAGAAGTATTCCGGAGACTTTACGTCCGGAAGGCTCATAGGTAACTCGCGGGAAATGCGTGAAATACAGCAGAGGATTATTCTTGCTTCACAGAATGACATGCCGGTAATCATTACAGGTGAGAGCGGTACCGGGAAAGAGCTCATTGCAGAACTCATACATGCCAGCAGCGGAAGAACCGGGCGCTTCATAAGCGTACACCTTGCGGATATGCCCTCTGCGATGATTGATTATGAACTCTTCGGGCTTGACAGGAAGGGTTTTCCGGCTTCAGGCCGTGGAAGGACCAGCTTGATGGAGGAGGCGGACGGTGGTACGGTTTTCCTTGATGAAATAAGCATCCTTCCGCTTACTGCACAGGCATACCTGCTGAGGATTATACATGACAGAACTATAATCATACCAGCTACACACTCTGTAAAAAAAATCGATGTCAAAATTATCACTGCTACTGTCCATGACATGGAAACGGGGATACATAAAAATCAATTCAACGAGGACCTTTACAACAGGCTGAAACTTTTTTCAATCCATTCGCCGAGACTGAAAGAAAGAAAGTCCGATATTATGCTCCTCGTTGATTATTTTCTTGAACACTATGCGGCAAAAAACGGTAAAATGATAAGACGGCTCAGCCCCGAGGCTGTCAATCTGCTATCGGTCTACCATTGGCCCGGCAACGTCCGGGAGCTTGAAAACTGCATTGAACGCGCTGTTCTCATCTGTGACGATGATGTTATACGCAGCTATCATCTTCCTCCTTCGCTTCAGGTGGGCAATGAAAAACCTGACGGGATATCCCTTGAGGAAAGGATCGGTTTTTTTGAAAAGGAGATAATTATTGACAGCCTTAAACAGAGTATGGGAAACATCAGCGATGCCGCAAGAAGCCTCAAAACAACCAAGCGGATCCTTGGATATAAAATAAACAGGCTCGGGATTGATTATAAACAGTTCCGGCGGAACTGATTTCCTTCAGGATATGATCCTGCGCATGTAGTAATGCAAAGGATGATTTGTTTCAGCATAGTTTAGCGTCCTTACACGTAAAAATTCCATTCCCCTTCAGCTTTCAAAGAGAATTTTCTTGTTGATAATAATTAACAATTATATTATTTCTGGACTCTCAAATGGAGGGCCGGGCATAACCGGTTTAACCTGTATCTTATGCAATGGAATGAACAGGAGTCATGAAATCAAATGGCAAAATTGTATTTTGAAAAAATGGTTGAAGAAGGTAATTACAGTAAAATTTATTTTACCTCGTATCTCCGTGCTGATTTTGTAGAAAGGTCCCTGGTGGTAACACTGAATAAAAATCATACACTCAGGCAGATATACTTCTCATCCTACGATCATGGTTCAGCTGAATGGTTTAACGGAGACGGCCTTGCCGGAGGCAGAAAGTGGGAGAATGAGGATCAGGCTGTTTCCCCCACTTACCTGACCAGGCGGTACACGGTGCGCATGGCTGACGGCCCGGCCATGGAGGAGTTTACTGGAAGTAAAATAATACCTGATGTACTCGATAACATGGCAGACAGAAATTTTGCAGGGCTCATGACAAGGATTGTCAGGAAGAAGAAGTACTCGCGTAAAGTGATTATTGATGAGAGCGGTTTTATTCCAAGAGCGGTATAATTGTAACATTCCTGCGGCACCCCGACTCATAAATAATTGTTTACACCTGAAGTATCGTTTATATTGTAGTTAGGTATAAGGTTGTGCCGGTTTCAAGGTGCTTCATGGTACGGTTTTTACCGGCGGATAAACAAACAGGTAAAGAAGATGTTCTGCGAAAGATGCAAAAATAATGAAGCCACGATCCACCTTTCCGAGGTGGTAAAAAATATGAAGTCCGAGGTGCATCTCTGCGAGCAGTGCGCAAGGGATGTGGGGCTCAATACCAAGATTTCCAATTTCTCGCTTACACTCCCGGAGATGCTCACTTTCCTGAATGCCGATGAAGTCCAGGACTTCAGGGACGATAAAAGGTGCCATTCATGCGGGTGCAGTTTTATAGCATACAGGAAGAACGGAAGGCTCGGCTGCCCGGACTGTTACGAATACCTTGCTGATGAGCTCCAGCCCGTACTCACAAGCTTCTTTGCGGATAAACGCCATATCGGCAAATCACCTGCAGTTGCACCTGACAGGAAAATAATCCACGTAGATGTTACCGAAATTTCACATGAGTCCAACCTTGACGATTTGCAGGCCGAGCTTGATGCTGCGGTCCATAATGAGCGTTACGAGGACGCGGCAGTCCTCCGTGACAGGATAAGGGAAATTTCCGGAACACTGAAGAGCAACGGCAGGTAGTGATGCCGGGCATCACCGAAATTCTTAAAAGTGATATAAATTTCTGGAACGGACGCGGCCCCAGGAATGACATGGTTCTTTCCACGCGTGTAAGGATCGGGCGCAATGTGGCGGGCGTGCAATTTGCCCCTGACATGGATGAAAACAGCATCGCGTTTATATCGTCCATCGCCGCTAACTTTATTTCATCATCAACAGCTCCCCGTGACATGACCTTCGTCGATATCTCCGTACTCGATGTTCACCAGAAGAGGATGCTTCGTGAGAAGAACCTCATTACAAGCGAAATGGAGAGCGCGAACGGGACCTTCGTAATTATTGACAGCGGCAGGGACTTTTCGGTTCTTGTGAACGAAAGCGACCATTTCCGCATACAGGTGATCCGCCCCGGCTTCCAGCTCCATGAGGCATTCAGCCTGGCCGATACGGTTGACGATGAGCTCAACAGTTCCGCGGCATACGCATTCTCCGAGAGGTACGGCTACCTCACGCCTAACCCGGCAAATGCAGGCACCGGGATGAAGGTCTCGGTCATACTGCACCTGCCTGTCCTTACCATACAGAAGCGCATAAATGAAACCGTGCACCCTGTTCGCGAGAGCGGCTTCCAGATAACCGGTACCCTCGGCAACAGCGGACGGATAATCGGCTGCCTCTACCTGGTGTGCAACAGGAAGTACCTGGGCGTATCCGAGATAGAGACCATAGATGTATGCGATGACCTGGTCAACCGCATAATCAAGCTCGAGGATGACGCCCGCGATGAGTTCTTCTCCACATCCCGCAAAGAACTTGAAGACAGCGTTTTCCGTTCACTGGGTACTCTCCTTTACGCGAGAAGAATAAACTACGCAGAGGCGCTGGAGCACCTGTCACGCATCAGGCTGGGAATCGTGATGTCAGTTATAAAAGATATAGAGGTGGTGCTGATAAATGACCTCATGGTAAAGGTCCAGCTCTCTCACCTTCAGGAGCATTTCGGCGTGAGGTTCAGGAGTATCCTGGACAGCGACGATTTCAGGGCACAGTTTCTCAGGGAGGAACTCAGTAAAACCGGAGAAGTAAATGTTTGAATTCACAAAAAAATCAAAAAAGATAATTGAAGTGTCAGCGCAGGCAGAGGGCAAGAGACTCAACTCTGACATGCTGGGGCCGGAGCATATTTTCCTTTCTCTTATAAAAGACGAGGACTCGGTTGCGGCGCGGATACTGAAGAACCTTGGCATAAACTTTGACAACGTGACAATAATCATAGAGCGGAGCATCAGGCCGGGCACCACAAATCCGGCAGAGGGTCGGATACCGCTCAGCCCCACCTTTAAAAAAGTCATAGAGATATCCCGCGACGAGGCGAAGGAGCTTAAAAATTCATACATTGGAACCGAGCACCTTCTGCTCGCTGTATTCAGGGACGGTAGCTGCGGCGGACTTGAAGAGCTGAAGAAGGGGGGGATCGCATACGAGAGCGTCAAGGAGGAGATTCTCCGCGTTCTCGGCATGAAGGGGGGGGGCAAGCCTTCAGGCGCAAAGGCCGAGCAGAAGAGCGCTCCACTTGAGGACTTCACCGTTGACCTCACATCCATGGCAGCCCAGGGACTTCTTGATCCGGTGATCGGCAGGGACATTGAAATCTCCCGCGTTATCAGGATACTCTCGCGTAAAAGGAAGAACAACCCCATACTCATCGGCGAGGCCGGAGTGGGCAAGACCGCCATTGTCGAGGGACTGGCCCAGCGCATCGTAAACCGCAGCGTTCCTGAAACGCTTTTTGATTACAGGCTCCTTGTCCTTGACCTCTCTGCAATAGTTGCTGGAACAAAGTACCGCGGCGAGTTCGAGGAGCGCCTGAAGAAACTGGTGAATGAGATCATCAGCCGTGATAAACTTATAATATTCATAGACGAGATACATACGCTCTCAGGCGCGGGCGCGGCCGAAGGGGCCATCGATGCCGCCAATATCCTGAAGCCCGCGCTGGCAAGGGGCGAGCTGCAGTGCATCGGCGCCACAACCCTGAACGAGTACAAACTATACATCGAGAAGGACACGGCCCTTGTGCGTCGTTTCCAGAACATCATGGTCGACGAGCCCGACGCGGAAGAGACCCTTGAGATACTCAAGGGGCTTAAAGAGACATACGAAAAATACCACAAGGTCATATACTCCGAGGAATCTCTCGAAGAAGCCGTAATGCTCGCGGAGCGCTACATAACCGACAGGTTTTTCCCTGACAAGGCAATTGACGTCATTGACGAATCGGGCGCGCTTGCAAGGTACGACAACATCGAGAAGCCAGCGGAGATCGCCGAACTTGAAGAGGAGATAACCCGGCTCAACGACAACAAGATCGAGCTTGTGCAGGCCCAGGAGTACGAACAGGCGGCGCGCATAAGGGACATCATCGCCGGGAAGAAGGAGCGCCTTGAAAAGGTCACAGGCGAATGGATAAACAGGGCAAACCAGTACGAGATCGTAGTGCGCCCCCAGCTCATCGCAAAAGTGGTTGCAGAGATGACAGGCATACCGGTCGAGGAGATCGAGGAGGACGAATCCGACAAGCTGCTACGCATGGAGGAGTTCCTCGAAAAGCGTGTCCGCGGCCAGCGCTCTGCCATAGAATCAGTGAGCAGGGCGATCAGGCGTTCCCGCGTGGGCCTTGGCAGGGACAACAGGCCCTACGGTTCGTTCATATTCCTGGGGCCTACGGGTGTGGGCAAGACAGAGCTTGGCAGGGCACTGGCTGAATTTCTCTTCGGGGATGAAAGGAGCATAGTGCGCCTGGACATGTCAGAGTTCATGGAGAAACATTCAGTATCGCGTCTCATCGGTTCGCCTCCGGGTTACGTCGGGTACGAGGAGGGCGGCCAGCTCACCGAGAAGGTGAAGCGCAAACCCTACTCGGTCATTCTGCTTGACGAGATAGAGAAGGCCCACCCCGACATTTTCAACATACTGCTCCAGGTACTGGACGAGGGTGAACTCACAGATTCTTCGGGAACCACCGTGAGCTTCAGGGACACCGTAATCATCATGACATCTAACATCGGCAACAGTGAACTTGACAGGACCGGGACCCTTGGCTTCGGCAAGACCGGTACGCCTGGATTCAGTGCCGCGAGGATGAACGAAAGCCTCAAAAAGGGCTTTTCGCCGGAATTCCTTAACCGTGTTGACGAGGTAATAACTTTTAACAGGCTTACACTTGAAGACATGGCAGGCATCACTGACCTCATGCTCGATGAGGTTGCCTCAAGGCTCACACGTGAAGGCGTTGAACTTATCGTTGGCAAGTCTGTCAGAAAGCACCTCCTTGAAACCGGCTTTGACGATAAGACCGGCGCAAGGAACATGCGGCGCGTCATACAGCGCGAGATTGAGGACCGGGTTGCCGAGAAGCTGCTGCTCGATAAGTCCGATGGAGAGGTTAAACTCCGCGCATCCATTAAAAACGGGAAAATTACTTTTTCCCTGACAAGGAAAAATGATGATTATATTGATAATTACAGCGATGAGAAGGCTGTAAATATTCAAAAAAAATAAAATCACTTGATTTTTAACCTGCACTAAATCAATTGTCTTCCCATCTATCGCCTCACCCCCGGCCTCTCCATGATGAAATGGAGAGGGGGAGCATCCATAATAGTTATTATATAATCCTTCCCCATTATTTTTGTGGAAGGTGCCCGCAGGGCGGATGGGGCGGCGCTGTACAATATATTTTAACAGGGTACCTATATGGGAAAAACCATCACAGAAAAGATTTTTGACGCTCACAGGGTTGACGAAATGGCCGGCGGAGTAAGCGTGCTCAGGCTCGATGCCGTTTTCTGTCACGAGATTACCACTCCCATCGCAATCAATGACCTTGTGTCCAGGGGAAAGGACAGGGTTTTTGATCCGGATAAAATCAAGGTTGTCATTGACCATGTTACACCATCAAAAGATACGAAGACCGCACTCCAGGCCAGGATCCTTCGCGACTGGGCCAGGAGAAATAAAATAAAGGATTTCTTTGACGTGGGAAGAAACGGCGTGTGCCACGCGATCTTTCCGGAGAAGGGGTTCACCAGGCCGGGCTACACAATAATCATGGGGGACTCACATACATGTACTCACGGTGCCTTCGGCGCATTCGCCGCAGGCGTGGGCACAACAGACCTTGAGGTGGGAATCCTGAAGGGGGTCTGTACATTCAGGACCCCGCGCACCATGAAGATAAACCTTGCAGGCAGACTTCCCGAAGGGGTTTATGCCAAGGATGTAATCCTTTACATAATCTCGCAGATAGGGGTAAACGGCGCAACAAATATGGTCATGGAATTCACTGGTCAGGCAGTTGAGGCAATGACCATGGAGTCCAGGATGACGCTGTGCAACATGGCAATAGAGGCAGGCGGCACAAGCGGTGTATGCTACCCTGACATGACCACAGTTGATTACCTCTGGGAATTTATCAGGGGTGAGTATAAGACCAGAGAGGATGCGCTTAAAGATTTCAGCAAATGGATATCAGATCCGGATGCGGTCTTCGAGAAAGTAATTGATATCAATGTGAGTACCCTTGAGCCGATGGTTACATTCGGCTATAAACCTGACGAGGTAAAGCCTGTGAGCCAGATGACAGGAACGCCTGTTGACCAGGTTTATATCGGTTCATGTACCAACGGCAGGATCGAGGACCTTCGTATCGCAGCTTCCATACTGAAAAACAAAAAAATCAGCGATAACGTGCGCGCCATAGTATCTCCTGCAACGCCTGAAGTTTATAAAAAGGCCATGGCAGAGGGACTTATTGACATCTTCATGGAATCGGGTTTCTGCGTGACCAATCCCACGTGTGGAGCGTGCCTTGGCATGAGCAACGGCGTACTTGCTCCCGGTGAGTCCTGCGCTTCAACGACTAACAGGAACTTTAACGGCAGGATGGGGAAGGGGGGCATGGTCCATCTTATGAGCCCTGCAACGGCTGCTGCCACGGCCATTGAAGGTAAAATTGTGAATTCACCGGTTTTCAAAAAGGCGTAAGGAGGATTATATGAAAAGCTTTGAAGGACGCGTCCTGTTTCTTGACAGGTCAGACATAAATACAGACGAGATTATCCCGGCCAAATATCTAACCGAGAACACCAAAGAGGACCTGAAGCCTTTCCTTCTTGAGGACCTGAAGATGGACGGATTCAATCACCCGGCTGATATATCAAACCGGGGAGTAATAATTACCCGTGAGAATTTCGGCTGCGGTTCATCGCGGGAGCATGCTCCATGGGCGCTTGAAGTGAACGGCATAAACCTTGTGATTGCCGGGAACTTCGCAAGGATATTCAGGCAGAACATGTACAACTGCGGCATGATGGCTGTTGAACTTCCTGCTGATAAAATAGACATGATATTCAAAAAGTTCAAAGGGAAGGAAACCTTCATTAAAACCGACCTGGAGAAGTGCGTGTTTACAATTACTTCAGGCGACCTCAAAGAAGATGTGCCATTTACCGTTTCAGGTTTTGACATGGAGCTTGTGAAGTCAGGCGGATGGGTAGACTACGCCGATACGAGGTACTGAGAAGTTGCTACGCTGAGCCCCCCCCGGCGGATCTGCTATTGTTTTTTAAATGGCAATCCGCCACCTCCAAAGGGGGTGAATAAACTCTAAAGATAAAATAATACGATACGGGTTATCACTGTTCTTTTTTAAGCATCCTGATATTCCTGCTGTCTGTTATGTTTCCATTGATCTCGAACGGTATTATGTACCAGTTGCCGCTTGCGTACTCGCCAAGGACTGTTACTGCGGGACGGGGTATATCCCTGATGAAATGATTGTTAAACTCAAGCTTCATGCTCATGTTTTTTGCCACCAGGTCGCTGTCAATAACGCCGTTAAGCAGCAGCCGCACGTCCTCCGCGTTAAATATGAACGAATTAACAGTGTAGGTGTTGCTGTTGATGTCTATGTTTCCGTAGATCTTCTGGAACTCAAGGTCCTTGAGCTTGTACCGCAGCTCTGCCAGGAATATGGCAAGACCGTTCTGGACTCCGGTGTTTACCACCTTGCCTTTGGTTATGGTAAATGTCATGTTTCCGGTTATGGTTGAGAGCAGGTTTTTCTTTATCTTGAAGTTAAGTACGGCGGTCCCTTCTGCAAATCCGAAAAAGCGGTCCTTCATGTTTTCGTTTTTGAAGGCGATCTCCTGCACCTTGATATTGTTGTATTTAAGCTGCAGCTGAACGTCCGGCGTCCCATTTGTATCGACCTTCCCTGAACCTGAAATTTTACCGCTGTACAGTATGGACGAAAAACTCAGGATTTTAATGCCATCTTTTGTCGCAACAAAGTCGGAGTTCAGCTCCCTGAATTTTACGTCGTCATGAACGAGTTCCCTGACCAGCACCTTGCCCGCAACCCTGACCTTGACATCGCGGCCGCCTCCGGAATCCCTGCCTTTGCCCTTGTCATCCCTGCGTTCCTCATCATCTGAGATGAACTTTATGTTGCCGGTTTCGAACCTGTCGCTCTTTACAATCAGGTAGAAACTGGTGAAGCTGTTGTCTGTCGTTGCTACCGATATGCTGCAGCTGTTGCCGAAAATTTTACAGGGGATGCCCTCTTTCTTGATATTGCCTGAATTTATGTCTACAACCGTGTTGATGTCGCTGACTATCTCCACGTCGCGCCTGTAGGATGTGTTCGAAAGTTCTATCCGCCCGTCAAAGGTTGTGCCGTTGTATGAAAGGTTGCCCTTTCCCCTTCCCGATAAGCCGGGGCTTATGACAGGGCTGAAGCTGTGCGCGTCGGGGAATGTGATATTTATATTGGTCGCGGAAAACTTTTTTACGCGGCCCTCCCTTGCTGATATTGTCATGCTGTTCAGGTCAACCGATGATTCGTTAAGCCTGGCTTTCACGTCTGTAATGTTCACAATGCGGGTCTGTACATCTACTGTGCACCAGCCGTCAACGTCGAGTTTCTTTGTGGACGATTTCAGGGTTGAAGTCACCTTGCCGTGACCCTTTACCTGCTGCTTCGTGATCTCAAGGCTGTCAACAGTGCCGTTTACTTTTATGAAAGGCAGCGGGGGTTTGTTCCTGGCGAAGCCGTAGGTCCACGGGATATCGGCATCCTCGAGTTTCGCGCTGCCGGTGATTTTGATTCCGTCCTGCGTGGTCACTTCAAGCTCCGGATATACTGTGCCGCGCTTTTCGGGCAGTGTGAGCTTTGTGTCGGAAACTATATATTTGCCGCCGTCTTCGATATCTATGGTGCAGTCTATCCCGTATTCGCCTGCAAGGGGCCTGTAGAATGCGGGTGGATTAACAAGGTACAGGGTGCATTCCTCCAGGATTACCGTTGATATCCTGAACTTCTTTCCGTCGTCGCCCCCCTTGTTCTCTTTTGTTTCAGGTTTAACCTCTTCTGCCGGAGGTTTATCGCCCCCTTTAAGGTCGTTCATGAGCCTCCCCAGGTTGCTGTTCTCCTTGTTGTCGAATTCCCAGAGTATTTTAAGTTTTTTGAACCTCAGCGTGTCGATCCTTACGTCTTTTTTCAGGATGGAGAGAAAGGAGAACCTGATGACCACCTCCTGCGAGTATACCATGCCTGCCTTCTGCCCGTCGGGCAGGGTGTCGTATATGACGACGTCTGTAAGTACTACCCCCCGAATGCTGTATTTGAGAGAGCCTATGTCAACAGGGCGCCTGAGCATCTTCTCCGCGCCTGATTTTATCATGTTGCGCGCGGAATCTTCGGGGTAAAAGTAAAAGAGCAGCGATACTGCCGTAACGCAGAATATTACAATGATAACCAGTGTTATGACTGATATCTTGAGGAATTTAAAAATTTTCCGTGTCATTATTTGTTTTTACTGGCTTCCCGTTTTCTTTCCATTGCAGTCTGTTTCTTGAAGAACTGGACGGTTTTTTCAAGTTCAGAGATGTCAGAGCTCATGATCTTCCCGCCTTCGAGGGACATGTTCTTGTCCTCGAGGAGCTGGACTATGAGTGCTTCACCCTCCTTCTGGGGCAGGCCAACCATGTTTATGAGTTCCTTTGACCCGAACTCAAAATTATGGGGCTTTTTGAAATCAATGACAATCTTCTGTTTTTCAATCTGGATAAGGAGAGTGTCATAAATCCTTCCAAGGGGGTGCCTGATCATGAGGTTTTCAAGCTGCCTGTATGCTGTCCATAGCCTTTCACTGAGAAGCTGAATGAGGCGCGTGGCAAGCTGGGGCTGCGCCTGGACCATCCCCTCGAAGTTGGACTTGTTAATTGCCAGCACCGACACCTCGCCGTATGAAATGGCAGAGGCGCTCCTGGGCTTGTTGTCAAGCAGGGCCATCTCGCCGAAAATATCCCCGGGCTTCAGCACTGCCAGCAGAATCTCCTCCTCCATGACCTTGGTTATCTTTACCCTGCCGTCCTGTATGATGAAGAGTTCGTCGCCGGGCTCTGATTCGCAGAAGAGCATGGTGTTGTCAGGGTAGATGCGGTTCATGCCAGCGCGGTAAGGCGCGTCAGGTGTCTTCATGGGGGACTTGAGTGTCTGGAGCCTGTTTATGGACTGGTCCCTGTATGTTCCCTGGGGGCAGTTCTGGATGTACTTCTGGTATGCGTATATGGCAAAGTTAAATACACGTTTTTTCAGGTAATATTCCGCAATGTTGAAGAGATGTTCAGGGTCCTCCTCGCCTGCGGTCTTGAGCGTGAGGCTTGTTATGGCATGGTCAAACTGTCGCAGTTTGCGGCTGAAAAACCTGATTATTTTCATTGCAACTACCGGGTTCTTCTGGATCAGCAGTCCGAACATGTCCTTTTCTACTGAGATAAGGGATACGTTTTCAAGGGCCGAAGCTGATTCCTGCGTGGCGTGGCCGCTCATACATGAGACAACTCCGAAGAAGTCGCCGGGGCCGAGAATGGTGTATGGTTCCTCCGATAGTACGGGGTTCTCCTTGGCGACCTTTACCTTGCCGCTTCTTATTATGTAGAAGTTGTTTACGTTCTTCTTACCCTCCACCATAATAAAGGAGTTTGCTATGTAGTTTTCAATTTTAAACTGGCCAGCGGACATTATGCCTCTTCGGGATTCTGTAATTTAAGCACTACTACATAACATCGGCAAAATTTCAATCCTTTTAAACTAGTTTTTTAAGCCTGCTGAGTTCGTTCAGTGCCTCAACAGGGGTGAGGTTGTCGATGTCTATCTTTTCAAGGGTCTGCATGATAATATGGTTTGAGGCATTGAATATTTCAAGCTGGGCCGCGCCGCCTGTTTCATCCACTTCTATCTTTTTGTCAGAGCCGGTCTTTTCAAGTTTTTCAAGTATTTTCGCGGCCCTTGACACTACGGTTTTAGGCAGCCCGGCGAGTCTGGCCACGTGTATGCCGTAGGACTTGTCCGCGCTGCCCGGAACGACCCTGTGGAGGAACTCAACGCTGCTAAGTGTCTCCTTGACAAGCACGTTGTAGTTTACTATGCCCTCCTTTCCGCCAAGGCGCGTCAGTTCATGGTAGTGCGTGGCAAAGAGGGTGCGGGCCTTTATGTAGCGGTGTATGTATTCCACCACTCCCCACGCAATTGAAAGGCCGTCGTATGTGCTTGTACCCCGGCCCACCTCGTCCATGATTATGAGGCTGCGGCCCGTGGCATTGTTCAGGATCCCCGCGGTTTCGTTCATCTCAACGAGGAATGTGGACTCGCCCCGCGATATGTTGTCTGACGCGCCGATGCGGGTGAAGATGCGGTCAGCCACAGAGAGGTCTGCGCTCTCGGCAGGGACGAAGGACCCGGCCTGGGCCATGAGCTGGAGTATGGCGCACATTCGGATGTATGTGGACTTGCCCGCCATGTTGGGGCCGGTGATTATGTTTATGATGTTGGACCGGTCGTCCAGCAGTATGTCGTTGGGGATGAATACCTCGCGCGTGTAGTATTTTTCCACAACCGGGTGGCGGCCTGATTTTATTGAAATGTAGTTCTGGTCGTTGATGGATGGACGGACGAACCTGTTCTCTGCAGCGGCAACCGCCAGGCCGCAGATGAAGTCCAGGTAGCCGATGGACTCAGCTGTCGCCTGAATCTCTTTGCTGTGCAGAAGGATCTCCTGCCGCAGGGACTCTATCTCGCGCTCCTCGATCTCTGTTATTCTGCCGGATGAACCAAGAATGTCAGCCTCAAACCTCATGAGCTCGTCAGTGGTGAAACGCTCGGCGCCGACGAGTGTCTGCTTGCGGTAATACTCCTGCGGCGCCGATGCTGCCTGTCCCTTGCTGATCTCGATGTAGTATCCAAGTATCCTGTTGTATTTGACCCTGAGCGTGTTTATGCCCAGGCGGGACTTTTCGTTCTCCTGGTATTCCAGTACCCACTTTTTGCCGTCCTGTTTCAGTTCATAGAGCCTGTCAAGTTCCGCGCTGAAGCCGCCGCGAATGACACGGCCGTGTTCGGGCGTAAGGGCCGGTTCATCCTCTATGGTTGAGCTGATGCGGTCAATGAGTGCGCCAAGGTCAGCCATCCCTTCATGGAAAGCCGCGGCGGACGCATGGCCCATGCCCTCTTCGCGCAGCAGGTGCTTGACCTTCATGGCTGCGGCAAGGGACTGCTTCATGGCTATGAAGTTGCGCGTGAGCATGCGGCCTGTCATGAAGCGCGAGATGAGCCTTTCAATGTCAAGGATATCTTTGAGCAGTGAGGTTATGCCAGCTGTGACATCCCTGTGCGAGTAAAAGAATTCAACCGCGTCAAGGCGTTCCAGGATTTTCTCTTTTACTGTAAGTGGCTGAAGCAGGTTGCGTTCAAGTGCCCTGCGCCCCATGGGGGTCCTGGTCGTGTTCAGGAGAGAGAAGAGGGTGCGGTCGCGGGTTCCGTCCTGCTGGTTGCGCACAAGTTCAAGGTTCGATACAGTGGCCTCGTCCAGGTGCATGATCTCGTTTGTTGTTGTATGCCGCGGGTTTTTTATGTGTCCAAGCGCCGTCTTCTGCGTATCGTTAAGGTACTGGAGGATTGATCCTGCCGTGACAATGGCGCAGTCGCTGTCAAGTCCCAGGCCCTTTGTACCATGTACTCCAAGTGTCCGGCATATGACGTCTGTCATGTACTCCCTGTCGTAGTTCCACTCGTTCAGGTAGCCCACGGGGATGTTCCTGGACTTTATGTATTCAAGGAACATGGAGTCGGTCTCCATGGAACCGGAGTGGAATATGACCTCGCGCGGCATGTACTTTGACATCTCGGCCCTGAAGAGCTCAAAGCTTTTGGGCGAGGTCATGTAATGGAAGTCGCCGGTTGAGACATCAACAAATGCAAGGCCCAGTTCATCTTTGTTTAAATAGACAGAGCAGAGGAAGTTGTTGTCATCGCCTGCTATGAGGTTTGACTCAACAAGTGTGCCGGGTGTGATGACTCGCACAACCTCGCGCCTTACTATTGTGCCGGTCGTGGGTACTGTCTCAAGCTGCTCGCACACCGCGACGCGCTTTCCCGCGCGTATGAGGCGCGATATGTAGCTCTCTGCCGCGTGGTAGGGGATGCCGCACATGGGCACGTCGTTCTGGCGCGCTGTGAGGGCAATGTCGAGTATCTTCGAAGCGACCTTCGCGTCGTCAAAGAACATCTCGTAGAAGTCGCCCATGCGGAAGAAGAGGATGTCGTTCTCGTGCTGCCTCTTCATCTCAAGGTACTGTTTCATCATAGGGGTAATTTTTTCTTCCACGTTTCAGTCCCCGTAAATATAGCTTCTGGAATTTTTTTCTGAGAAACGGACGATCTCGCCGTTTATGCCGAACTCCTCTGCGAGCCTGATCTTAGCCGCAAGCGCCTCGTCCTGGTCCTCGTACCTGCCTGTAAAAATCGTGTAACCGGACGAGGTCTTTTCAATGCGCGTATCATCGTAATCGTCCATAAGCGCCGTTATTTTTTCGGCCTCTCTCTTTTTCGTGAAGGGCCCTACAGAGACCGAGTAATACACGGGCAGGTGGCGGCTTTCACGTTCATACTCCGGCTGTATGTCGATGGTGTCAGCGGAGTCCACTGTCTTCTGGTCAGGCATGTACTTCACGTACTGCGGTTTGTACTTTTTCAGGGATGCTATCCTTGCCTTCGCAAGATCTGCCTCGGGTGATTTGGGAAACTGTTCAGTGATGTCCCTGAACACCGAGTATGCTTTGTCGTAGTCCTTTTTCTCCTCGTAGAAAGTCCCCAGCCTGAAGAGGATTGAAGGGTACACGCTGGAGTCCCTGAACCCCGCGACAAGTTCCCTGATACCGTTTATGTAGGACTTCGAGTTGCCCGAAATCCTCCTTTCCGCCTCAGCCCCGAGAAAGAGCGCACGCGAGAGCATGTCGTAGTCATGGGTGTTTTCGGTGATTTCTGCACACTCTTCGCGGCAGGCATCGTACTTCTCCCGCATCAAAAGCGCAGTCGCGCGCATGATGCGGAACTCGCAGGCGTATTCACCTGAGGGGAAGAGTTTTATCCCCATGGATGCCCCGGCTTCAAGTTCCTTCCATCTTGATTTGAGTTCAAGCACCTGGCATTCAAGGTAGAGTGCGTATGCCCGTTTTTTGTATGACGGGTAGTTCTTTACTATCGCGCGGTACTTTTCAACAGCCAGGTCAATGCTGCTTTCGCGCTGTGCCTGCAACAGCATGACATCGGGAACAAGGGTGCTTTTGGGGTACTTTTTTATGAATGCGGAGGATTCGGATTCAAACCTGTCATGGTCTGAAACAGGTATGCCTTTTATATGGTTATAGGATTTCTGCTCGTCAGTTTCGGCATAAAGAGGGAAAGAGATCAGTATGCATATTGCCAAAGCGGGGGCTGTTCGTGTCCATCCACCCCGGCGGTACAAATGCAGTGACTTGATAGAATCCGCGCCCGCCACCCCCGGAGAGGATATAAAGACTCTTTGTTTAACATACTGAAATAATTTTAATGCCTTGAGTAAAATCAGAATGACTGTTGTATTATCCTTCCCCGTCTTGCCATGGGGAAGGTGCCCAAGGGGCGGATGGGGAGGGAAGTGCAGGATGTCATACCGGTTTTGCGCCCCTGCTGTCACTGCGTGAGATCTCACCCGTAAACGATGGGGGAGACAAAAGAGGGAGTGTAAACAGCTACACCTTCCGCCCCGCAAGCGTAGACCCCCTGACCTCAGTGATGCGTATATGTGATTCTTTACCAATATCGCTGCTGTCCCCGTTGAATACAACAAAGTGATTTAAGGTTGTCCGTCCCGTAAGTTCACTGCCGGATTTTTTGCTGATTTTATCAGCAATTACCTTCTCTGTTTTATCAATGCGGGCTTTAAGTTTTTCAAGAGAAATTTCTCTCTGGATATAAATTAATTCATTAAGGCGGCTGATCTTTTCGTCGCGGGTGATCTCCTCTTTCAGTCCGTACGAGGGTGTTCCCTCGCGGGGAGAGTAGGCATACATGAAGGCGGAATCGAATCTCACTTTGCGCACAGCATCAAGGGTTTCATGGAACTCACCCGCGGTCTCACCGGGAAAGCCCACAATAAGATCAGTTGAAACTGCGAATTCACCAATGAGCCTGTGCATGGAGGCAATTATTTCGTGGTAGCGGGCCATGGTATACTTCCGGTTCATAAGCCCCAGGACGCGGTCTGACCCGCTCTGGAGAGGCAGGTGTATGGCCCGTGAAATGACAGGGTTGCCTGCTATGACCCGTATTATTTCATCGTTAAAGTCCATGGGGTGGGATGTTAAAAAGTTCACGCGCACCAGGCCTTTTACCGACGCTGCCTTATCAAGGAGGCTCCAGAAGGGGATGTCGCCTGAATCTATGCCGTACTGGTTCACGTTCTGACCCAGGAGTGAAATCTCTGTAACGCCTTCGTTTGCAACATCTTCGATGAATTTCAGGATGCGGTCAGAGGGGAAGGATATCAGTTTGCCCCTGACATATGGCACAATGCAGTATGAACAGAAGTTTTCGCAGCCGTGGGTTATGGTTACCCACTTGTGCCAGGGGTGCATCTCCTTCTCTTTTACCAGTGCAGGTACTATGCGCTCCGAGAAGTCCTGCGTCTCCTGTGAAACATAGACTGTACCCGTCCCTTTCTTTGAACCGGTGTATGCACTCACAAGTTCACCAGCGCGGGGGGACTGGTAGGGGCCTATAACAATGTCCGCTATGCGTGACCTGACGAGCTCCTCTCCCATGCGCTGGGCCATGCAGCCTGCCACGACAATAGTCCTTCCCGGCCTGCCCGAACCCTTCTCCTGGCGTATGCGTGCCAGTGCCCTGTCCTCTGCGTGTTTGCGCACAGAGCACGTGTTGAATATGCATATATCAGCCTCGCGGATGGATTCAGCCTGCGCGAAGCCATTCTCCTTCATGGATATGGCCATGAGGTCTGAATCCCCCTTGTTCATCTGACATCCGAAAGTTTCTATGTAAAATGATTTCAAGACCTCATCCCCCTGTCAGCGCCATCCGGTCGCCCCATCAACCCGCCCCATCCGGCGCTTCGCGCCACCTTCCCCATAAAAAATGGGGAAGGGTACTATCATAAATTTTTTGCTGCAATCTCCCCTCTTCATCTCATCATGGAAAGGGCCGGGGGTGATGCGGTAAGAGGCGGTGTCACTCCAGCCCGGCCTTCCTGTATATGGCATCGATGTTCTTGTAGTACCTTTCGATGTTAAATAACTTGTCTATTTCATCTGCGTTCACTTTTGACATTACGTTCCGGTCAGCAAGGGTCAGGGACTTGAGCGTGCCCTCCTTTGCCCATACGCGCATTGCCATGGACTGGACAGTGCTGTATGCATCCTCCCGTGACATACCCTTTTCAACAAGGAGCAGCAGAAGTGCCTGGGAGTAGAAGAGGCCCCCTGTCCGTTCAATGTTCTCCTGCATGTTTTCAGGGTAGATGTGCAGGTTCTGCAGAATGAAGTCCAGCCTGTGGAGCAGGTAGTCCAGTGCTATGGTTGAGTCAGGGAATATTACGCGCTCTGCCGATGAATGTGAAATGTCACGTTCATGCCACAGTGTTATGTTTTCAAGGGCCACGTTCATGTTCGATTTTATGACGCGCGAAAGTCCTGTTATGCGTTCTGAGAGTATGGGGTTGCGCTTGTGGGGCATGGCTGATGATCCCTTCTGTCCCTTCTGGAACGGCTCTTCAATTTCACGCACTTCTGTGCGCTGAAGGTGGCGGATCTCGGTCGAGAGCTGATCCAGTGTGCCCGCAGTAATGGCAAGAGCTGCCATGAACTCGGCGTGACGGTCGCGCTGAATGACCTGCGTTGATACAGTGTCAGGCTTAAGTCCCATCCTGCGGCACACCTCTGCCTCAATTTCAGGTGAAATGTTGCTGAAGGTTCCCACCGCGCCTGAAAGTTTACCGAAAGAAATATTATCTATGGCGCGGCTGATCCTCTCCCTTGCGCGCTTGAATGATTCGTAGTAGAGGGCCATCTTCACGCCGAAAGTTGTTGGCTCGGCATGGACGCCGTGTGACCGGCCCATGCAGTGGGTGTTCTTGAACTTCAGGGCGTTATCCCTTAATGTCGCAATGACCATGTCCATGTCTGCAAGTAGTATCTTCCCGGCCTGCATGAGCTGCAGGGAAAGGGCAGTGTCCACGACATCGCTTGAAGTGAGTCCGTAGTGGATGTACCTGCTTGAAGGGCCCACGTTCTCTGCAACAGCTGTTGTGAATGCAATGACATCGTGGTGCACCTGGTTCTCGATCTCAAGTATGCGGTCAACTTTGAAAGTGGCCTTCTCTTTTATGATTGCAAGGTCCTGTTCTGGTATGATGCCGCGTTCGGCATAAACCTCGCACACAGCTATTTCAATATCGAGCCAGATCCTGAATTTGTTTTCAAGTTCCCATATGTTCGACATCTCTTTTCGTGAATAACGGTCTATCATGGTATTATCCTTGTGTTATTATAATATCCACCCCATCCGGCGTTTCTCCCCATCCGTCGCTTTCGCGCCACCTTCCCCATGAAAGATGGGGAAGGGCTCTGACAGGAATTTTCACCTGTCATTTATGTAACAATTCTTCCCCATTTATGGGGGAGATGTCACGCAGTGACAGAGGGGGCGGGTGAGGTCTCCTGCTCAAGCCAGGCAAGGTTCGCCATTGCCTCTTCGTAACATGAACCGCAGAGTTCAACAGTGGCAGAGAACTCCCTGCACACAGCGGGCCTTGTGCCGTAGATCATGCACCTGTTCTCATGTGAAAGATGCACGCACCTCTCTCCCGCAGCCTTGCCTTTACCTGTTCCCGGGATGATGCTGGAAATGGACTGGGCTATGCAGCACGCACCGCACATTCTGCAGCCTGTTTTTGTTACTGTGCGCATGTTCATGAAACAATATTTCACTGGTAGTCTATTTTTGAAAAGCAGAAAATTTTTGCCGTAAATACAGGAAGTATTATTCAGAGCAGGACTATTCCGTGCTTATCTATCTCGGCAAGAAGGGGGGATATGGAATGAGGCGACAGGTAATCCTTAATACCAACTGGCACTGCTTCAAAACGTACATCGATTTTCTGGGCTATATAATTCAAAGTACTACCCTCTTTAAACCTGTCCCTGCCGAAATCACGTGAAACAACGGCAATGTCAATATCGCTGTCTTTCCGGTTTTTACCCGTGGCATATGAACCGAAAAGAATAAGGACGTCCCCGTGGATGTTGTTTTTTTTCAGCTCCCTGTGGAGTTCTACTGCTCTTTCTTTAATATCTCTGATATCCATTCAATAAATATTCCTGAATTTTTCAGATACCTGCCGGTAAATGTTCGTGTAGCCTTTTTGTAGATACTGAACTTTTCATCGGGATACCTGCATTCTATGTTAAACTCGTTTATCTCGGTCAGAAGTTTTGAGTCTTTTTCATTAAGATCAAGTCCTGCGTTTTTTGCAAGATATATAAGATTGTGAGAAAAGGGTGCCTGTTCATTTTTTCTTAAAACATAAAGTGCTTTAAGAATTTTTTCCACGGAAAGATGAATATGGAAGAGAACACTTACATACTTGCCCGTGTTGTCGTAAACTTCCCTGGCAGCCTGATAATCAATTTCTGAGGCTTTAATCCAGTATTTACAGAGTTTAATAATATCCTCGTTGGTCATAGAATGAATAAATATTTTTTTAACAATAAGTCAAGTAATATTAAACCGGTCTTATTGTGCTGCCTGCCATGTCGAAGCAATATCGAAGCAATTACGGATTCAGGTCGAAGGAAGTACGGAGCTGTGACGGAGCTGTACCGGTGGAGCCAGGCTTCATCTCCGGCTGCGGAGGGCGTGTGTAATTTGAAATCTGGGTCCGGGGGCGAGCTTGGCACTGATATGGCGATGCAGCCCTGGTGATTTCTGGAGCCTGCCTTTTTATCCGGCATTTTAAGTAAAATCATATTATTATGCAAAGTCTCTTTATGGAGCGGGTTTTATGACAGATGATTATGTGCATACCATGTAGTGTAATAAATTATTTTTTTATGCAGATTAAAAGTGTTGACTATATAATATTTTGAGTATTTTATCTCCCTTATATAGTTTTTCGATTAATCCGGTTTCCCTGTAATGGTATTAATTAATTTCATATAAAAATAAAAATTAATGAAAATAGCGGCACTGCGGGATAGTGGCGCACATGCAGCCGCAGCGGCAGCTGGCCGGTAAATGGCCCTTAAAATTCTGCACCGGAAAAGAACCCGGCACGTTGAGCGGGTATATATAAAAATTTTCAGGAGATTTACAATGCGTATAAAGCCAGGCTACGGCGGGCCTATGCCCGCAGCATGCATACCACGCCTCATGGTGTGCCTTATGATACTTCTTTTACCTGCCGCACTGAACGCTGAATCGATTTTCATGAAGGACGGCAGCATTATCGAGGGGAAAATCATTTCGGAAAACGATACATCCTACCAGGTCGATACTGGTGAAAAAAAGTCCGTCACAATCAAACGCACAAAGGTGATCCGCATAACAAATGACAGGGGATTTACCGTTAAAAAGTACATGAAGAAGAGGGACGGAACGATCATTGAAGGCTACATAGTCGAGGAGACGACCGAGGAGTACACCGTGCGCGAAAAGCTTGAGTCAGCGGCTGAGTTCACAGTGGAGAAGGCCGATGTGGTTTCAATGTCTACAGAGAAGTTTATGTCAAAGACGGTCTATTACCTGCTTGGGACTTTTCCCGGTGTGGCGCAGGTTTACGCTGACAAAAACACGCGGGGCCTTGTGTACATGGGGGCCTTCATCGGTTCATGCGGGATTACGGGTTTTGCATGGTACTACTATGACAGCAGGCATCAGGATTACCTTGATGTACCTCGTGGTTCATCGCAATCAGTTTTTGATTCAAAATACGATAAGTATGAAACAGCATCATATATACTCGTTGGCTCCATTGTGCTAACCTCGCTGGTCTACCTGGCGAACTGGGCGGACGTAATATGGTTCGCAGCGCCCGACTTCGGTAAGGAGCCTGACGAGACAGTTACAGCAGGGGATGTGTTCTATAACATTACTATAGGTGACTGCGGCCGTATGGATTTAATAGATTATTCCGGGAAGGATATGCGTTGCGACGCTGCCTGGTTTTATGGTGACAGCATTGTTACTGTCAGTGCGGGTGTGAGGTTCTGAACTCACACACCGGTCCCCTCTCCGGACAGAGAGGGGATGGAGAAGCAGGAAGTTAAGGTTAGGGGATATGACCAGTGACCCTGATATTTAACAGAACATCTGAGAAAACCAAACGCAGGAATTTGCGTGAAAATTCAACTGATGCCGAAAGGCTCATGTGGTCTATACTCAGGTTAAAGCGGTTCAAGGGTATAAAGTTCAGGCGCCAGTACAGCATTGGCCCCTATATCGCAGACTTTTATGCACCTGAACTTAAACTGGTTATTGAAATTGACGGCTGCATACACGAAATAAAAAGCAGCGGCCATGTATGACAGGCACAGATCAGAATATATAAGAAGCCTTGGACTTGATGTGATAAGGTTCACCAACAACCAGATCGAGAAGAGAATGGACGTGGTGCTGGATGAACCTGGGCAGGCTGTGGAAAAGATCAAAGATGGTTCATGAGCTTGCGGCAGCAGTGATCCCTCCTTTTCAAGGAGGGACTCAGGGTGG
>CAYTSF010000007.1:29622-35465 GCA_964440335.1 uncultured Leptospirales bacterium
TTCATGAGCTTGCGGCAGCAGTGATCCCTCCTTTTCAAGGAGGGACTCAGGGTGGTCAAAGTTGAGGCCGCTGTTTGTTTCGGGGAATTCTGAACTGCGGGTTTCATGATACTTAAAGTTTCAAAATGGCTCACTGAGTGCATGGATTTAAGGCAGTTTCATGATACGTACAGTATTGGCAGCAGAGAATAACATGTAGCACAAAATATTAATTCCATCTCTACCCCCTCTCAGTACGGAGAGGGGGCCAGGGGGTGAGGTCAGGAGGAGAACTATGAATCTTAACCAGGTGAAGATAATTACGAGGGGCAGGTTTATGCCTGTTTTACTTTACGCGGGTGCTCTGTTCTGCGCGGGTGTTATTGCGGGGTGCGGCCTGGCAGAGCGTGACAACAAGAACGATCCGGAATCATCAGATTACAGCGTTGGCGCAGCGCCTATTATTGCAAATGGAAGTACCATTACAGCCCATGAAATTCTGGTGGTCCAGTTTACAGATGTCATGGACACTGCCAGTGTTACATGGAGCGGTGATATGGGTGCAGTTGTGACATCAGCCCGGGTTGCATGGTCAAAAACGGAATATGATAATGACACTGCAACTGTAACGCCGGATATATCTGTGGCTGATTCATCAACATTGTGGCCTTCAGGTGACAACAAAACACTGGTGGTTACAGGTAAAACAAAGCAGGGTGAAAGCGTAACAAAGACCTTTACATACAACGTGTTCAGGGGGGTGTGCGTTGATGATAGCGGTTCATCGACCAGCAGGGGCACAGTGCTGCAGCCCATGGCCACAGTACAGCAGGGCATGGCAAAGGTGCAGGCCATATACAGCAGCGGTATACGTCAGTTGCGGGTTGCGGCAGGTACATACAATGTGGATGCACTGGCTGCGCCAATTACAATGGTTGAGGGGCTCTCAATGTATGGCGGGTACGCAGATAGCTTTCAGTCCAGGGATTCGGCAAGTATAGTTTCGGAGATTAAGGATACGAGTACTACAGGCGGGGCAAGTGGTGATCCCAAGGCGGTAATAATGTCGGGAAGTGGTATTACAAATGCTACAGTGATTGATGGTTTTACAATAACGGGTGGTACGGGAACATATACAACTGCAATTTCTTGTAATGGATCATCACCAGTTATTAAGAATTGTATAATAAATTGTGGAAGTGATGGTAGTGGTGAAATACGTTATGCAATATTTATTTATTCATCATCACCTGATATTTTTAATAATAGTATCAATAATTCTTCAAATTCAGGAGGGGGTAATATTAGTTATTGTTATGGAATATATAATAACTTGTCATCGCCTAATATTCAAGGAAATATTATTAATGCTGGTAAAGCGGGGAATGGTGGCTCTCAGGAATCGTGTGCAATTAGATCTTTGGGAACATCCTCAAATCCTTTAATAGATAAAAATGTAATTTATGCAGGCCAAGGTTACAATACTTATGGTATATATATACGTGATTCAACATCTGTGTTGAAAATTATTAATAACCTTATAAAAGGAGGGAAGACAAATATATCTGGAAACAACTATACGTTATATATCAATGGTAACTCGCCATTTTTATTAAACAATACAATCATAAGTGGTATAGCTGACAGCTATTCTGCTTATTCATATTCCATTTATTTAACCGGTTCTACAACATCGACAATAGTTGAAAATAATATTTTCAGTTTTGTTACAGGTACAAATTCCTATAATTCATATGCAGTTTATGAAGCTGGAGCATCATCAGATGTGGCAACTTTTAAAAATAATTGTTTTAATAATTATCCAGATGGCAGTTTATATAATATAAAATATTGCAACTTTTCCGCAACAAATTTGACAACGATAACTGACGTGGAAAGTACTCTTAATGGGGAATCAAGCGGATGTGCAAACGGAAATATTTATACAGACCCCGGATTTAGCTCCGATTATCATCTTTCAAGTTCCACGCCATCGTCTGTTTATGAAGGTGGTATGGATCTCTCAACGACGTACAGTTTTACAACAGACAGGGATGGAGCAACTCGTACCGGTAACGGTATAACTGGTTGGTCAATTGGGTGTTATGAATTTAATAAATAAATTTAATTATTAATAGATGAAAATTACAGGAGGATCTTATGCTTAAAATTTATGCAAATCTTGAAACAGGTCAAAATCAGAATTATGTTCAACATCATCCTGGAAGCTATGGTTTTTCACCAGTACCATCAAAACTTTTTGATGCATATAGTAAGCGGGATGTTACTTTAATTTCATTTATTGATATTGGTACATATGTTAGTCCCACAAATAAAGGTGATCTTGATTATATAGCAAAGCTCGATACTTTGTATGCTTTAATCAATCCTGCGAAAGTTTTAATGATGGCCGTTCTTTATAGAACAGGTGGATTTAATCCTCCAGATGAGGCAACTGATTGTGATAATGCTTTAAAAAATGCAGGGTATGAAGATTATTCAGGAATTCCATATATAATTCTCCGGAATAATATTCCATGGAATGGTAGTACAGCAGCAGAGATATACGCTGGTGGATGGGATACAGTTGCTGAAATTACAAAACCGTACACATTTATAATAAAAAAAGATTCAAGCTCAAATTACATGGTGGCAGACAAGTGGCACATGGAGAGCAGTGACAATGGTAATGCTGGTTTAGGTGCCGGTGTTGCTGTTGACCTCAAAGACTTAGTCCATTTCCAAACCACATCTGGCGTTAACTGGACTTCAACAGATCATAAGGATAATTTTATAACATTTGCAAACAAACGTATTGCTAACCATGTAGATGCAAGTGCAAATGCATTAACAGTCGATGTTGTGAACAATTCGTTCATAAGCAACAGCACAAAGATAAATGCCTCCTTCCCCAGGAAATCGCGCAGCATATGGGACAAGACAAAATTCCTTATAAGAAATACCGGCGGTACCAACTTTGTAAACAGCATAGATTACGTACAGTCTACTGGCCTTGGCTATTACATTGCAGATGATGTTATTAATGATAGAAAGGAACAGTGTATACTTAATGTTGCGGCTTTAGTCGATGCAGAAACACTCTCTGTTG
Source organism: uncultured Leptospirales bacterium (assembly GCA_964440335.1). Taxonomy (GTDB): domain Bacteria; phylum Spirochaetota; class UBA4802; order UBA4802; family UBA5550; genus JAAYBQ01. The sequence goes on from CAYTSF010000007.1 coordinate 32,711, forward strand.
TGAATAACGGGATTACTGACACAGACGGAACTGCGGCTGATTTTGGAACAATCAGTTACACTGTTGACCTTGAGCCTCCAATAATCGCCAGCTTTACCCGCACAAGCCCAAGCCCAACGTCCAGTGCTGAAGTATCATATAGTTTTTCAGTATCTGACAACAGGGCTGTTGGCGCTTATCAGCTCAGCGAAAGCAGCTCAGAGCCGGCAACATGGATTGATATAACGCCGGTTACACCCTTTAATCATTCAGGCACATACACAGTCTCAACAGGCAACGGTACAAAGACCATTTACCTCTGGGCAAGAGACGCCGCAGGGAACGTGTGCTCAACTCCGGGACATATTACAGTTGAGATTGACAAGACACTCCCTGTTGTCACCGGCTTTACGCGCACCTCTGCTGCCACTACAAATGACCCGGTTGTTGCCTTTACTGTAAAGGGCACAGACAACGACGGCATAAATGCGTGGCGCGTCACTACATCAGATACAAAGCCTTCGCCGACTCCTGAGAGCGACTGGACCCCTGTTGCACCAACCACAAATCTCAATACAACAGGTGCTTTTACAATAAGCGGCGAGTCCGGTGACTACAACCTCTACCTGTGGGTGCGCGACAGGGCTGGCAACGTGAGCGATGTCTATACTTCACAGCCGGTTAAATTCCTCCTTGCAAAGCCGGTGGTTACAGTATTTAACAGGACTAGCCAGGCAGCCTCTACAAGCCCCACTGTAACCTACAGCATGGAGGCCTGGGCAAAGAACAGCATAACACACTGGATGGTCAGGACAACGGCAGGCAAGCCCGCTGTGGGTGACGCCGGCTGGGTGGCGTACACTGCAGGTACAGGTGTTAGCTCCAACGGGCTTTTACTTGAAGGCCAGGCATTCACGATTACAGACGGCGATCCAAGCAGCGTTACACTATACGCATGGGTCAAGGACTCGGCAGGCAAGGTGAGCGACCTTACCGGCATTTCGTCGTTCCAGGTGGATTACAATACGAAGCTGCCGCAGGTTTCAGTTTTTAATGCCCTGAGCCCTGTGCCAATTTCCATTGGAAATCCCCAGTTCCAGATAAACGGTACTGCAAGTTCAGGCAGCACCCTGTCGCAATACCTTATAACCGAATCTTCTGAAAGGCCCGATGCCTCTGCCTCATGGATTGCATGCCCGGCGCTTCCGGCGTCAGTGTCTCACCCGCTTACGGGTGACGGACTCATAGAATTTTACCTCTGGTTTAAAGACAGCACTGGCAGGATCAGCAATATTAATGCAAGTTCACATAAAACATACATCGCTACTTTTAATTTTTCATCCTGGGGCGATCTTCTTGTTCGTGATAATAATAACGATGCCGGTTTTGTACCTTCAGTCGGTGACAGAACGAAATCACCTGATATCAACACAAGCGGTACCACCAGAATGGCTGACCATGTGAACTACTACAGGGCACATTACAGCTCGGAACCTTTGAGCTTCATGTCCCTGGTGGGTGACAAGGTGAACTTCATTTACATCACGGCTAAAAACCTCGGCGGTACGACCATTACGGGCGAGGTGAGGCTCTTCTGGTTTAACGGTTCTATTACCAATTATCTTGATGAATGGAAAAGTAATAAAATTCCCGTTGATGGAAGTCCAAGCAACTTTGTGAACAAGCTTACCATACCTTCAGGCTATGACATACCTCACAATGAAATCGCGGTAACCGAGAAGCCCTTTGTATGGAACCCTGATCCTGTTTACAAAATACAGAAGCACTTCTGCGTAATAGCCATAGCATCCTCTTCACAAAGGCCATGGCACGATGCCTTTATCCCTGCACATTTTCCAAGCAGGGACTGCTATGAGTTATGGATACAGTTTAATCCCAACCTGGCATACAAGAACACCGATGTAAATAGTAACCCTTCAAATACAAAGTGGACAAGGGAGGATACTGTTTTTATTAAATATGACGGCAGCCTCTATAACATGTTCATTACTGTTGAGTGCTACAACGTGCCTAAGAATACAACCATCAAGCTTTCAAATACGGGCGGGGTGCTGTTCAGCGGGGACCAGAACGGTACTGTCAACAGCTCTACTCATTACCTTATGCTCACAAGCCAGTTTATTTCACCTGATGCTGATTACAGCGGCAGCGTGACCACCACTGCCACATTACCGGCGGGTGTATCGTCCTGGCCTGTGAATTCCTCGATCACGGTCTCAATGTACAGGATTTCCACATCTCCGCTGCTAAAGCTCGCAGGTGTTAGCTGGAAGTTCCCCAAAGAGACTCCTGAATTTCAGAGGCCTGTGAAGGGCCCGGTGAAGGTGCAGGCAAAATCCCCTGTAATAAAAAAATCCCAGGATGATGAACTCAGGGAATTCATCAAGGCGAACCAGGCATCGTTCTCTGAGCAGGTGGGGAGCAAACTACTTACAATGGCAAACAATAAAACAATAACACTTGATAAAGAGGGAGAGCCTGTAATCATGGGAAGCTTTACTACACTCATGAATCCTGGAAATGTCAAGGAAACCGGTGATGTTAAGGTTCCGGGCAAAAAGGTTTCTGTCCCTGTTGATAAGACTATGATGGTGAAAAGTTCACCGGCTCCTGATAAAAAAGAGGCAAAGGCGAAGACCCCCCTGGCCTCCGGAGGGGGCAAAGTGAAGCCTGAAGTTAAGGCAAAGCCGAAAATGGCAGTTAAGGCGAAGGCAAAACCTGCGGTTAAGGCGAAGGCAAAACCTGCGGTTAAGGC
>CAYTSF010000007.1:35565-40735 GCA_964440335.1 uncultured Leptospirales bacterium
AAAACCTGCAGTTAAGGCGAAGGTAAAACCTGCAGTTAAGAAAACTGTGACAAAGAAAGTTACAGTGAAGAAGCCTGCGGTTAAGGGTAAGAAGAAGTAGGGCGTTTATCGGGTTGATGCCGGGTGTTGTGTCATATACCTGCTGTGGTTGGAGGGACCTGTCGGTGGCATTTGACCCCTCTGCCCGGTGGGCATAGTCGAACGCTATTTGGGCTTCCTGCCCGCGTTCGACACTAGCGCCTCCTTGCGCGTCGTCCCCTTTTAAAGGGGAGAGAATGACGGGGGCGCGGTGATCAAGGGTGATGGGCTTGCACGCGGTTGGTGAGTTGATGTCGGGAAAGATTTAACCCGCAGCAGCATGTACCGGACGCAGTGATCCCTCCTTTTCAAGGAGGGACTCAGGGTGGTCAAAGTTCAGGCCGCTGCCTGTTCAGGGAAATTCTGTACTGCAGGTGTTATGATACTTAGAGTTTCAAGATGATTCGCGGAGTGCATGGACTTGCAGAAGTTTCAGGGTGGTCAAAGTTCAGGACGCTGCCTGTTCAGGGAAATTCTGAACTGCAGGTGTCATGATACTTAAAGTTGAAAAATGACTCACCGTGTTCATGTACTTCCCCGGTGTGTCATTTTTCAGGAGGTAAAAAATGAAAAACAGAAATGAATCTGCACTTGATATTCTTTCAGCAGAGGGTGCGTGCACTAGGCGTGAGATTCTTAAAAAGGCGGCGGTTGTTGTTTATGCCTCGGCAATACCGGCATTCATTGCGGCGTGTTCTGACGATGGCAGCAAAAAGAAAAAAGGCTCAGGCTCAGGTTCAGGCAGCGGTTCTGATGCGGATTATTCCATTTCATTTGAGGTTGCGTTCTCAAAGTCCATGAACACGGCAAGTGTCATCAACGCCATGAGTGTATCTCCCTCTGACATAGACAGTGCCAATGCTGTGTACACATGGTCTGACAGCAATAAGATTCTCTTCTGCATGTTCGGGGCATACAGCAGCACAACATATACCGTTACAATCGCGGAGACTGCTGAAGATACTTCCGGCAACAGGCTTGATGGTGACAGTAACCTTGTGGGGGGCGAGTCCGGGGACAGGTACAGTTTTACTTTGCCTGCGGTGTGAATGATTGTCAGATCGGCCATTCGACGGGTTCAGGTTAACAAAGAGTCTGTCATGCTGAGTTACGTCGAAGCGTCAGGGTAACGGTTGCCAGTTAAGTATTAAGTTTATAAAAAAAATTTTCCATTTTCTGCTTCCTGAGCGTATATGTTTCAGGAGGAGGAAATGAAAAAACATAATTCCCACGATTCATGGTATAAGAAAATATTCTCCAGCCATGAAATGGTAAAACAGCTCCTTACGGGTTTTGTTGATGAAGCCTGGGTACAGGATATCGATTTTACAACGCTCGAAAGGCTTGATAAGAGTTTCATATCCGATGAGTTGTCATCCCGTGAATCTGACCTGATTTATAAGGTTAAATTCAGGGGTAAAGAACTCATTATATTTATACTTCTTGAATTCCAGTCAACAGTTGACAGGTTTATGGCGCTGCGGATGCTCCGCTATATCTGTGAACTCTACGAGTATCTTGTTAAAAACATGAAATTTAAAGTGCTCCCTGCTGTATTTCCCGTAATGCTTTACAATGGCGAAAAGAGGTGGACGGCACCGCTTGAAATGAATAAATTGATTGAACAATCGCTGCCCCTGTGTTATATACCAGGCTTCAGGTACTATAAAATAGCGGAAAATGAGTTCAGCAGGGATTTTCTTGAAAAGTTTGAAAATGCTGTCGGCGCGCTTTTTTATGCCGAAAATTGTAAAACGGATGATCTTCCTGAAGAGATCGAAACCATAGCAAAAATACTGAAAAATGAAAAGCCTGAGCTTGTGAGGCTTTTCATCAACTGGTTCACTTATATGTTTGACGGTCTGGATGACGTTACTGATGAAGTAAAAGGAATTGAGGAGGCACATACAATGCTGAAAACATCAATAAAAAAATTCGGTGATAACATTGCAAGAGAAGCAAAACTCGAAGGCAGACTCGAAGGTAAACTCGAAGGAAAACTCGAAGGAAAACTCGAAGGAAAACTTGAAACAGCAAAAGCACTGTTGAAAGAGAAAATGTCACCTGAAAAGATAGCAAAGATTACCGGCCTGCCTGTGGAACAAATAAAAAATCTGAAATAACCGGTAACCGATGAAACCTGAAATAGTATTCCTCGATGCATCAACCGTTGATTTTGGCGACATTGACTTTTCACCTCTTGCTGAACCTGGGAACCTTACCTGTCATGATACTACCACTTCATCACAGGCCGCTGAACGTTGCATGAATGCCGACATTGTAATTACGAACAAGGTCGTTATTGACGCGGCACTGATCGCGCGGTGCCATAAACTTAAAATGATCACCGAAGCCGCTACCGGTTACAACAACATAGATATTGCCGAAGCATTGAAGCGCAACATACACGTCGCAAATGTGCCCGGTTATTCAACAGGATCAGTCGCTCAGCTTACCATGACTTTTGTGCTCGCCCTGTCATCAAACCTTTTTAAATACGACAGGGCCTGTCATGACGGCACATGGAGCGCTTCACCTGTATTCACTCTTGGCACATGGCCCTTCAGTGATCTTCAGGGCAAAACCGCCGGTATAATGGGCTACGGCGCAATAGGCCGCGAGGTGGCCAGGCTATGCTCTGCTTTCGGTATGAACGTGGTCGCACTTATGAGGGATGGTTCTTCGTCGCCGGATGTGAAGAGGCTTCCGCTTCATGAGCTTGTTGCCGTGTCGGATTTTGTGCTTGTGCATATGCCCCTCACTGACTATTCACGGCATATAATCAACAGGGAATTTTTAAGTTCCATGAAGCGCAAGGCGTTTCTGATTAACATGGCGCGTGGACCAATTGTTGATCCTGAAGCTCTCCTGTGGGCCCTTCAGGAAAATATTATAGCGGGAGCAGCCATCGATGTTATGGAAAATGAGCCGCCTGACAAAAATGACCCTCTTCTCACCGCACCCAACCTTATAATTACGCCCCATATCGCGTGGGCAAGCGTTGAATCGCGTACGAGGCTCATCAACGAAGTAGCCCTCAATATTAAAAGCTTTCTTGATGGTGAAAGAAGAAACTCCGTAGTATAGTGAGGCGGGTATGAGCATTGTTTCGGAAATCGACAAAATGATAAGCGACCTTAACAAAATGAAGCAGAAACCTGAATATGTCATCATGGGCAGGAACTTCTTTTATAAGTGGATCGTTGAGATAACAAGGGAGGGGGACCTTTCCCTTGCACCGTCAAAAAAAGTGCATAAATATACACATAAAAATATTCCCGTCATAATCAGCTACAGCGATATTCTGGAAGTTGTCCCGAACGCAAAATTCATGCTTGATTAGCCCGGATAAATTGTTATTGCAAATAACAGGGTGCTTTTATATATTTATACCATTCATAAAGTGGATATACACATAATTATATGTCCGCCGCCCGCCTGCCGCAGGTGGTGAGCAATAGCAACTGTGGAAAACCAGTTTATTACAGTACAGGTGTAACAGGTTTTTATCATTTTTGATACGGGTGATTTCATGTTTTCTTTTCATGGTGTTGAGTATATGCTGAACTGGAGAAAATCCGGGATGTCCATATTTAACCATGTGGCTGCCATGTTAATGGTGATGATAATGTCGCTCATGGTTTCATCTTGCGGATCAAGGCAGCTCGAGACCGATGAAATGAGGACAATTCTCTCCAATTCCACTGCAAGGATCGTTGTTTTAAATTACTACAACCAGGTCATCAGCGAAGGGAGCGGTTTCCTGTTCGATGAAAGGGGCTTCATCGCGACCAATTACCATGTAATATCCCCTTCAAACGGCTGGAGGATTGTCATATACTTTGAGCCAACAGGCCAGCGTTACTGGACCGCACAGCTCGTCCTGCAGGACAGGTTCCTGGACTTTGCTGTTCTCAAAATTGATTACAGGGACGGCAACCTGGAAGCGGTTAAAATCGGTGATTCCGACGATGTTAAGCAGCTCGATGAAATATTCGTGGCAGGATACCCCCTGGGCGGTTCTCTCAAGATTTCGCGTGGTGAGATAACATCATTCAGCCAGAGGGTGGGGAACAACAACCTTGAATACATCGATACATCTGCGCAACTCGACCCCGGCAGCAGCGGCGGCCCGCTGCTCAACAGCAGCGGTGAAGTCATAGGGATCAATACCATGATCGCCGGAAGGACTTTTAACCTGGCGCTGAAAATCAATTACGTGAAGAAGCATATTCAGACCGTGATGAACATGAAGATCAAAAATAAAAAATAACCGGCCCTATTGTTCCTCCTGGAAAACACCGTTTTCCCACCTTCCTTTTGCAGCCACAGAACCGTCGCTGTTGTAATATGTGCCCTGTCCATGGAAGTAACCGCTGAGAAATTCTCCTTCGTACCATGACCCGTCTTCATAAAAACGCAGTATGCCATGACCTGTCATGTGGAAATTGATAAAATCCCCGGTGTATGTGTCGCCGGTACTGAAGGTGTAGGTACCTTTGCCGGTCATGCGGCCGTTGGTAAAGTCCCCCTGGAACATATCGCCCCCGGGCCACTTGTATGTGCCTGTGCCATGGTACCTGTTGTTTACCCAGTCGCCATTATACGAGCTGTAATCATAATTGATGAGCATGCCGGTGCCGTGCCTCATGCCCTCTCTGAACTCGCCCCTGTAGATCGAACCGTTGCTCCAGTAAAACTCGCCCCTGCCATGCATGAGGTCTCCCTTGCTCTCGCCGATATACCTGTTGCCGTTTGCGAATATAAATTCGGTACTGCTTTTTTTTATGCCGGGCATATACCTGTAGACCGTCATGCCTTTCTCTGCAAGTGCTATCATCGAACCGCAGTTTTTTGACGCCCTGCATACTGTGTTCTGTCCCTCCCTGTCGCCTGCAAATATGACGCACATGGTACCGTTGATTTCGAGAAAGAGCCGCTCTCCTTTATTCTTATCTGTGCCGGTTACTGTTATTTTTAAACTTTCTCTGTTTACTGCAACAACTGTTCCGGCCTTTACCCTGTCGCTCTCTGTCTGCAGCGGGAGCCTGACCAGGCCGGTATAGATGAACTCAATGAATTCCCCCTTTTC
>CAYTSF010000007.1:40835-44790 GCA_964440335.1 uncultured Leptospirales bacterium
ATCAGTGCCCGTAGTATCATCGATCTTTTCTGCTGAACTGTTTTCGCCGGTATCTCTCGTCTCCTGCGCTGTTTCCTGATTCTTTAATGATGAACAGGCAGAAACGAGCAGCAGCAGCAGGCAGAGGATTATTATTTTGCGGAAATTGTGATTTCTCATACGTTCCTTCCAGTCAGGAGTTTTTTACGGTATGGATATGTTATTTCAGTGTATCGATCAAGCATTAATTTTCCTGTAATATCAGTATTTATTCCTTAACTTATTTCCTGTAAGCTCAATTACACCCGCCGCCTTAGGCGGCGGGTGTATATTCAGGAATTATTACAGAAAGTAAAAAAGCTCTATTACCCCCGCTGCTGAAGGCGGGTGTATATAATTTTTTCATTATAACATATGTTCAGGAATTATTATGCAGTAATATTTTTCCTAAAAAAACATTTCCTGCTTTTTTTTATTATATTTGGAACAGATACAGATTTTATTTTCTGTGCAGATTATGAATACTGATAAAGGAATGGAGGTTTTATGAAGAATTTTTCAATTAAGGGAGCGGGCATCATCGCGGTTATGGCCATACTCTCTGCGTCAGTCGCGCTTTTTGCAGCATCAAAGGATGATGCAAAGGCAATGGTAAAAAAAGTGGTGGCTTACTATGAAAAGAACGGCAGAGACAAAACCTTTGCCGAGGTCAATAAGGACAAGGGGCAGTTCGAGAAGGGCGAGGTTTACGTTTATATTTTTGACACAAACGGTCTTCTCCTTGCTCATCCCAAGCTTCCAAGCTGGGTTGGTAAAAACTTTGCGGGTTTAAAAGATGCTGACGGCAAGCTTTTTATCAAGGATGCCATTACGGAACTGGCATCAAAAAATGAGTGCTGGATCGAGTATAAATGGAGTAAGCCTGATACTAAGAAAATAGGACTGAAGATAGGGTATTTTTATAAAAGCGGCGACCTTATCTTTTCATGCGGTATCTGGAAATAGTACCGGCGGGGGCTTCCGGGCCCCCTTCCGTATTCTCCCTGTCATATAAATTGAATAAAAAAATTCATTTTTTATCCCTGAATATCTCCTGACTTTTACTCTGCCTGTTCATTAATCCCAATTGTTTTTTTTCTTGCCACAGGGCATGGCGCATATTTAGTTTCACTGTCAGCAACACATGAATTATCCGGAGAATTTTATGTATATATCAAGAATCCTTCTCGATGTCAGTATACCACTGGTGAGGCATGACCTCGCAGGTCTCAATTACCTGTATGAAACTCTTTCGTCGGCAGCAGATGGGGGCAGGTTTGTGTACAGGCTGGACAATGTCCCACTTGAAAAGAACAACTACCTGCAGCCCCTGGTCATGGTTTCTGAAAAGAGGCCTGATGCATCAAAGTCAGGTAAACCGGCGGGCTACTTCGCATCCATGGAGAGCTTTGAATATAATATCCCGGTGCGCGACGGGCTGGTTTACAAATTTTACCTCAAGGCAAATCCATCGACAAAAATATTTTTTTTTAACTCCCAGGTTGACCTTCCTGACCTGCAGCTCAAATGGCTCGAGAGCGAGTCGCGGGCGAACGGTTTTGAACTGATCGATGCGCGTGTTTCGAATGACGGGATTATTACATGCAGGGAGAGAAATGTGAGCCTTGTTTCGGCTGTCTTCGAGGGGTCTATTAAGGTGAAGGATGAACAAAAGTTCAGCCGGATGCTCAACTACGGTATAGGCAGGGGGAGGGAGTACGGCCTGGGACTTCTTTCAGTGGAGAGCTACGGCTGCAAAAACAGGAACATGGCTGAAGAGATGAAAGCCCAGGCTGAGAGGGAGGCTAGTCAAGCCTGAAGCTGTCTGCGTCCATCCACGCAGGGAATGACCTCCTGTAATCATCCAGACTCTCCTTTGCGCATGTTCCATGTATGACCGCGTTTTCGTGGCCGGCAGAGGCCAACAGGTTTCCCGGGAAGTCTATGAGCGCGGAACCTCCCGCATACTCCACACCTTTGCCGTCATGGCCTGTGCGGTTTACGGCAGCAACATAGCACTGGTTTTCTATTGCCCTTGCCTTGAGTAAAATGTCCCAGTGGTTCTGCCTTGAGGCGGGCCAGCTTGCGCAGATGAGCAGCATGTCATACCTGTTCCCGTTGTTGCGCAGCCAAACGGGAAAGCGCAGGTCATAGCATATGGCCGGCATGATTTTCCAGCCCTTCAGCTCTGCAATTACCGGCTCACTCCCTGCTGTGAATATTTCATGTTCACCTGCCATACGGAAGAGGTGGCGTTTATCGCAGGTTATTATGCTGCCATGGGGTTTTGCCCACACAAGACGGTTCATGTAGCTGCCGTTCTCTGATACTATGATGCTCCCCGTGATGTCTGCGCCGGTTGTCATGCTCCAGTATTTCATGGCGCTTACAGTTTTCCCGTTCATCTCCTCTGCGATGCCCGCAGGTTCCATGGTGAAGCCCGTGGTGAACATTTCCGGGAGCACGATAAGGTCGGTCTGCCTGGTGAGTGAGAGTATGGCCCTGCCGAAATGGTCAAGGTTGGCGTCTATGTCGTGCCAAGCAATATGGGATTGTATGAGTGTGACGTCAAGGTTGTTCATTGTTTTTATCCTTCCTGATAAAAGCAGAGGTGTACTGATTGTCAATCAAACTTGAAATTTATTTCATTATAAAAATCAATTTTTCCGTGGATTGTTATAAATTATCTGCAGGGGGAATTATAAATGAAAAAATTTGCTGCGATTTTTTTATCTTTCATAATACACGCAGCGGTAACCTCGGCAAAAACCGTTGATGCCACCGAGATCATCCGTAAATCCGAAGAGGCTGTGCGCGGCGACACGCAAGTTTCCACAGTGGAGATCACGATAAAAACAAGGAAATGGACCCGCACCATGATACTGAACGGCTGGGAGAACCGGCTGGAAAAGAAGTCCTTCTCTGAGATCGTGTCCCCCAAAAAAGACGCGGGCAACAGGTTTCTCCTCATTGGCCAGGAGATGCGCCAGTATGTGCCGAAGCTGAAAAAGGACATCAGGATATCCCCCTCGATGATGCTTGAGTCATGGATGGGTTCCGATTTTACCAATGACGATATTATCAAGGAGACGAGCATTACCAGGGATTACTACCATACGCTCGAAGGAACAGAGACCGTTGACGGCCATGAATGCTATAAAATTATACTGAAGCCCAGGCCCGAATCGGACGTGGTGTGGGGAAAGATCGTATTCTATGCGAGGAAGAGCGACTGCCTGCCTGTGCGCGAGGAGTTCTACAATGAGCATGGCGTCATGAAGAAGGTCATGACCTGCGGCGGTTTTAAAGAGATGGACGGCAGGGTCATTCCCACCGAGTACAAAATGCAGACCGTCGGCAAAGAGGACCGGTACACCATGATGGTCATAAAGAAGGTGAAGTTTAACGAGAAGATCCCCGACTATATTTTCTCGCTCCAGAACCTGAAGAGGAAATAGATGAGAGTGCCGGGCAGCATTAAAATTACGCTGTCGCTCGCGTCGCGCAATGTGTGGAGGAATAAAAGGCGATCCATGCTCACCGGTCTGACTATCGTGGCTGGCTGCGTCATGGTCCTCTTTATGCGGTCAGTGCAGAACGGGGCTTTTGAGCAGATGACTGAGGATGGCATATCGCTGCTCACGGGGCATATCCAGGTCCATGAAAAGGGCTTCTGGAAGCAGAGGACCCTTGAGTACGCTTTCAGGGACGACCCGGCGCTCCTTGAGAAGATCAGGGAAACAGGGCGTGTCAGGGCGGTGTCGAGGAGGATCCACGCCGGGGTAATCATGGTCTCGGGTGATTCAACCGAACCGGCGGAGATCATCGGTATTGAGCCTTCGGTTGAGAAGGAGATTATCACCATGCATAATTTTATTCTGCCGGGCGGAAGGTTTTTAAGGGACAACGATCCGGGCGCCGTTGTAATAGGGGAGGG
>CAYTSF010000008.1:0-6614 GCA_964440335.1 uncultured Leptospirales bacterium
CCGGGAATAACAACAACATGGATCAGCATGGTGCGTATAACACCGTAACGGTCTACAAGTTTGAATTCGTAGACAGGCGGGGCATAGCCCGACTCTGTCATACGCTTCCCGTGATAACCGAGCATCCGCTCCCTGTCCTCCTGTGTGACGAAGTCGGTCCACAACCTTTTTCCTTCGATCTCCTCCCTGGTGAATCCGATCAGATCGGCGAACTTCTGGTTAATTGCGTAAAAGTAATTGCTCTCATCAAAAATCGCGGTGGGGCTTCCCATGCTTTCAAACACGGCCATGTAAAAATCAGCAGCATCAGAAGACGCCTTGTTTATTTCTGGCGGTTGTGGATGATCGCTTGCCATCTATTGTTCTTCCCGGTGCACCCTGTTTATTATATTTGAAATATACCCTTTGAGGACAAATCCGAATTCAGCTTTATAACTGGAATTGTTTCCTTTCTTGTTTTTACCGGGTCAATGGGGCAGAGCCCCTTAAAAAAGCCCTCTTCAGACTTTTTGAAGGTATCAAACGCCAGTCTGGAAACAAGTCTGCTGTTTTACAAAGATAATAAATCCTGAAGGTTTTATGATAAAAATTGCTGAAAAGACAGTTTTTTACCAGCGGCCGGGTGGAGAGGTAAAATGACCATGCAGGGGTCAGAGCCGTTTTCATATAGCGTACCGGTCATGTCTGCACCAGTGACGGGCGAAAAAAAAGGCGCCCCTTGGAGCGCCTTTTTTACGATGACCTGTGTAAAAGAATTATGATGCGGAAATCGCGTCAGCAGGGCATACGCTTTCGCATGAACCGCAATCGATGCATGTATCAGCATCAATTACACGCACATCGCCTTTCTCTTTAATTGCTTCAACAGGGCATTCTGATTCGCAGGCACCACAGTTTGTGCAAGCATCTTTATTAATTTTGTATGCCATTTTTTCCTCCGGTTTGACTGAAAAATTTATATTCCATTGATTCAGCAGAAGTTATATAACTCAAACACTCAAGGGCAGTTGCAGTTAAAAACTATCCTGCATAGAATAATGAACTTGTTATTTTGTATAAAAAAAATGTCAAGAGTTTCTGAAAATTCCGGATAAAAAGTACCTGAATACAATTATTTCAGGTTTATACCTGCGGGAAACTGGTTTTCCACAGATGCTTTATTTTTTACCGGCCAATGGATGCCGGAGAGCATATAATTATGCGTTATCCATTTTAAAAATGGTGTATCAATGAAACAGCTTGTTCATTTCCACGGCTTGCCCGTAAAAAAACCCCTTAAAAGGGGTTTTTTTACGGTGATTAAACTCTTTGTCTACCAGTTGAATCCTACACTGATACCAAGAGAATAACCATTATCAAGATAGTAGGTTAGTGGAACATCAACAACCACCGGCCCGAAACCGAAGCCTATGTTTGCCATGAACTTTGTCCTGAATGGATCAGCCTCATTTGATGTGCTTGCATCGATGCTGATATCGCCCGTATCGCCATCAAGGGCATTCATGGGCGAAGATGTTATTTCCGCTTTTCCAGCGCCAAGAACTGATAGTTCAGCCTTGCTCCCCACAACATAATCGAATCCTACACCAACACCAAGGTTGATTGCCCAGAGCAGCCTTATTGCGCTGTAGATTTCAACAGGAACAATATAGCTCTTGATATCGATCGAAAAGTCAACTGACGGGTCGACTTTAGCAATAATTCCTGAGCCGCTGTCGATATTTTCAATTGTATCGAGTTTCTTTAAATATGTTACATTGTTTGTAGAATAGATAAATCCTGTACCTGCCGACAATCCCCTCCAGAGAATTGCCCCTGCAAGGATAGACCTGTCTTTCAGAATCTGGTAGTTCAGCAGAATACCAAACAGGTTCGAATCATAATCAAGGCTGAAATCCCCCTGGTCTATATCGTAATCGAGTTTACCGAACTTGAAAGAGATATAGAGGTCAGGAACTATAAATCCCAGGTTTATACCAACATTGGCCACAACGGGATTAACACCAATACCGGCATAAACGTCACCGTCATTAAGGTCATCCTGTATCTTTGTAAAGAACATGGGATCAGAATTAGGCGCCTGTACAGATACCATTGTGCCCACAGCCACAGATATGAGATCATAACCCTGGTAGCCCCTCATGGTCCCGCCGTTGGATGCATATGTGTTTGCGTTACCAAAACCGCGGCTCAGGTCAGGCATATCGGTGTATTTGGCCAGTTCTGAGTCCAGCGAGTTTTCAACAGCAGTCTCTATGTCACCATAAGTTGCATCATCGCCAAAATCAACAGTTGTTTTTAATGCCGCAAAAGCGCCGTTACCGGCCAACATGAGAATTACCGGTATGAGCATTATTGCCATGCGTATTTTTTTCATTACAATTCCTCCAAGAGAACTTTTTTAAATTTCCCTGCATCAGCTACCTGAGGTAACACCTGATAATTATCGGTGTAATCCGGCCCGAAACAGTTACTACTTCAACGTAAGTTTATTATATAAAACATTGTATCCGTTTCAAGAAGTTTTATGAAAAAACAGCAATAAAGCCGGTATAAACCGGCTTTATTGCATTAAAAAAGAGTATCATGGAAATATTTAATCTTTATTGGTGGATTTTGTCTTTCCTCTAACTAAAAACAAGTTCTCCACCCTTGACATCAAGTTTCAGGCTTACACTCTCTCCATAATCCCCGGAAAGAAGCTTAACAGCAAGAGGATTAAGAATAAACTTCTGAATTGCACGCTTAAGAGGCCGCGCCCCGAACTGCGGGTCGTAACCCTCTGTAACAAGAAAATCCAGGGCCTTGCGTGTCATCTCAAGCGAGATCCCCCTTTCCCGCAGGCGCAGCGCAACATCGGTGAGCTGGTTCCTGACAATTTCGGCAATGTTCTCTTTTGTAAGGGGATTGAATATTATCATCTCATCAATGCGGTTAAGAAACTCGGGTTTGAAGTTCATCTTCATCTCGGCCTCAACCCCTGCATACCTCCCGGTTTCGGGGATAGATGTATCGCTGATGTACGATGTACCGATGTTCGAGGTCATGATTATCAGTGCGTTTTTGAAGTCCACCACGCGCCCCTTGGAATCGGTCAGCCTCCCCTCGTCAAGTATCTGAAGGAATATGTTGAACACGTCGTGGTGCGCCTTCTCTATCTCGTCAAAGAGGATGACGCTGTAGGGCCTGCGGCGCACAGCCTCAGTGAGCTGCCCCCCCTCCTCGTACCCGACGTATCCGGGAGGCGCGCCGATAAGCCGCGCAACCGCATGCTTTTCCATGTACTCGGACATGTCAATGCGCACGATGGCCTTCTCATCGTTAAACATGAACTCTGCCACGGCCTTGGCAGTTTCGGTCTTGCCCACACCTGTCGGGCCCAGGAAAATAAATGTACCCACTGGCCTGTTGGGGTCCTGTATTCCAGAACGCGACCTGCGCACAGCACTTGAGATGGCCTCGATTGCACGGCGCTGCCCCACGACCCTCTTAGAAAGTATTTCCTCCATGCGCAGGAGTTTATCCTTCTCACCCTCGAGCATGCGCGCAACAGGTATGCCGGTCCACCGTGAAACCACCGCGGCGATCTCCTGGTCGGTCACCTCCTCCTTGAGCAGGGAGTTCTCACCCTGTATCTCCTTTGCCTGCCTGTTCAGGTCAGCGATCTGCTTTTCAAGTTCAACAATCTTGCCGTAACGGATCTCAGCGACGCGGTTCAGGTTGCCCTCGCGTTCAGCGCGCTGTTCCTCTATGCGGTACTGTTCAATGGCCTCCTTGACGTTGCTTATCTTCCTGATAATCTCTTTCTCTTTCTGCCACTGGGCAACAAGGACAACCTTCTTCTCGTTCAGGTCGGCAAGCTCACGTTCAATTTTATCAAGGCGCTCCTTTGATGCCGCGTCCTTCTCCCTCTTCAGGGCCTCGCTCTCGATCATCAGCTGTCTTATGCGCCGCTCGATCTCATCGACCTCAGTCGGCATGGAATCTATCTCCATTTTAATGAGGGATGCGGCCTCGTCTATGAGGTCAACCGCCTTGTCGGGCAGAAAACGGTTCGTGATGTACCTGTCCGAAAGCACCGCGGCTGAGACACAAGCAGAGTCTGATATGCGCACTCCATGGTGCACCTCGTACTTTTCCTTGAGCCCGCGCAGGATCGCGATAGTATCCTCAACAGATGGCTCATTGGTATACACAGGCTGAAAGCGTCGCTCCAGGGCCTTGTCCTTCTCTATATGTTTCTGGTATTCCGCAAGGGTTGTTGCGCCGATGGTTCTCATGTCGCCGCGGGCCAGCGCAGGTTTCAGCATGTTCGATGCATCCATTGAGCCCTCTGCCGCGCCTGTACCTATGAGCGTATGGAGCTCGTCGATAAACATGATGATCTCACCGCCCGATTCCTCGACCTCTTCGACAACAGATTTGAGCCTCTCCTCAAACTCGCCCCGGTACTTGGCTCCGGCAATGAGGGCACCCATGTCAAGGGCAACAAGGCGCTTGTTCTTCAGGCTCTCGGGCACGTCACCGGCTACCATGCGTTGTGCGAGTCCCTCGACAATTGCGGTCTTGCCCACGCCGGGCTCACCTATAAGCACCGGGTTATTTTTGGTGCGCCTGGTGAGCACCTGCATGACACGCCTGATCTCCTCGTCGCGGCCGATGACCGGGTCAAGCCTGTTCAGGCGCGCATAGTCAGTAAGGTCACGGCTGAAACGGGAAAGGGCATTGTACTTGTCCTCTGCGTTTTCATCTTCAGCTTTCTTTGTCCCGCGGATATCCATGAGCACGCGGAGTATGCTCTCGGTATTGAAACCGTGGGCGTTTAGAATATGCTTAGCCCGGGCGCTTTCCGATTCGGCCAGTGCAAGAATCATGTGCTCGGTGCTCATATACTGGTCGCCGAGTTTTACCGCGTGGTTCCATGCAACATTGAGCACGTCTCTTGCTTTTGCAGAGAAAGATCCTCCACCCGGGCCGCCTCCCACCTGTTTTGGCATTGAACCGATGCACTCGTTCAGCTCATTCCTGATCTGCGTTACAGCCGCACCAAGCTTCTGCGCAATGGATGTAAATATGCCGCCGTCCTGTTCAACCAGTGCCTTGAGTATATGCTCGGGCAGTATCTCGTAGCTGTTAGTTTCTGTTGCAATATTCTGGGCGCTATTGATAACATCCTGCGCCCTCAGTGTTAATCTGTCCATTCTCATGGCGTAATCTCCTCAATATTTATTGGGGGTGTTTTATGAGGAAAAAAGGTCAGTTGTTTTTTTTTCTTGATTATTATATATCTTGTGGTATTATGTGTCAATCAAATGTATAATGTTACATAATAGGATACGGGCGCAAGCTGGTTGTTGATGGAAAATAAATTTAAAATCATAATGCTGGGCGATTTCTCAGTCGGAAAAACCAGCCTTATTAAACGCTTTGTAGAAAATGCTTTCGACGAAAAGTATCTTACAACAATTGGTGTGCGTGTTTCCAAAAAAACTGTAAACTTTCCGCATAACCAGACAGATGTTAATTCAACAATCCTCATATGGGATATTGCAGGCAATGACGGCCTTTCAACGGTAATCCATCAGTATATAAAAGGATCATCGGGCGCCATCATCGTAGGCGATATTATGCGCAAGGATACGCTTTCTTTTATGAATAAATACCATGCATTATTTAAAGAAATATGCCCGGGGAAGCCTGCCGTCTTTGCGCTCAACAAGTATGACCTGATAGATGACGTATCAAATCCCGGCTACTTTGAAAGGTTCAGGAAAGAAACAGAGGAGACGACCGGCTTTCCTGTTTATTATACCAGTGCCAAAACAGGTGAAACCGTTGATAAACTTTTCACCGAGATTGCATTACAGATGACGGTTATGCATGAATGATTTGTACCTTAACCGCTTCATTTCCGACCACTTTAAAATCTTCAGAGCCCTGATTACAAAAGACCTGACCCTGACACCCTCGGTTGAATTCATACAATTTTTCGAACTTCCCGAAGAGATGTGCGGAGTAAAAACACATATCCACGACCTGCTCCCCGAAACCTTCGGTTACGAAGAACAGATACTGGATCTGCTTAACAGCAGCGACAGCGAATTCCGCATACCCAACATTGCACGCATAACACCCTCGGGAGAAATCTTTTTCAACATCATTCTTGTTCATGTCCCGTTTTATAAAGACATATACCTGTTTATCGAAGACACTTCGGAAAGAATGAGTTCCGAGAGAGAACTGCAGCAGAGCAGGAACGAGATCATCCTTCTCAATAATGAAATTTCAAAAAGAAACATTGAACTTGAGAAAAACAATATCGAACTCAGCGCGCTCCAGCACGACCTGAAGGACCTCAACAAAAAACTTGAACGCAAAGTAAGCGAAAGGACCCTTGAGCTCGAAATAAACCTTAAAAAAACCAAACGCGTATTTGAACAGACCGTCAAGGCGCTCAGCATCGCCCTGGAAAAACGCGACCCGTACACTGCCGGCCACCAGGACAGGGTATCGGACCTTGCCGCAGCAATTGCCGCAAAGCTCGACTACGACCCTGACACAATCGAGGGAATCCGGATTGCAAGCAGGCTCCATGACCTGGGAAAAATTTATGT
>CAYTSF010000008.1:6714-20535 GCA_964440335.1 uncultured Leptospirales bacterium
ACACTGGGACTCGACTACGCGCTGGACCTGATAGTAAAAGAGAAAGGCAGGTCCCTTGATCCGAAAGTTGTCGATGCCTGCATTGACCTTTTCTTTAATGACAATTTCATGCTTAGAAGCCTTGAACTTCATATTGAAGGGCTCATATGAAAACCGGCGATTCTATCGGTGAAGATAGTTTCGCCATTATCAAAAAAATCAACCAGATAGAAAACCCCGTACTGCGCCACTTCATAAAAAAATTCAACCTTGACGTAAGAGAAACACTTCTCCTGGGCGTACTTATAGAAATCACCAACGTAATGAAAACAGAACTTAAGACCAGTTATGATGTTCTTTCTGAAGAAACCGGACTTCTCAAAATCGATATATACAGGGGGCTCAACAGCCTGCACAGGCACGGGATCATCCTGTTCAAGAGTGACAGGAAAAACCTTCTGCACATCGGCTTTACTCAATTATCTGAGGATATCGAAGAGATATCCCTTGCTTATAAAAATGCCGGGAAAATCAGGCAGCTGCGCCGCGACGTAGACATCCTTACGGGCAGAAATTTTATTCCCCGATCCGACCTCTTTGATGCCATATATCCCCTCACTGGTGAAATAATTGCCCGCAAGATTTCTGAAGCATTCATGAACCTTGTGAATTACCTCAATGAAAAACTTGAAAGAGGCCTGAGCACAAAAAACCTCAGGCTCCGGATTAAATCCTTCTTCACCGGAATACCGGCAGGGGAACTCCTGCTCCTCGATTCGCTTCCGTTTATGGTGGACGAAATATTCATGCTTGAGAGAGACTCAGGTATACTCCTGGCCTCGGCTTCACGGGATGAAAGTGAAAAGGTCGACCGCGACATGGTGGGCGGGATGCTTACCGCTATAAATGAGTTCGTCCGCACGGCGTTCAATTCGGGTAAGCAGAGGGAGCTTGACGAAATAAAGTACGGCAAACACCGTATAGTCATACGGGCATCACAGTACTTTTTTCTCGCATTTGTGATTAACGGAGCTCCCACACTTGAGTTCATGAATGCAACGGACAGCCTGGCGTATTCTCTGCACATTAAATACCGTAACAGGCTGAAAAAATTCAACGGCGACACGGCTGAATTCGGCAACACGATACCGGTTTTCAATGAATTCATGTCCGCTTACAATACTCCACCCGTGCAGGAAAAAACCATTTCCTACAGAAAAATTAAAATCGCCGCGGGCATCGTTCTCTCTGCCATAATAATCTTAACAGTAAATGCTGTCTATTCCTGCTACATCGACCACATGCATGAAGAAGAAGCAGAATACGCGATCAGGAATAGTGTCACACCGGACAGGTGCGATGCTGAAGTTGAATTCGACGGAAACAAAGCAACAGTCCGCGGTTATGCGTCAGATAGTGAAACAATTAAAGCGGTCACAGCAACCCTTGCATCACTGGACTATATAGAGAGGATCGACAACCGGATGATTGTTATGGACTTTATGCTTATACGCGAATATAACGAAAAGATCGAAACTCTCACATCTAGGGTCAACGAGCTTGAAACAGAAACAGCCCGCAAAAACCTTGAAGCAATAAAGATTGAATTCCCTGTAAATTCAACTGATCTTAACAGTACTGCACGCATCCACCTTGACCGCGCCGCGTCAATAATGAAAAACTTCCCTGCAATAAAAATCGACCTTGCCGCCTTCAGCGATTACAGCGGATCAATTGAAATAAACCAGTCCCTTGCGTCGTCACGCATGAACAGCATAACATCGTACCTCGAATCAAGGGGGATAAGCCGGAACAGGATAAAGCATATTGATTTTGACCCGGACTATGTGAAGAATGACCCGCGGGTCATATCATCACCCCAGTCAAGGGGTGTTGTAATTTACGCTTCAACTCAAATGGATTAATTTAAAAACGCCGGGTGGGAGAGTCCGGCGTTTCGAATGGTACTGCGATGTTGGCTCAGAGTTTTACTGTAACAGCTGCAGAACTGTCTGCGACTTGGCGTTGGCCTGCGCAAGCATGGACGTTGCTGCCTGTGTGAGAATCTGGTAACGGACAAAGGATGACATCTGCTCAGCCATGTCGGTGTCCCTGATACGGCTTTCAGAAGCCTGAACGTTTTCATAGGCGTTCATGAGTCCCTTGGCCGAGTGTTCAAGCCTGTTATAATAAGCGCCAAGGTCAGCTCTCTGCTTGGATACTATCCTGAGTGCCTCGTCAGCGAGACCAATAACAGAGTTTGCTTTGCCCGGAGTTGAAATCGAAATAAACGTAAGAACAGTAGGGTTCCTGAGTCCCAGGGCGCCTGTTGTCATGGTTTCGATAAAAACCCTTTCCCTCTGGTGCATGTTGGGGCCCATATGGAACCACATTGACGCACTGGGGTTGAGCCTTGCGAATGAACCCGTAAGAAGCTTCATCTTGTTAAATTCGGCCTGGGAAGCTATCCTGTCGATCTCATCAACAAGCTCCGAAACCTCGATCTGGATAAGCTGCCTGTCTTCATCAGTATAGGTTCCGTTAGCAGACTGGACTGCCAGAACCCTTATCCTCTGAAGAATCTCATGAGTTTCTGTAAGATAACCTTCAGCTGTCTGGATCAGAGACATACCGTCTTCTGTATTCCTTTCAGCCTGCCTTAGGCCCTGGATCTGTGATCTCATCTTTTCAGAAACAGCAAGTCCGGAAGCGTCGTCACCAGCCTTGTTAATCCTCATACCAGATGAAAGTTTTTCCACATCCTTTGTGATGTTCCAGTCATGGAACTTTAAGGTTCTATGGGAGAAAATTGCAGCGATGTTGTGATTTATTATCATTTATTCCTCCTTGAATTTAAATGCAATCATCCTTGATCGCACTGAAATTTCCATTTACATTGTTTAATTCGACTTTAATCAGATATTGATAAAACACGATTATAATGATTTACAGGCATTTATAATAATTTATAACATGAAAATATCTATTTTTTAATACAATAATATTGTTTATTGTTTTTTTTCATTTTTTAAAAAAAATATTTGTAACGGCATGTAAGTACGTTCAGAATCACCTCTAATCTTTATAAAGGTCAGGGAAATGGCAAAATACAGAGGCAAGACATTCAGCAGCAACAGTGATAACCTGAAAGAGGCTGCCGGAAAGGTAAAACAGGTTTTTAACATAAAAAAATTCACCCCTAATTCCAGGTTTTCACTTAACCTCCCCTCACTGCCGTCGGGGAAAATCGAAAATTTTTTTTCCGGAATTATTAACTTCATAAAATCATTAATATTTAATTTCCCCGAAACCTTCAGGAACTACAAGACCATCATACTCGGGATATGCGCAGGATGCCTGCTGGCATTTATTGTTATACTGATAATGGACTTCCACAAGGTCCAGGAACTGGCAACCTACCAGCCTGAAATTACCACGCGGATATACGACAAAAACGACATACTCATATCTGAACTCTTTACCGAAAAACGCGAGATAGTGCCGTACAACCAGATACCCCAGGACCTGAAAAACGCATTCATAGCCATGGAGGACACCGAGTTTTACAACCACTGGGGAATAAATCCCCGCGGCATCGTCAGGGCTTTTTTCATTAACATCTTTTCAGGAAGCATAAAACAGGGCGGCAGTACAATCACGCAGCAGCTTGCAAAAATAATGCTCACATCCAGGGAGAGGAGCCTCTACAGGAAAATCAAAGAGGCCTTTATCGCACTGATGATTGAAGCCAGGTATTCCAAGGATGAAATCCTGAACTTATACCTTAACCAGATCTTTCTCGGACACGGCGCTTATGGCGTACAGACAGCAGCGAAACTTTACTTCGGCAAAGACGTCTGGAACCTCAACCTTGCCGAATGCGCACTGCTCGCGTCCCTCCCCTCTGCTCCAAACCTGCTTTCACCAATAAAATACCCAAAGACCGCAATAGCCCGGCACAGGGTGGTGCTGGCAAAAATGGTGGAAATGGGATTCATAACAGTCGAACAGGGCGAAAAGGCCTACGCCGAGTTCTGGCCGGATTACCTCTATAAAATCGGAGATATGTCCCCGTCAATCAACGCATTCAGTTCGCGAATTGACAAGGCTCCATGGTTCACGGAATATATCCGCAGGGACCTTGTAAAAAAATATGGCGAGGAGATGGTCTTCACCGGCGGGCTGTCGGTATATACAACACTTGATATCAACAAGCAGATGGCAGGGCAGAAGATCCTTAAAGACGCCCTTGACAGGCAGTCGACTGTTTCGAGCAACCTGTCATTCAACAGCGAAGAATATGTAATGAACAACTATTCAGACGAGCTGTCGCTGGCTTCATATATATTCAATACCAGGGAATTTAAAAAGAAGGGATCACTCGAAAACAACAACTTCAATAACCACATGAGGTCAAATGTTGTAGAAGAGTTTGAGGGATTGAATTTTCTTGTGGGATTTGATTCAGTCGGTGAGTTTCTCGACAGATATAAGGAAACCTACAGCGATGACGTGGAACTTCAGCGTGTTGAGGGATGCATAATTTCAATTAACCAGCAGAACGGTTATATCGAGGCAATGGTAGGAGGCGGTGAGTTCTCCAGCATCAACCAGCTCAACCGCGCCATGCAGTCAAAACGACAACCCGGCTCTGCGATAAAACCATTGTTATACGCAGCGGGTATCGAGTCAGGTAAATTCACCGCATCTACGGCCGTGCTCGATTCGCCGATTGTATACCTTGAGTCAGAGGGGAACGACTGGATGCCCGAAAACTACGAAGGTGAATATAACGGGTTTGTCCGCATCAGGCGCGCACTGGAAAAATCAATCAACGTCGTTTCAATAATGATCGCCAATGCCATTGGAATGGATACAGTCATAAACTATTTCGGCAAGCTCCTGAAATTCAACAGCGATGAAAAAAAATCGAGGATACCCAGGAACCTCTCTATTGCCCTGGGCTCCTTCGAAGTGAGCCCCTTTGAGCTTACGCGCGCATATGCCATCATCGCAAACGGCGGCCGCGATGTTATACCATTCGCAATCCGCTACATTAAGGACAGCAAGGGCAACATCATCGAAAACAGGGAGCAGGAGATCAGCAACCAGCTCATGGAAGAGGCCAAGAAGGGAACGCTGCAGATAATCCGGCCTGAAACGGCACAGGTCATGATAAGCCTCATGAGAAGCGTCATCACCTCGGGTACGGCAAAAAGCGCTTCTTGCGGAAGACCGGTCGCCGGTAAAACAGGCACAACCAACAACTGGAAGGACGCCTGGTTCATCGGCTTCACGCCTACGCTCACAACCGGCATGTGGATGGGTTACGACAAGATGGGGCTCTCACTGGGTTCGGGGCAGGCGGCCGCAGGGATAGTTGCGCCTATCTGGGGCGCATACATGCGCAGCGCCATGAGCAATACGCCCATTACAGACTTCCCTGTATACGCAGCGCTTGTCCAGATGACAGTTTGCGCGAATTCAGGTATGCTCCCGGGGCCGCAGTGCCATGAGACTATATCCGAGGTGTTTATTCCGGGGTTTGTCCCTGATAAGGAATGCGATTTATGTAACGGGAGCAATCCGGCATACCTTCCGTCAAAGGGCCCGGACGACAACATCGTAGAGGAACAGAAGAAAAAAATCCGCGGCAACATAAAAGAAAAGAAAAAGGATTCTATAATAAACAACATAGACAATGACCTGTTGCAGTAACTTACATAAATAGTAACGGAGGACCAGCATGGATAAGTATTCCATTAATAAAGATAACGCACTGATAATGCTCATTGATGTTCAGGAAAAATTATTCAAAGTGATGAACGAGAAGGTACAGGCAGCCCTTATAAAAAACTGCACCATACTGCTCAGGACAGCTTCGGAGTTCAATATCCCCCTTGTTGTGACCGAGCAATACCGCAAGGGACTCGGGAAAACAATACCTGAACTGGCAGAGCTTACAGAAGGCGCGCCCAACATGGAAAAGCTTTTTTTCGATTGCATGAAAGATGAAGAGATTAAAAAAACAGTTTCATCGACAGGTAAAAAGACTGTAATACTTACAGGAATTGAGTCACACATCTGCGTTTTCCAGACAGCAATCAGCCTGCTCGAAGCGGGTTTCAGGGTTTTTATTGCTGATGATGCAGTCGGATCGCGCAGCAAAAAGGACTGGAAGTCAGCCCTTTCAGCACTGGCAGGCGCAGGAGCTGTAATCTATCCCACAGAAACCATTGCTTTCATGATCATCGAGAAGGCGGGCACACCGGAGTTCAAGGCCATCTCACCGCTGTTCAGGTAACGCCCTGCTGTCACTTCAGGACATCACCATAAACGGGTGAGAACATGAGGGGGACTCAGTCAGGCATCTTATCCCATAAAATTTTTCTGCCGTCGAAAACAGGGCCGTCAACGCAGGCCCTGAGGTAACCCTCTGTTGTATCAACCGTGCAGCCCACACAAATACCCACGCCGCAGCCGAAATAATTTTCAACAGAAACCTCAACCTTTGCCGCAGCATTTGCCAGCTTCACGGTTTTCTCCATCATGGGATCAGGCCCGCAGCAGTATATCATGCCAAACTTCGGGTCCGAGATAATATCCGCGGCAACGTCTGTGCCAAAGCCCTTTCTGCCGGCCGAACCGTCGTCGGTAACGATAATGAATTCATCAACGGCCTTCCTGAAATCATTTTCGCCGAAGATAAATTCAGAGCTGCGCGCACAGTAGATGTATGTCACCCTGTTGCCTGCTTTTTTAAGTTCCTTCGCAAGATAGAGGAGCGGCGCGTTGCCAACACCGCCTCCGACTATGAGTACCTCGCCGGTCTTTTCAACGGTAAACCCGTTGCCCAGGGGGGCGAGCATGTTGATTTCACCGGGGGCCATGCCGCAGAGGAGTTCAGTGCCGCGGCCGATTACCCGTATAACAACGCGTATTATTTTTCCTTCGGCATCATAGATGGAGAAGGGCCTGCGCAGCAGGGGGTCAGTGCCATCGTTAGTGCGGATGTTCACGAACTGTCCGGGCTTTATTCCGGGAGAGTCCATTTCTATGGTCAAAAGATAGTGGTCTTTTGCTGTCAGTTCAGGTGCCTTGAGCAGTTTTGCCATTGGTATATATTACCTCACTTCATTATCAAATAGATCAGGAAAGATTCCATGCCCTGATTTCGCTGTATTCGGGCCCGCTTTTTTTAAGTATGGATTCGTAGAGAACGATCCTGTCAAAAACATGGCTGAAGTATTCAGTGGAACTTTTGCTTCTGATATACTCCCTGAGCGCAGGAGGTACATCAGCATCCCGCCTTGTACGCGCAAGGGTCAGGTGCGGAGAAAACTTTTTTGTCTCAGGCGCGAATCCGGCCAAAGCAGCAGACTTTTCGGCTAACATGACAATCCGTTCCATTTCACCTTCAGCGCAGTTCATCCCCGCCCATATAACACGCGGAGAGTCCGTGGACGGGAAGCACCCGAGTCCGGTGAAGGTGCATTCCACCCTAGCCGGCAGAACCTGGCTGTCAAGAGCAGAGACCAGTTCATCATACTGCCTGCGCCCTGTATCGCCAAGAAACCTTAATGTTATGTGATAGTTCTCCGCAGCTACAACTTTAAGCACACGGCTGTACCTGCCAAGTTCATCCCTCACCGGCCCCAGGAGCGATGCCGGTA
Source organism: uncultured Leptospirales bacterium (assembly GCA_964440335.1). Taxonomy (GTDB): domain Bacteria; phylum Spirochaetota; class UBA4802; order UBA4802; family UBA5550; genus JAAYBQ01. The sequence continues at coordinate 14,367 of CAYTSF010000008.1, forward strand.
CAGGCATTGCCAGGAACATTCTTGCAGGGAAACTTTCCATTTATTCAATGATCTTGGGTACAACAAAAAAACCGTTTTCAAAGGAGGGCGCGACCTTCTCCACCTCTCCCCTGTCAATGGACCTGGCTACCCGGTCCTCCCTGAACACATTGGATATATCCATGATGTGATCCGCAGGTTTAACGTCTGCGGTGTCGAGCTGGTTGATCTTTTCAACATATTCTATGATATCGCTGAGCTGCTTCGAAAATTCGTTTCTCTCTGCATCGGTAAGCTCAAGCCTGGCAAGTTTTGCTGTTTTTATTATCTGGTTTTCATCTATTTTCATCTTTCAATTTTACCTCTGGAAGAATCCGAGTTTCACCTTCTCCGGTTTCATAATATTCAAAATCAGTCATGTCAAAATCAATAACTTTTTCCATCTGGTTATATTTTATTCCTATCCTGAGCTTGAGTTTTTCACTGGCAAGGGGGATCCACCTGAATGTCCTGAAAAATATCACTGTATCCCCGGGAACGATAAAATCCATGCTGTACTCAATTGTATCACTCCCGAAGTCAATTTCGCCCACAAGGAGTTTTTCTACGATGAGCCTCCTGGTCTTCCAGAGTTCGTTCAGGCTGATGCTGAATCTTTCTTCCGGATAGTTTTTATCATTCACGTAATCAAAAAATTCAGGCTGCACAGAGCCTGCGGCTGTTACAATCTCCACTTTGTTGACCTGGAAAGGCTTGTTCCAGTTGTTTGCAATCATAATGCTGAAGCAGGTGTTTGATGGATATCCACTGCCCTTCCCCCTGAACATTTTAAAACCATGCAGGTAGTTCCAGGTAGATTCATCAACATTCTCCACTGCTATGCTGCAGTAGTTTGAACGCATAACACCTACGCGGCCCATGTAGAGCTGCATATCGCTCCTGTCAGCAGGGCCCCAGGCCCTTACAGATCCAGCTTCACATGAAAGAAGGATCAGCATCGGGAGTACAATAAAAAATAGAAATTTCTTACGCATATCCTATCCTCATATAACCCTGCCTGATTAATATCAATACTTTTACTTTAAATTTTGTGAATTCCCCGGGCGCTCTTGCCGAAAATAATTAAACAGGTAAATCCATTGAAAAGGCTCAGACTATCATTTTATATGTTTCTGCTCACCTGTACGGCAGGCGTCCTGGCGTACAAGCTTATCGAGGGATGGAGTATAAGCGACGCGCTTTTCATGACGGCCATTACCGTCAGCTCAGTGGGCTTCGGGGAGGTCCAGCCCCTTTCATCGCATGGCCGGGTCATAACAATTTTTCTTATCATCTTCGGCATCACGTCCGCAGGTTACATGGCCGGTAACTTTGTTAGGATGCTGATCGAAGGGGAGATGAGCAGAAGGTTCGGGAGAAAAAAAGTGGAAAAGACAATAACGGGTTTAAAGAACCACTACATAATATGCGGTTACGGCAGGATAGGAAAGTTTATTGCCAGGGAACTTCTCAGGAACAATGAAAAGTTTCTTGTTATAGACAATGACCCGGACCATATCGGTGAACTCGAAAATACCGATATCCCATATCTTTTGCTCGATGCCCGCGATGAGTTTACGCTGAAACGCGCGGGGATCATGCGTGCCAAAGGGCTTGTTACAGCTGTAATGTCCGATGCGGACAACGTATTCATCACACTCTCTGCAAAAATGCTGCGCCCCGATATATTTATCCTGGCCAGGGCCTCTGAGATTAAAAATGAACCGAAGCTCATAAGCGCAGGGGCAAACAGGGTTGTATCGCCCTACCTCATCGGCGGCATGAGGATGGCCCAGCTGCTCCTGCGCCCCACGGTCGTTGACTTCATAGACATCGCAACTATGGATGACAAACTGGGCCTGCGAATGGAAGAGGCAAGGATAAGCCCGAAATCGAGATACGTGGGCAAAACCCTCATCGAGAGCAACCTGCGAAAAGACTTCGGGGTCATCATTGTGCTGATAAAAAAATTCAGCGGCGAAATGAAGTTCAATCCCCAGCCGGGAGAGATACTTGAAGAGAACGATGTGCTGGTGATGCTCGGAAAAAACGAGGACCTGTCAAAGATAAACGCAATAATCTGATCACGTCTGCTTCGCAGCATCAATCGATGCAATACCGCGTATTAGATCATCAATATTAAAGGGCTTGGCCATGAACAGGTCAATAAAGCTGCTGTATCCTTTCAGGTTGCCCATGCTCCATCCCGAGAGAAGAATCGTATGCGTGTTTTCGTTTATCTCCTTGACCCTTGCGGAGAGTTCAATGCCAGTTATTCCGGCCACGTCGTAGTCAGTTATCACAATATCGTAGTTGTTCTTTTTAAATTCCTCAAGGGCCTCGATTCCGTTTTCAGTGATAAACACCTTGTTGCCCATGCGCTCAAAGAGGTTGCAGAGAATTGTCTGGAGCGCCTTTTCGTCCTCAACTATCATTATATGCCTGTCTTCAATGCTGTCAGATATGTCATCGCTTCGCACCACGACCTTCTCGACTATCATCCTGGGAGGGAAAATTATCTTGATGCAGTACTGATCAGGAGACTCCTCCTCCGCGACCTTGATGTTGAACTTTTCGGCCTCGTTCCTGATCTCTGCCGGTGAAAAGCTGTCCAGGGTGAAGGGGATGATATTCTCTGCATCGAGCCCGCCTGCCCTGTCAATAGAGATTGTGATGCAGTACAGGTTGTTCTTAACAAACTCTATCTTCATCCTGCTTTTTTTCCCGGCATAAACCGAAACCTTCAGCATGGCCCATATGAGCAGTTCCCTTAAAAAATTTGTATCGGTCCTGATTTCAAGGTTGCACCTGTTTTCATTCTCAATGGTAATGCTGCGCTTCTTCCTGTTCTCGTCAACCTTGAAGTGAATCCGGGCAAATTCAACTGCGTCACTGATTATGCCGGCAAGGGATTCCTCCTTCTCCTCGCGGCCGTTGCCCCTATCCTCGAGGAATCCCTGGATCCTCCGCAGCTGTTCCACTACCTCATGAACATATTTTTCGACCTGCTGCAGCCCCTCAGAGACTGTGTTTTTTTCGGTAATAAGCTGCAGGAGCTGGGTCTGGTTAAGTATTACATTTACCGTATTATTGATTGAATGGATAAAACCACGGCCTATATCGTTGATCAGGTTCAGCCTTTTCATGGATGAGAGCCTGTATTTAAGCTCCTTAATCCTTGTAACGTCCTCCATAATAAGGTCTATGGCATGAATTTCCCTGTCCCTCAATACGGGGTAGGCCTGGATATTCATGACCCTGTCTTCACCGTTTTTTGTTATTACCTTGATCTCCCCGAACCTCTTGAAAGGCACATTACCCCTGAAAACATCAAGTATGCTGCTTTTAATCTTTTCGGAATCGTACTTAAAGATGGCGTTAACGGTCTGGCATTCCCCTTTCACAAGGTCGTCGATCGAATAGCCCATCGTACCCTCAAAGGACCTGCTGAGTTTAACGACCTTCATCTCTTTTCCAAAGCGCATCATGGGAAATGGCGAAAACTCAAAATAGGCGTTCCTGTCAGCATCATATTGCGCATGATCAGCAGAGGTCCTGGATGACAGAGAGTCATCCTCTGCCGGTTTAAAAAACACAAGGATTGAATGAACAATGCCCTCACTGGCAATGGGCTGCATGAGAACCTCAACCTGCACCCTCTCGCCATCCATGACATTCAATTCGGCGATGCAGGAGGCAAAAGCACCATTAAGTGCACTTACAAAACCCTGCGCTGTGCACTTTTTATAATCGCATGCAAAAAGGTTGGGCCAGTCGAATTTTTTTTCATCGGGATTAATATCAAACAGCTCATAAAATGAGCTGTTTGCATATTCGATAATGCTCTTTGAGGTAAGCACACAAACAGGGTATAACAGGTGGTCCAGTATATCACAATTAAAAAAATCGGGAGATTTTTGGTCTCCCGAGTGTTTTATATTGCTTTGTATCATTATATGCAACCTGTGTTTAGTAGAGTGTTCTGATCGTTACCAGTGTCTTTTCTCCCTTTTTTATTTCAACATCTTTTTCTATGGTGTCAATAATTCCACCGGCACCAACCAGAACATATCTAACTTTCTGAATACCCGGTTTCAAACTGAACCGGCTGAGCTGGAAATTGGCGGGCAGGGTATGCCAGCACCTCAGGTCAGGTTTCATCTGAGAGAAGAGCAGAAGCCCGGTAGTTGCCCCTACAGCCGAACCTATGAGGCCTGCGAATGGCCCAAGCTGATCGCTCTGCTCGGCAAGTTTTTTCGCCGCTATTCCCGCTGCCACAGCTGCAGCAGCCTTAACCGCTATTGAAGCCGCAACCCTTGTATAGAGCCTTGAATAATCATCTTCAAGGTTCTGAACCGCGGTCTGTTCAACATCCTCCAGCATGACAGTATTGAATGACTTACCGCCGACCTCAACCCTTACCTTCTGTACCTTGTTTGACCTTTTTACAAATTTCGGGATCGGGTTCTCCGCTGTTTCAAGAACAATAAGGATAGCCGCAATAGTAACTCCCGCAGCAAGGTTGGTTGTGTTGAGCGTTGCATTGATTACAGGCCCCATGTCCTTGTCCTTTAAAAGCGGGCCCCTTGATTTTTTTATGGCGCTCCTTCCAGCCTGGAAAACTGTTATCAGTTCACCTGTGTCCTCCTGCTCCGTGTAGCCCTTACCAAACTTTTTCTGGTAGTCGGCAAAATCATCATCACGGCCAAGACGTTTGGATAACCGCAGAAGGTCATCTTTCAGCATGGGCAGGTCGGGCTTGAGCAGGTAAATCTGCTTGTATTCGATATAGGCATATTCCAGGTCGTTTTCATCCTTATTCATGTCACCCGAAATCTCAAACGCTATGGCTGCAAGGTATTTTGCCATTACATTCTGCTTATACCTGGAAGATTTACCGTCTTCGCTTTTTATCTTTAAAAGCTCGTTGTTTACAGCCCTGAACTCTACCTGGGCATCATCATACTCAGCAAGCATGAGAAAGTTCAGGCCCAGATACATGTGTACGAGCACCTTCTCAAAATCCTCACCACGGTAATCCGAGTTGGCATCATTTGTTAGAAACGCGCCGATCTGGTCAGTCACGCTTAGAGGGATAAGCTCCGCCAGCTTGGCAGCAGGCAGAAGCACCTTATTGCTCTTTTCAAAATCACCGCCGGCATGAAGCATGAGGCCGCACTCCATCATGAGCAGCAGCTTGTTTTCATCGCTGCTGTTTATGTCAGGAAGGAGAAGTGTGGCTGCCTCCAGGTATTCACCCTTGTAAAATTTCTCTTCGGGGATCTTCATGCACTCCTCGTAGCTCTTCGAGGAACATCCGACAATGAGGAACGAAAAGAGAACCGTTAATATCAACAATGTTTTCTTCATATCATATTACTCCATGATTCCGTCATGGATCAGAAACTTACTTCATCAGACATTGACTTGTAAAATTCCTTCTGCTCTGACCATAAAGTTTCGCGTGTCTTGATATTGAGAAGTGAAAGAGTTACAACAAGAAGCTGTTTCTTCTTTCCATCAACATATCCAACGTTCTCCCTTATATCGCCTGTGAGGTAGAAGTTCGGGGACTTCATCTCGCCAGAGGGTATGGCGCTATCCGGATCAATAAGACCGGTCTGGCCTTTTTCCATCTCTGCAAGTGCTTCAGCATCAAGGCTGTCATCGATGAATTTGATCCTCTGTTTTATAAGCTTTGTGCGGATCTCGTTTGCGATCATCTCTGTATCGATATGTTCTGATGTTTTATTCTGGAACTTTTTAAACTGAATAAAGGCTGGTTTTTTCCAGTCCTCTTTGAGATAAGTATAGAGCGATTTTACCATAACGGTAACAGTACCCTTGATCTCCTTAGCGCCGAACTGCCTGGTCCCTTCAGCCTCATTAGCATCCTCATACTGGACTCCTCCGCAACCTATTGCGAAAACCAGAAGTCCTATAGACAGCAACTTTTTCATAAAATCCTCCTGTTATTATAATTCAGGCGCCATGAGATATAGTCTCAGCGGGCTGAATGCCTGAAGACGCATTTATACTTTTCTATAATGCATACATTCATTATAATACCGGCAATATACAAATGTCAATACTTATCACATCAATTTATGTACTATTTCGATCTTTATTGATAAAACTTTTATAAACAAAA
>CAYTSF010000008.1:20635-43336 GCA_964440335.1 uncultured Leptospirales bacterium
GCGCCGAAGACCGAGCTCCTGTGCCCGGCCATCTGCTCAAGGTCAATTGAATTTTCTATGTGCGAGATAATCTCTGTTTTGCCTGCACCGGTAAACCCCTGCAGCACAAACAGCCGCTGTTCTACCCGGACTGTTTCAAGGAAGCCGTTAACATAACGCCTGTAGGATTTATAACCGTCAGTAATCCTGCACGTACTGATGCCCAGCGAATTCACCAGCGCGGCCACTGACCCTGACCTCATACCGCCCCTGGCGCAGTAAATCACGATGTTCCTGTCCCTGTATTCCATGAGTGAATTTATGATGCTGCCGATATTTTTTCCGCCGATCTCGGTACCGCGCCTGACGGCATCATCGCGGCCTGTTACCCTGTACAGGGTGCCAACCTCCTTTCGCTCTTCGTTGCTGAAGATCGGAAGGTTAATTGCGCCAGGGATGTGGTCCTCATCATATTCAAGGGGAGCCCTCACGTCGATATACAGGGGATCATCAATAGCAAGGGATTCTTCGTAAGTAATGTCTTTCATATAGTCCTGTGTTATACCGATACTGTCATATGCCGGGCATGCGGGATGTAACGCGCCCGGAAGAAATGAGTTCCTCTGCGGCAGAGAGCACCACATCCATGTAAACTCTCATGGTTAGCGCAAAAAGCAGGGGATGGAAATCGTCCATGCGGAGAGTCCTATGCCTGGTCCCGCTGCCGTCATAAAAGGGGACCGTCATTGCCGCGTCATTCACAAAAAGTGACCTGATGAAGCCGACAGGGACCGGGCAGACACCCGTTACCTCCCCGTCATTAAATCTGTAGCTGTCGATGGGCCTGTCGTCACGCATAACATACACATGCTGAAACTCCCTGTGCGTATACTCAGGCGTCACCTCCTCGTACCTGATATAGCCCAGGTCTGTCATGTCGCTGTCAGCGGGCGAGATGCCGAGTTCCTCCATGGACTCTTTCTGTATCTTGTTCCCCTTGAGGCCGAAGGGCACATGGCCGCCAACGGTTATGTCAAGGCAGTCCGGATAGAGAGTTTTATGCTGCGACCTCTGCTGGAAGAGAAGTTCAGGCGCACCGGTTACCCCGCGGGCTATCCAGAGGTGTACGCCTTCGTGCGGGATGCCCATTCTGTATGATTCGCCCCTGGCAACTGCCCGGCCTGCAGGTTTCCCTGTCTCCCAGTCCCATTCCTCCAGAAGCTCTGTGCTTGAAAAATCCATGTGGCCCCGTTTTCATAAAGTTTGCTGAGTCCTGCCTGCAATAATTATACCGCCTCTTTTTTAATCAATCAATTTTAAAGAATATCCGATATTATACAGTAGACTGACTATTCCGGGATAAAAATATGACCAGCAAAAACAAAAAAATAATCTTTCCTGCGGGGATTTTCCTGACGCTCTTTATCATCGAATCCGTTCTTGGAACGCTGGCAATTTCAGCCTCCTCATTCATCAGCCTTAAAAAAAATATCCCGAGGGACGAAGAATACATATTCAGCAATTCAAAAACGCTGGCAGAAGCCCTTGCAAACCTTGCGGAATTCAGTTTTAAAACAAAAAATTACGATTCGCTGAAAACCATTTTTCATGAAAAAATTCAGCAGAACTCAATTGATGAAGCCATGTTTGTTCTTGCAGACGGCAAGCTGATTGTTCATTCAAACACCAGCGTGGAAAAGGGGCTGCAGGGCAATATCGCAAATGATGAAATCACCTACAACATTGACCTTATACTGGAACCGGTAACAAAAAAAAGCCGCGAACTCTTTTCAAGCGATTACAATATTATTGAAAGCAAAATCCCCTTCACAAAAAAAGAGAAGGAGCTCATTGCCAGGTACCTTTATCCAAACATCACTTCTTCAGGATGGCTATTTACCCGCGGTGTCTTTGTCAACGGCAAGCCCGTGGGTTCGGTCTGTTTCATTGTAAGCAAAATACGCATATACAATACTATCCGGGACACGATGTTTCAGGCTGTGAAAATATGGTATGTTGCCATGGCAGCTTCATTTATCATATCGCTCGTCGTATCTATCATCATACTCTTCAGGTACCGTTCAATTCAGAAGAGGTCCATGGTTGCAGTGCAGCCCGCTCCGGTAAGCGCGCCCGGACCTGAAATTGTGAGCAGAGAGATCCCGGAGATAACACCACCTGAATCTGCGACAGAAGGTTTTCCGGTAACCGCAGAACAGCATGACGATAAAGAAATCTTTGAGCCTGTCATCGAAGAACCGGTGGGTGACAGCGTGATTGATAAAGACTTTGAAATACCAGTTACCCTTGATCCCATTGACGAGTATGAACAGGTAACCGAAGCCCCTCCCCTGCCGGAAAAGAAGGAGAACGAGGGATACATTACCGTTGAATTTCTCGGCGAAATTCAGGACAATCCCGCAACTACTGAACATAAACTCGCCGCCGGTGAATACATAGCGCGTGTTATACCGGCAGAAAACATAGGCAAAACCGCGGCCAGGGAAATCGTGGATGCGATCCCCGTGACAAAGAAGAGGTAAACATGTTTTTTATAAAACACACAGAACTTGGCAATGGCAAAACGGCCATGCTTGAAATCGAAGGGCCGCTTAACAGTGAGACGAGCCATGATTTTGATTCATATACTTCAAAGCTCATTGAAAACGAGATCCAGTATCTGCTCATCGATTCTCTTAAGATCAATTTCATCAGCTCTGAAGGTATCGGAGTTGTACTACTGCTCCAGAAAAAAGTTTCGTCAAAAAACGGCATGGTCATCTACTTCAACCTGAGCAACGAAATTACCATGCTTTTCAGGCTGCTCGGATTTGACAAGGTGCTGAACATAGCAAGGGACACGCACGATGCGCTTTCGATCATCGAAAAGAGGATTGAACTGAACGGAGCTCCTGTTCAGGTGCGGGTGCCTGGAGCAGAACCCTTTCATGAAAAAAAATCCTTCCCGCCCGCTGCTGAACAGGCAGCATTGCAGGAGCCGGAAAATGGTCCCGTCACATTAAGTTCAGGCGAACTCAGGCCATTTGTCATTGAATGCATTAAGTGCTCATCCCTTCTCCGCGTGAAAACAAGAGGGGAAAACTACTGCCCCCACTGCAACGCGCAGTTTACTGTAAGCGGCGAGGGAAACGCAATATTCAGGATAAGCGAAATCCCCGGAGACTCATAGTACATAGCATCCGTTTCATGCTAAAACCCGCAGACATGACTTTTTTGTTGACTAAATCATCTCGTAAGCGGTAGTATTCATGTACTGATTACCGCGTGTCCGCGCGGGCCACACACGGCGCAGGCTACTTTCCATCAGGGAGGAATGATGAACAGGTTCGTAAAGGCTCCCCTGCAGTTTATAGAATCTCTTGCAGACAGGATTGTATCGGTCGCAGGAGCGCTGATCTTCGCGCAGCTCCCTGTATTCATTGTACAGTATCAGCAGAGGCTCGGCGGCCACGTGGATGAACTGAAGCATCTCATCGCGAAATATAAACAGTACGCAGCCGCCAATGAGAGGACCATCGATGAATACATTAACATTCACCTGCAGTCAAACGTAAAGGAATTCGTTTCGACAGGTCAGCTGATGAACGAAAACCTTGTCCGGTTCAATGATCTCAGCGCAGCCCTGAAACAGATATCCGATTCGACAGGCATTACGAAACTTTTCATGTTTATAAAAAATATCGACATGGACATCTACAGGGCAACCATGAAAAACTTTGTGCCGGGCATCACTTTCAACAGGGATGCCATAGAATATGCAATTGTCGGTGTAATAATCTTTATGTCTGTATATTTTCTGATAAAAAAAACAGTCCGTGTCCTGTACAACAGGTATTCCGGCTGAAACCAATATGGTGGACCCGATGTTAAAAAAATTACTGGCAGCACCCCTCCTGGCCATTACTATTTTCAGCTGCACATCAGGGCAGTTTACAGAAAAGGCCCCGGCCTTCATTGACGTTTACCTTGAACAGGACGGGAAGATCATCAATTTTGTCGACGATACAGCCACGGTTAAGCCGGGGCAGTTCAGGTTCGTTTTTAACTTCAGCGAACCCGACAGCGTATTCCTCAACGCATCGTTCATGCCGGACTCGTACAATATGGCATGGAGCGGCTACCTCATTGATGAGATACCGGGGTTCAGGAATACCGGCGTTACAGAGGAACAGCTCAATGCGGAGTATTCGATTTCTGTTTCCACCGATTCCCCGAATTACTGGTATTACACAAACGACACTGACAACAGGTTCGACTCAGTTACAAAAAATGACTTCGGGTATACATGCAGGCGCACGGTATCATGCATAATCGACCTGGACAGGAACGGGCAGAAGACCGAAGTGTCAAAAATAAACGGCAGCATATTATACCTTGTGATCGTTAAAGCTGAATGGAATGATAATTTCACCGGCAGGATTGAACACGCGCGACGATCACTGAAAATTATATTCTCTGACTAAGGGAGACATGATGGAAAAATCCGCATCGCCAGACCGGTTTATACAATATGACAGGATGAAATCGCAGATCGAGGAATCCCTGGCCGGCATGCTTGCCGGTGACGTGGACATTTCCCTGGCCATAGAATTTCAGAAGGAGCGCACCCGGATCAGCTTTATGATCCCCCCGCTCACAGACACCATGCTCTTCGATGCGCTTACTATCCTGAAAAGCCATATTGAAAACATACGGATAGTTTCTTTCGAACAGGGGCACTACAGCTTCCAGTCTCTCAACAGCAACATTTTCAACACGGAGTCGATTACCGATAATTTTAAAATTGATTTTTTCAGCATAGTAAGTTCAAGGGCGGAGATCACAAAGAAAGGCAACCTGAACCAGGAGGAGATCAACTCCGTCATAGAAATGATAAAAAATATACATTCACAGCCTGATTTTGACCCGACCGCGAGGCTTGGCGAACTGGGGGCATCTGTTATTACCGGTGAAAACACTCCGGGCTGGGACTATATTTCAGGATACACGGATACCAAAAGAAAAATCAGGGAATCGGTAATACTGCCGGTTCAGAATCCGCAGGTTTATGATTCAATCGCCAGCCTGACGCGCAGGACATTTGAATCTAACAGGCCAAAGGCGGTACTCTTTGAAGGCCCTCCCGGCGTAGGGAAGACCACTGCCGCGCGCATAATAGCCGGCGACAGCAGCCTGCCACTGGTCTACATACCAGTTGAATCCATCATGTCCAAATGGTACGGGCAGTCATCAAAGAACCTTGCAGAGATTTTTGATCTATGCGAGGAGATGGGCGGCGCCGTGATCTTTCTTGACGAGATAGATTCTCTCGCAGGGTCGCGCGACCAGAACATGTTCGAGGCAACGCGAAGGATACTCTCAGTGCTGCTGCGCAAACTCGACGGCATAGACAGCACCGAGAAGACCATCACCATAGGCGCGACAAACCGCATGGAGGACCTTGACAGCGCGCTCATCTCAAGGTTTGACCAGATCATCAAGTTCCCGTACCCCAACGAGGAGGAGAGGGCATCGATATTCAGCGGCTACGCCATACACCTGACCGAAGAGGAGTGCAGTCACCTGGGACTTAAAACCCCGAACTGCACGGGAAGAAACATTAAAGACATATGTGAGCTGACCGAACGACGCTGGGCACGAAAGATCATGACAAAAAATCTTGAAGTAACTCCACCGCCTTTCGATTACTACAGGCAGTCTGTTCAGTTGTGGAAAAATTCATTATAAAAATTTTGTGGCTGGCTAAAGTCGTTTAAGCAGAAATTCAATCTCTTCGCTGTTGCTTTCTTCAATGCTTTTTTTTATGAGGGATTCCCTGATCCGCTCCATCTGCTTTTTGTACTGATCCCGTTCTTTATTAATACTCGCTTCGCGCATATTTATAACCTGAATTAATTAAAGCATTACATATCACCGATATGCATAGTATTTATTTAAATTAAACTAAAAAACAAATTTTATCTGATAATGAAGTAACAGCAGAAAAACTGCTGTTGAGACAGGCAAGACGTAGACTTCTTATTCCGGCGCATAAAATAAGTCAAATAGATTAAGCTGGAATTAAAAAAAAATTGCGGCAAAAAATTTTCTATATGCGACATCTGTTACTCAATAACCTCCGCGTGTCGCGGAGGTTATTGAAAAATTATTTATGCCCATGTAAACGGAAGTTCAGGGTCAAACTTCCTCGGAAGGTTTCGGTTGAATGGAAGTATCCTCACGCTGTATCCAAACCGTCCGGACTTAAGACAGAGCATCTGCCCGGCGAACCGGTACACTCCGTTTCCCTCTTCCCCCTTGAGCTCCATGGGACAGCCCACACCGTCCGTGATCTCACCGTACTGGTCAAGTGAACCGAAGTAAAGCTCAACCTGCACATCGGCCGGATTGATGCGGCCCAGGTGAATCCTCGCCCCCGCGCGCAGAGTAGAATTGACTGTAATATCTCCGCTGTCTTCAATGTTCATATCGATTACCCGCGCATCGCTCCAGAGCTCCCTGATCCTCTCTCCCCAGCGCGCCAGCTCGCGCGAAACCTTGAATCCGTCAGTCATGTACTCGCGGTAGTTGTCGTGCGCCTTGAAATAATACTTCTCGGCATAATCCTTCACCATGCGGTTCGTATTGAATTCGGGCATAATCGACTTCATCGATTCCCTGATCTTCACGAGCCATGCCGATGGCACCCCGTCATCCCCCCTTGTGTAAAACTGCGGTATGATCTCCTCTTCTAACAGGTTGTATATGGAAAGGCTCTCAACCTCGTCCTGGTATGACTGGTCGTCATAAACCTCGCCGTTGCCTATTGCCCAGCCGTTGTTCGAGTTGTATGCCTCGTCCCACCATCCGTCAAGCACGCTGATGTTAAGCCCGCCGTTTGACACTACCTTCATGCCGCTTGTTCCCGACGCCTCCTTGGGCCTGATCGGGTTATTGAGCCAGACGTCAACCCCCTGCACAAGGTAACGCGCCAGATTGATCTCGTAATCCTCAAGGAATACAATCTTCTTGCGCATCTTCTCCTCGCGCGAGATGTGTATTATCTCCTTGATAAACTCCTTGCCCAGGTTATCCTTAGGGTGGGCCTTTCCGGAGAAGACTATCTGCACAGGCTTTTTTGCATCTGAAAGAATTCTGTACAGCCGATCCAAGTCTGTAAAGAGAAGTGTTGCGCGCTTGTAGGTTGCGAACCTCCGCGCGAAGCCGATTGTAAGGGCCTCGGGATCAAGCACCGAGCTCGCGATGCCCGCGTGTTTCCGCGGTACACCACGGGCTATGAGCTGCGTGTGAAGTTTCTTGCGCGCAAAGCTGACAAGGCGCTCCCTGAGCCGCTCCCTGCACCTCCAGAGTTCGGAATCCGGTATGTTGTCTATGCCCTTCCAGATGTCCCTTGAGGCGGGATTGTCAATCCACCCCGGACCCAGGTACCTGTTGAAAAGCCTCATCATCTCATCAGAGGTCCATGAAAGCGTCTGTACGCCGTTTGTTATGTGGCCGATAGGGACTTCATGAGAAGGGAGATACAGCCAGACCCTGTTCCACATTTTGCGTGAAACCTCGCCGTGAAGCCTGGAAACGCCGTTGCATGAATAGGCGCACCTGATGGCCAGGACTGTCATGCAGAAGTCCTCTTTCTCATCAAAGGGATTTTCACGGCCAAGCGCCATGAACCTCTCCTCCTCCACATCCATCTCTTCGTATATATCTTCAAAGTATTTATTTATGAGCTCAACCGGGAAGCGGTCGTTTCCGGCAGGTACCGGTGTATGGGTGGTGAATATGTTGCTGGCTGTGACGAATGAATGGGCCTCGTCAAAGGTCATGCCGAATTCCTTCATGCATAGCCTGATCCTTTCCAGAGCAAGGAAAGCCGCATGCCCTTCGTTCATGTGGAAGACCGTGATCTCTATGCCCATGGCCCTGAACGCCCTGACTCCGCCTATACCGAGCATGACCTCCTGTTTAATCCGCATCTCCAGGTCGCCGCCGTAGAGCTCGTCGGTTATCTTTTTATCATCGGCCGAATTTTTGTCGATGTTAGTATCAAGAAGGAAGAGCGTTACCTTGCCTATCACCACCTGCCATACGCGAGCATAAACTGTCCTTCCAGGGTACTCAACATCAATTACCAGAAACTCACCGCCTGCGTCTTTAACCGGAGAGATGGGGATATTGTAAAAATCCGTCTCAGGGTACCGCTCCTGCTGCCAGCCGTCAAGGTTGAGGTACTGCCTGAAATATCCCAGCCTGTAGAGCAGTCCCATTCCGTATAGAGGCAGACCAAGCTCGCTGGCCGACTTCAGATGGTCCCCCGCAAGGATGCCGAGCCCGCCTGAATAAATTGGCACGCACTCATGGAGCCCGAACTCCGCTGAAAAATATGCGATTTTTGCATCAATCTTGCCGTGTCTGTTTTCGTCATACCATGTTGTGCGCTCCATGTGCCTGTCGAGTTCCTCCTCTACCCTGTTCATGTGGGCGATAAAGCTCTCGGACTCAGATGCCTCATCAAGTATTCTCTGCGAAAGCGCTCCGAGAAAACTTATGGGATTATGGCCCATGTCGCGCCACAGGTCCACATCCAGGCGCCTGAAGAGGTCTATAGCTTCAAAGTTCCAGACCCACCACAGGTTATATGCAATCTTTAAAAGCGGCCTGAGTTTTTCAGGCAGGTATGGTACTATTTTAAATTCCTTGATCGTTTTCATTTTTTCTACTCCGGTGTGTGTGATTATCAGATTTGTTTCCAGACCGGTGTTTGACCCCTTCATGAAACACGAACCTGTTTTTTTACAGGGGTTTCATCCCTGCAACTGGTGAACAAACGGGAAAGGAAACAATTCAATTATTTTTTGCGAAAATCATGGCCACGGTCAGCACTGTAACGCGGCCTGCAGAATTCCATGTTATAGGAGTAACAATATTCCGGAAGGATTTCAATCTTTTATCGCAATTATTTATCTGCAACAGGAATTTTCAAAACAGCGGGACAAAGAGCGTAAAGACCGTACCCGCAGCAGAAGACTCAACAGATATAAATCCGTGGTGGCGTTTGAGTATTGAATAAGCCAGGGCAAGCCCGGTCCCGTCATGGCCCTCTTTTGTTGTAAAATAGGGATTGAAGAGAGACTTCATGCTGCCTTTATCAATGCCGCTGCCGTTGTCCTTAACGGAGAGCCTTATGTAATTCCCTGCAACCAGTGACATCTCCCTGAAGTTCTGCTCACGGTCAACCTCTGTTGTTGAAACGGAGACCTCTACCGCACCTTCCGGCGCAGCCTCAAGGGAGTTGAGGATAATACACTCCACGGCGACCTCAAGCAGTCCAGGGTCAGCCTCGGGCGAGGGGATATTCTCTGCGGCAATAAACTCATGGGTCCCCCTGTGATCCTGCACCAGCCTGTCGAATACCGGACGCACCAGGGCAACAAAATCAGTCCTGGATTTGAGGAGTTTGATTCCCCTTGTAAAAGTACTAAGGCGCTCGGTCATCTCCTTGATTCTTATCGAGGCCTTCTCCGCGTCAGAGAGCAGTTCCATCAGTTCCCTGTTGCCCTCCGCCTCAAACTTGGAAAGCGAAATATTTCCCATTACTGCCGTGAGGGCATTGTTGTAATCGTGCGCGATCCCGGCAGAGAACATGCTTATCATCATGAGCTTCTTCATGAGCCTGTCAGTCTCCTCCGGGGATTTTTTTGCGGGAACAGTACGGGTTACTTTTTCATCCATGGCCGCCTCCTTCAATGGCGCTAAATGCCGCCGCGAGTTTTTCCATTACGTCAACGGGGTCGCTTACAATTATCCTGGTACCGGCAAGAACATCCAGAAAACCCGTTTCGTTTGAGTATCTCGGCACCACATGCTGATGGATATGGGCGATGCTTGCCCCACTGCCGTCGCCAATATTATAACCGGCGTTATACCCTGACGGCCCGAATTCGGAATCTATCACCTTTATGGTAAGCGCCAGCAGACGGTGCATCTCCGCAGCCTCCCTCTCTGTCATCTCGCCGATCCCGGTGATATGCCTTCGGGGAAAGATCATCACATGCCCCGGATTAAAGGGGTAAAGGTTGACAGCTATAACGAAAAGATCATTGCTGTACACGGTAAGGTTCTTTACGGCCGGGTCGCCGACGGCAATCGCGCAGAGGATGCACCCGACGCCGGGTTTTTTCCCCTTGACATACTTTATCTTTTCAGTGTTAAAAAGATAACGCCTCTCCACCTGGCCTATTTCCTCTTTGAGTACATGTATATCGAATAGACGATCATTAAAACAATTGCAAGCATGCCGAGGATTACCATTATCTGGTAGATGACATCCATCCTCCTGTTCAGCAGCATCCTCTCGGCCGCCCTTGCTTCGATGGATTCGATGCTCGCAAGCAGAAGGTCCCTTGATGCGGCCGGGTCTTTTATCTCCAGTGACGATTTAAGCTCATCAAATTTTTTCTGTGTTTCGGCCAGCCTGGACATGAGGTCAGAACAGTCAATGTTGTTGTCGATAAGCTGTTTCATCCTGGACTGGGCGGCGGACAGCTTCTGGGCGATGAGGGCGCTGTCCTGGCCCGAAAAGTTCGCAGGAATTACCTTCTTTTCCTCAGCTGCATAAAGGGATAAAATCCCGATGAAAAAAAACATCAACGCCAGAGCAAAAAGTTTTTTCATCATCACATAAACTCCGCGCAAATTTTCTACAGCAGGATTATACCGTAGTGTTCAAGGGTGTAAGCTATCGCATGCATCACGGCGAGGGTGTACAAACCCGCCACGTAATCGTCTATCATTATCCCGAGCCCGCCGGGAAGGTCCTGCAGCCTCTTCGCAGGCCAGGGCTTTACAATATCGAACACCCTGAAAAATACGAAGGCAAACACAGCGTACGAGATAGAGAAGGGCAGGAACAGAAGTCCTGTCCAGTAGCCCATGACCTCGTCTATGACTACCATCTGCGGGTCCTTTACCCTGTAAAAATCCTCGGCTGAATCGCACAGCCTGATGCAGGGGTATACCAGAGCGAGGAGCACTATGAAATTAAGATAGTTAAGGCTGCTGAAGAGGATGTCGCCAAGCAGGTAATTTTCCGCGATGTAGAGGGCCATTGCCACGAAGGTACCTGCCGTGCCGGGGGCGACGGGCGAATAACCTGCGTAGAAAGCCGTGAATAAAAATTCCTTTAACTTCATTTTTCCTCATGCTCCGTGCCAGTTTCTTTTACAGGTGAAAACAGGTGCCAGTTCGTCAGGATGTAACGCAGCCCTGACAGTGCTGTCATGACTGTTACGGCAAGCATAATCCAGTAGGGTATGGATTCATGCAGTTCAAAAAATTTGGACCTCTTCTCAATATAAATCGTAACTATTATTACAATGGAAAGCATCTGGAAAGCTGTCTTGAACTTCCCGAATCTGCTTGTCCTGAGGGGCCTGCCCCTTTTTATTGCAAGCCACCTCATGAATGTTATGAGCACATCCCTTCCTGCTATTATGAAAATCATCCAGAAGTCATAGGCCTTCATATACCTGTCGAGCACGATGATCGCTATGAGGGAACTTATGACAAGAAACTTGTCGGCGATGGGATCGATGAACTTGCCGAACTCAGATTCCTGCTTGAGCTTCCTGGCCACCCAGCCGTCAAAAAAATCCGTCCATGACGCAACCATGAACACGATCAGTGCCCATAAAAGATAGAAGGTGTCATCCTTCCTGTCGCCCTGGGCCAGCAGGTATATGAAGAGGGGAATCAATATTATCCTGGAATAAGAGAGGAAATTGGCCAGGTTCCATTTATCGCCGGTAAGTTTCAAATGATTTCTCCGATTAAGTCATACTCTATTGAATCAGTGACTTTTGCACGTACAATATTGTTAACAGGATCGATATCCGCGGTCAAGTAAAAAACACCATCCACCTCGGGTGCGTCGTAACGGGTCCTTCCTATATATGTATTATCATCAACTTTTTCTTCAACAAGAACATCAAGCTCCATACCCTCCATGGACTTCAGCTTTTCATGGGAAATATTGCGCTGAACAGACATGAGCTCATCATAGCGCTCCTGCTTCAGCTCTGCCGGAACATTGTCTTCAAGGAGACATGCGGCTGTATCATCCTCGGCCGAATATGTGAAGGCACCAACCCTGTCGAGCCTGGCCGAAACAATGAAATCCACAAGTTCCCTGAACTCTGCGTCAGTCTCGCCGGGGTAACCGGTCATGAACGTGGAGCGTATGCGTATTTCCGGGACTTCTTTGCGCAGCATGGCAACCAGGCCGGCATAAACTGCGGGGCTCCCCTTTCTGCCCATAGAGGCCAGTATGCGGCTGTTTACGTGCTGGAAGGGGATGTCTATGTATGGAACAACCTTGCCGCATGTTCTGAATATGCCGATTATGTCATCGCTGATTTTGTCCGGGTGGCAGTAGAGAAGGCGTATCCATTTCAGGTTGTCTATTGCGGAAATCTTCGCGACCAGTTCAGGAAGGCGTAAACCCCCTGCGCTGTACGAGGTTATGTCCTGCGCTATGATGTTCAGCTCAAGTGCGCCTCCCGCCACGCATTGTTCCGCGTCACGGATGATCTCTTCAGGCGGGAAGTTCCTGAGCGGCCCGCGTATAAACGGGATTGCGCAATAGCTGCAGTTGTTTGAGCATCCGTCAGATATTTTTAAATATGAATAAGGATAGTTGTTGTAGAGCCTTCTGCGCACACTTGAGGTCTGCCCCAGGGAGATACTGAAGGCGCTGCACATTGCCTGTACAAAAAGGCTGTCGGGTATGCCGTAAAGAAAATCGATCTCGGGCATGTCAGCCTTTATGTCGTCAAAATACCTTTTAGAGAGGCACCCGGTTACAACTACCTTCCTGCCGAAACTCCTCTGAGTCCTCCTGCCCTGCTCCATGTAAAGCCGTTGAGCATCAACGTCATCATCCTTCAGCGACACCGCGTCGAGGATGACCGAGATGGCCTCCTCCTTCGCGTCGCGGATAAAACCGCAGGTGTTGATGATTATTATGTCTGACTCCTCTGCTGACTCAGCGGGGCTGAACCCCGCAGAGGCGAGCTGCCCGTTGATGCGTTCGGAGTCTACGAGGTTTTTGGAACACCCGAGAGATATGATGTAGAATGAAAGGTCCGCAGGGAGAAACACATCTTACCAGTCCCTGACTTCAATGTGGTACATGTTCGGATTTGAAGGGTCCTTTTTCCAGGTTATGATCTTGTTTGCAACCTGGCCCTGCCTTCCGAAGACGTATTCCTTGCCGTTTATCTTTGCGCTGATACCGCCGGCGTTGCCGATCTTCAGCTGGATGGATTCTGATGCCTCCCACTTCTGCTCGGTGCCCGCGGGCATGAAGCCCTTGAGCTTCTTGTTGCCGTCCAGGTATACCTCTATAAAGGATTTCTGCGTGAACTTCACTTCGAATGTAATCTTGAGGCTCTTGTTGCTCTGGGCGATTACGCTTGTATTGTCACCCTCTGTTACGGGCCGGGCGTTGTTGTTCTGGTCAACCACCGGCGCCTCTACAGTCAGGGGTTTGCCCAGTTCGATCATGATGTTTGCCCTGCTTTCTGTAAGCGCGCGGAGAGTAAGTAGCACCTCCCTCGGCGTACCGTTCAGGACAACAGTTGCCTGCTGGTTGAGTTCCAGGGTCACATCCTTTTCGTAGTTCTGGAGAGTGACGGTTATCTTGTTTTCGGTTATCTCCTTCACAAAGAAAACGACCTCTTTTGTGTCCACAAGAAACTGCACGGCTTCTCCCTTGTAGAGGTACACGCTCCCCTTGTCATTTGAAAGGGGGATGTTGTTAACCTTGCGTATGTTAGAGTTCTTGCTGGTTTCAAGTTCCTTCTGCATCTTTGAGGCTTCTTCCGAATTAATGTCCATATTGGAACCGGTAATGGACCATATCCCCCAGATAAACAGGATGGAAACCAGCGCCGCTGCACCGGCGAATATATAATTGCGGTAGTTGTCATAAAAGGTCATGAGCTTGATCATCCATGGCGACCTTGTGGGGCGGGTGAGCTCCTCGATGGGTGTGGCTGATTCGCCGATCTTGTAACCTTTATATAGCTGTATCATCTCTTCGACGTTAAGTTTCAGAAGTTCCGAATATCCCCTTAAAAACCCGATTATGTAGGTTTCACTGGGGAACTTGTCAAAGTCCTCATTTTCCAGAGCCTCGATATATGTGGGCGCAATATTTGTCTCGTTGGCCACCTCCCTGATTGAGAGTTTTTTGGCTTCACGCGTCGCCCTGAGTTTTTCTCCTATGCTTTCCACCTGTTACTCCTCTGAAATCATCGGATTTGTAATAAGCCTTGCCGATGAGGGTATCTCGAATTTGAAAATACTGTCAGGAAGGTCTACGTTTGTTTTTATGTCGGTAAGTGTTATGACCACCTTCTTACCGGTTGATGTCTCACCCTCGGCCCTGACGATGAAAAAACTTTCGGTGATCCACAACCTGATTGTGCGGTAACCGCTCCTTGTCTCTTTCTGTTTAAGGATCAGAGTATACATCTTGCTGCCATCGGGCATTAACTCCGGCTCCTCCTTGGATGCAAACTTGTAGTGGTACTTGGAAAAGAGCCGCGCAAGCCCGGCTTCTGAGCCGGAGGAAAAAATTCCCGTGTCATTGACGAGATCCTGCTCTGCAACAACATTCAGGGATGGAATGTAGACCCACATCTTTTCACCGTTAGATACAATCTTCTGCCTTGCAGGATTTGTGAACTCCATGAGCAGCTTGTCCGATGCCTTGAACTTCAGGACTCCGGACTGGGAACTTTTTTTGCCGTCCTTTTCGGATATAATCTGAAAGTTTGCCTGGTAGGACTCAAGGTCGGCGTAGGTCTTTCGAACGCTCTTTACTATGTCGCTTACAGTAACAAAGTCAAACTTGTAGGCAAATGCGCCGGCAGCGGACATAAAAAGGAGGAGTAATGAGCTCAGGATGATTTTTCTTGCTGTTTTATTCATAATTTATCTTTAGTGTTATTAAAATTTTATTGTAAATAGGGCGAAGCCTGTCTCATTGACAGTCAGGGTCTCATCAATTACAATACATGTCACTAAAAAGTCAATACTAAAAAATACGGTGAAGTGTAAACGAATTTTTTCAGGCCTGCATGTGAAAAAATGAATTAAATTACTGGACAAATATTAAATTAGAAAGAGTATTGAATGAACTCTCACTACAGGTTAATCAATGAAAGCAATATTTATCGGCAACAGAAAGTTAAGGGAGATAAATCTCCTGGATCCGTGTATTGACGAAGACTTTTTTGTGGTCATGAACGAGTACTCCCTTATGGAATCTCACGTGATCTATTTTTCTGCAGGGGACGCAAAAATCAAAGAGATACTGATAAAAAAAGACCCTTCATACTCTGCCTGAACAACCACACCCCGGACCTGCACCACAGCAGGTCTTTGCATTTAAAGTAATCCTCCTCAAATTCCGCTGCCTGAATCCTCTTTCACGATATCGATCATCAATGGAACCAGTTCAGGGTCGAAATGCCTCCCGCTTTCACTTTTGAGAAAAAGAAGGGCATCGCTTACGCTCATCCCCTTCCTGTATGGCCTGTCTGACACCAGGGCATCATACACATCCGCCACTGTTATTATGCGCGCTATGAGCGGAATTGCTTCACCCTGAAGGCCAAAGGGGTATCCTGACCCGTCCCACGCTTCATGGTGATAGAGAACTCCTTCGTAGACCATGCGGCTGCCCGGGATCTCGCTTACGATGAGCGCGCCCTCGTATGGATGTTCACGTACAAGCATGTACTCATGTTCCGTAAACCTGCCGGGCCTGTCGAGGAGGTGTTCAGGCACGCCGATCTTGCCTATGTCGTGGAGGATAGCGGCCATGTTAAGTTCCCTTGCCGTCTGCTCGTCCAGCGCCAGCCTTTCGGCGATCCTCATTGCGTATGATGCGACCCTTTCGCTGTGGCCGGCGGTCCACCTGGATTTTGCATCGATTGCCTTTGACAGCGAGGTGATGA
Source organism: uncultured Leptospirales bacterium (assembly GCA_964440335.1). Classification (GTDB taxonomy): domain Bacteria; phylum Spirochaetota; class UBA4802; order UBA4802; family UBA5550; genus JAAYBQ01. The sequence continues at coordinate 36,658 of CAYTSF010000008.1, forward strand.
TCCCCAAGTAGAGGTTCTCCTTCTCCTCCAGTGTCCGCACGCTCTTCATCGCCACGCCGACCTGGTCCGCCAGCGCTGCGAGGGTATCGACCTCGAACTGCGTGAACGCGATCCCGTCAGTTTTGCCCGCGACAAATGACCCGATGTATTCATCGTCGATGTAGATCGGAAGGTTGATGAAGTGGCAGAACCTGCTTCCCGCAGCACGGTTCAGTTTATCCATCTCATCGCTGTCAATATTACCATCTATTACATAGAGTTCCCTGTTCTTTAAAAGTATTTCATCTCCCACACTTGAAAAATCCAGGTCAGCCCCGCCTCTCCTCGACAGGATGTGGTAACGCTTTTCAACGCTGTCCGCTATTCCAAGGGCAATGTAGCATTCATCGAACAGTTCAGAAACAAAGGATGTCACCCTCATGACAAGGTCATCGCGTGACTTTGACGAAAGCACGGCCTTGTCTATGCGGTTCATGACGGAAATGGCATCCATCCTTTCATTGATATCGTTGAGGTAATCGCCGATCTCCCCTGCCATGGTGTTTATGGCAAAGGAGAGATCGCCGATTTCATCGCGTGAGATTATATCGGTTCTCACCTCAAGGTCCCCGGCTGCAATCTGTTTCGCCTGGTGGCTCAACCTTGATATGGGCCTTGATATATGCAGCGCAATGAACCTTGCAATTATGAGGGATATGACAAATATGCTCAGGGTATAAATAACAATGACCCGGAGTCCGCCTGCCCTGGTAAGGAAACCTATCCTGTCTACAGATATTTCCATGATATAAATATTCCTGTCAACCGGGCGCGTAAGGTTAATCCTGAAATGAATGGCCTCACCCCTGCCCGGCAGAATCGAGTCAGAATAACTTATACGCGTGTCCATGGCCTGTTCCAGTGACCTGATCTTGTCAGCATCGGGCATGCTCCCGATCTTAATATACCCGGCCTTATTCCTGTAGAGCATAAACCACATGCCACTTGCGCGGTCATAACCGTATATCACAATATCTTTTATGCCCGCATTTCTGGTAAGCTCGTTCAGGATGAATCTCAGCGAAGGAAAATTTTCATCCCTGCTGCTGGAATACGGCTTGTTAATATAATCGAGTATGGAATCACCGTGGGACCTGTCGCTTCTTATCCATTCATCTGCGATTGTAGTCATGATGGACATCATCTGTTTTGTGGCGAGGTGAGTATAAATCACGAAAGAGCAGTAGCCTATAATAAGGCCGAAAACCATGAAATAAAAAGAAAGCTTGTATCTGAACTTCAGCCTTCGAAAAAACCTGTAAACAGCATTTATCCATCTGCGCAACAAAAACATATAAAGCTCCAGTACTCAACGGCGGCATGATTAGTGAAACTCACCCGCGCATGTAATACCCTCATTACCCGGCAGTAATATGCGTCAATAAATTTTACGAAAAAATTCAAGGCATGCTTTACTTCATTCATGTCATGTTCAAGATAAAACGCAAGCGGGATTATTTCAAATTTATGTCAGCGGCGCGTGTGAAGAATGATATCTGTGCCGGTATGGTAACTCCCTCATGAAAACGCCGTAAGGCCGGTAATATCCCCGGCTTTCAGGCGAGGCCGTCAATAATAATATCCGCGCATCTTATGCCGTCTATTGCCGAACTCACAATGCCGCCGGCATAGCCCGCGCCCTCACCCACAGGGTAGAGCCCCCTGTGAGAAACAGACTGGAACGATTCACCCCTTTTAATGCGCACGGGGGAGGATGTACGCGTCTCCGCGCCTATGAGCACCGCGTTTTCAAGGAACCCCTTCATGCGCCTGTCGAATGCCCTGAGCCCGGCGCGCAGTTCATGACAGATCCATGGGGGGAGGAAGCTCTCCATCTCCGCCGGAACAACGCCGCCGGCATAAGATGTCTGCCGCAGCGAAACGTCCGTCCGCCCGTCCAGGAAGGCCCTGACGCTCTGTGCCGGCGCGCGGAACATACCTCCTCCGGCAGCGAAGGCCCTGCGCTCAATGCCGCGCTGAAACTCTATGCCCGCAAGGGCGCCCTGCCCCGAATCTTCGGCACGCACCGTGACCACTACTGCTGCGTTTGACCAGCATGAGTCGCGGGCAGACATGCTCATTCCGTTGACGCAGAGCATCCCCTGCTCTGACGACGAGTTTATGACCGCTCCCCCGGGGCACATGCAGAAGGTATATGTGCCGCGCCCGGTTGAGGCGTTGTTATGCGTGAGCATGTACTCGGCAGCAGGGAGCACTTCCCTGTACCTGCTTTTTCCGTACTGGATTGAATTTATGTGTTCAGCCGGGTGTTCGATCCTCGTCCCGGCGGCAAATGGTTTCTTTTCAAGGGACACGCCCAGTTCATGGAGCATGGAGTACGTATCGCGCGCCGAGTGGCCGCAGGCCATGACAACGGCGTCGGCGCTGTAACTGTTCCGCTGAGTAATCACACCGGTTATGCGGCCGTCATCCTCAATGAGGCCGGTGACCTTTTCTCCAAAAAGTATCTTTACCCCCGAGTCCTGAAGGGTCTTCCTGATGCTTTTTATTATGGCCCTCAGGCGGTCCGTGCCCACGTGAGGCTTCGATTCGTATGCTATTGCCGGGTCAGCGCCATGCTCAATAAGCCTGCTGAAAAACCATGACGATTCCGGCCTCACCGAACGGGAGGTGAGCTTTCCGTCGGAATAGGTGCCGGCCCCACCCTCTCCGAAAAGGACATTGCTCTCCGTATCCAGCACACCATGGTTTTCCAGAACATCGATGTCCCCGAACCTCTCCTCAACAGGCCTGCCGCGTTCAATAATTGTAGATGCTATCCCCGCCTCCGCAAGCCTGAGCCCGCAGAAGAGCCCGGCAGGCCCGGTGCCCACTATAATTACATCAGCCCGGCTGCGGGCCCGCTTTGCATGGGAGTGCTCCTGCGGAACATAGACCGCTGCCTGCCCGGAATCCACAAGCAGGCGCCCTGTAACGTCGTCAGTTTCCACAGCCACCCTGTAAAGGTATACAATGTCGTTTTTGTTCCGTGCATCGAGGGATTTTTTTATTATAGTGAATGAGGTAAAGGTGGTGCCGGCTATTCTTTCTGCTGCCTGCCGGACATCAGTATCCGCACAACCGGGCGCCATGCGGATATCGCTGATCAGGATGAACATCTCAGGCCAGTGCGTTAAAAAAAGATCCGGGCGCCACGAGGGGTTTCATGTTCTCCGCTTTTCCGGAGGAGTTGTACCCCTCTTCGACCCTGTGCATCATGCCGAGGATTTTCTCCCTGCCGCCCAGGTCGGGTTTGAAATATACGTACTCGTTCCTGTAGGGATCAACTTTCCGGGTCTTCTCAACCGCGCCCTGCCTGTAGTCGGGCCATATATATGTCCGGTTTTTTACGGGATCAGCGCCTGAATTCCTCTGCAATGATATTTCGGCCATGCCGCTTGAGATTTTCATGAGTATCTTATCGGAAGGATAGAGAAATTTCTTTAATCCTTAGAACTGCAATCCCGGAATTTTCACACCTCCATCCGGAAGAATAATCCGGGATTTTCGTGGTGCAAATTAATGTTTACTTTTTACCGTTTAATTTGTACATTATGCGTGTTATACCCCCAAGAAACCGGTATTCCATAGTTATACTGTTCGCCGCACATCGCAGGGAGGTGAATAGTATAACTATCAGTAAATCCGTTTTTTGAATGGTATAAATCGTCAGCGGGAAAGGTGTGACTTTTATGATAACAGCATAAAATCCGCCCCCGCAATTATCTTAAAGGATCTGGCAAAATTCAGGGATGAAATTACCGGTATTGAAAAAACTTTACATTCTGATGTTGCTCTTCTGCATCCCCGCCGCGCTCCGGGCTGAAGATATAATAACATACCAGGGTGTGGGGAATATTGATTTTCCGCCATATGAATATCTCGATGAATACGGGAGGCCTGCGGGTTTCAACATAGACATTATCAATGCCATTGAGGAAAAAACCGGGCTCAACATTGTCATAAACCTCATGCCGCAGGAAGACGCCCTTTCCATGTTTTCGACAGGTCAGGCTGATTTCATGACAGGCGCTTTTTTTTCCAGGATGAATACGGGATTCATCCTGGAAAAAGAATCCATAATCATGATACCTTTTGCAGCCATATTCAGGAAAGATTTCGACCGCAACAGTCTGCGGAAGCCCGGCCTTCAGATTTCATATAACAGCAGTTGTTCCATTGAAACGGAAATCCTGAATTCCTTCAGCGGTGCGTTGACCGCAGGACACAGTTCCGACCTTTCAGCGGTCACGTCGGTCATTGAGGGAAAATCCGGCTGCGCAGTTTTATCACGGTATTCCGCCTGGTACCTTTTTGAGCACCATATAACCAGCGGTGTGATGATGCTCGAAAAGCCCCTGTTTTCCATGGAATATGCGCCGGTTTTTACGCCGGGCAACAGGAAGCTCCTTGAAAAATTCAGTGAAGGCCTGGCCATTATTAAAGGAAACGGCGAGTATTCCTCACTTTACAGCAAGTGGTTCAAAAAATCCGGCAGGAGCCTCCCCGAAAAATATACTTTCATCCTGCTCTCCATTCTCATAGCCCTTTTGTTTATCTCGGTACTCATTATACTCTTCTACATACTGCTGCGGCGCGAGGTCAAAAACAGGACCACGGCCCTCCACAAGGAGATTAGCCAGAATTACTATATTGCCGACCTTTCAAGAAAGGTCCTCAGCGATGTATCCATTGAAAATATCACCAGGACCATCATGGAATACCTGGCTGACCTTACGGGCAGCACAACCGGAATAACCGGTTACCTGAACAACGAGGCCGTCGAAAATTACTCGATATTCGCATACACGCGCCACGGAGAGAACGTCATGTTCAGCAGGCTTGACACGACGCAGGAGACAGCCGTCAGCATCAAGGAGAAAATTTTCAGCAACAGGGATTCTTTCTATTCCAACGACCCTTCAGATATATTACTGATGACCGAACGGCCTGAAAACCACATGGCTGTAAACAACGTCCTCTGCTCACCCTCAACGATAGGGGAAAAGGTTGTTGGTTTTCTCATAATGGGCAACTCCCCGAAAAACTACGACGACGAGGACCTGAACATTGTCGAGAACTTCTCGTCTCAGTATGCCCTTGCAATTCAGCGCATGTGGTTTGAACACGACCTCATCAGGAGCGAAAAAAAATACAGGGACATTTTCAACAATGTCGAGGACCTGCTCTACCTTTATGACCTTGAAGGGAATTTCATAGAAGTCAACAACGCCTTTGTCAAGGTCTTCGGCTATAACATGGAAGAGCTTCAGAAATGGAACATCGTGACCATCCTTTCAGGCAGCGACGACAGCATATATAACCAGCAGGATGTGGTCAATATACTCAACAGGGTACTCTCAGAGGGATCGATCAACGGCGAGGTTAAAATCAAGTCCAAATCCGGCAAAAGTGTCATCATAGAATACAAGAACACCCTGATACTTGATGACGACGGCAGGCCATCATGCGTGCAGGGATCCGCCCGCGATATTACCGAAAGAAAAATTTTTGAAAAAATGCTCATTGAGGCCCGCGAGAAGGCCAGGGAGTCTGACAGCCTCAAGACCAACTTCCTGGCGAACATGTCGCATGAAATCCGCACGCCCCTTAACGCGGTACTGGGATTCACCGAAATACTCATAGAGGAGGTGACCAACCCGGCCCATGAAAACTACCTGCGCATGATACAGAAGAGCGGGTCGCTCCTGCTGTCAATCATAGACGAAATCCTGGACCTGTCAAAGATCGAATCGGGTTCGCTGAAGATAATCGAGGCGCCTTTTAACCTGAACTCCATGCTTAAGAACCTTTACAACAACGCCTTTGTCCTGGTCAGGAGCAGCAAGAAGCCCATTGAGGTGGACTATGACTGCGACCCGGCCATTGCAAAAATGCTCACCGGCGATGAATCGAGGATTGAACAGGTGATGAACAACCTCATATCAAACGCCGTGAAGTTCACCGAAAGCGGCCGCATTGATTTCGGCGTCAGGCTCATGCCGGGCAACATGCTCGAGTTTTTCGTCGAGGACTCGGGGATCGGTATATCCTTTGACAACATCCCCCTTGTCTTCGAAAGGTTCAGGCAGGTAGATTATGGAAACAAGAGAAGCTATGGAGGTACCGGCCTGGGCCTGTCAATATCCAGGATGATCGTCGAGATGATGGGCGGCACCATTAATGTTGAGTCCGAGCCGGGCCGGGGTTCGAAGTTTATTTTTACATTACCATACCTCCCGGCCATGGAGAACGCCGATACCGCCAAAGTCAGTGACATCACTCCGAAGAGCGTCAAGACAGTAATGGTTGTTGAAGACAACAGCATAAACCGTCTGCTTGTGGCCAAGGTGCTCGAAAAGAACGGGTTCGTATGCATCATGGCTGTTGATGGATTCGAGGCTGTTGAGACATACAAAAGCGGCAGGCATATAGACGCTATACTTATGGATATCCAGATGCCGCGCATGGACGGGCTCGAAGCCCTGACCATCATAAGGGGCATTGAGCAGGATGGGGGAAAAGGACACATCCCCATCATAGCGCTCTCTGCCCATGTAATGAAGGATGACGTGCAGAAATTCCTTGAAGCCGGTTTTGACAGCTACATAGGCAAACCGTTCAACAGGGAGGACCTTAT
>CAYTSF010000009.1:0-2405 GCA_964440335.1 uncultured Leptospirales bacterium
ACAACAAAGGTGATCTCGCACTGGGTAATATCCGCGAGAAGATAATTTATTTCTTTCCGGGAGAGAGCACCTTGATCCTTGCAGATGAAATATAGGGCCTGTTTTCAGTACCAATACCCGAGATATAAACGCCCTCAACCCTGACGCTGTCGCCGTTTTCAACGGCATCAACCTTCTGTGTAAAGACCTGCGCTATCCATTTAAAATTTTTGCCGTCATAATCCACCATGAGGGTGAAACCAGTACCGTTCTGGAACTTCTTTTCATTGGCCGTGATGCCTGAAATGTCGAGTGCAACCCCCCTGTAGAGCCAGGGCTTCTCCTGCAGCCCCTTTACGTCAGGGGCCTCGTATATACGGTCATCGCTGTCAATGATGAACCTCACAAGGAACTCACACTTCTCCTTCACCACCTGGCTCGAGTTGCTGTTGATGATTTTGTTCAGCATCATGGCAGCCCTGTTGAACTCCCCCTTTTTCATGAGCCTCTTTGCCTCGTTGAACTCGGCAATCATGATGTCCGGTGAAGTATAGAACTCTCTGGCAGGCTCCCTGCTGACCCTGTTCAGCAGGCCGTAGCCCGAACCCGAAATATCGACCATGTCTATCTTCTCGGCAGAGGACCGGTCCAGGGAATACCCGCTCTCCATGAGTTCGCGCCAGTAGCCCCGCGACATGAATGTCACAACCACCGCGCAGATTATGACTACGATAGCTATAATAATTTTAAACGCACGGGACTTCTTTCTTCGCGGGCGAACCCTGTTGCGGTACGGTAAGCCCGGCAGCGACAGCTTTATCGCGCCTGGGCCGCGCACTTCCACCAGGTCAGTGATCCTTGCCTTTTTCTGGAAAGCGGAAAAGTTTGCCAGGTCTTCGCATTTGCGCAGCCCCCTGCGCAGCAGCCTGTCCGAGGGGGCCTTTTCAATTGCGCTTAAATAAACAGCAATGGCCTCGTCCCTTCCCGAGGCGGATTTCATACCCAGGAAGGCCCTGAGCTGCACAAAGGGGGCATAGGCAGGGCTTATGCGCTGCAGCTTCTCCATGACTATGTTCGCGCCGGAGAGGTCCGCGCAGTAGAGCCGTGTTACTGCCAGTAAAAAGTAGGGGTATGGATCATCGGTGTATGACTGAATGGACTTTTCAAGGATTACCGAGGCGTTGGCGTACTGCTTTTTTTTAAACGACCTGTATGCCTCTTTGAGGAAGCCGAAGTTCTGCCTGTTGCTTTCTGGTCTGGCCGGCATATGGTTCCGGGACTATTTGCGCCTGAAGATATTTTTTACTGTATCAATGAGTGAATCGCCGTCATCGAACATTTTGCCTATGAGTATCCCCAGAACGATGAATAGTATGATGACAATGGTCTTCCAGAAGCCCAGGATTAAAATAAAAAGCCCCAGGGCCAGGCCGGAGACAGCTCCGACCGATTTCCCCGGGTTTTCATTGACGATGTCGTATATGTACCTCGTCAGGCTCATACTACTTCTTTACCCTCTCCTGGTATTCTCCGGTTTCGGTATTGATCTTGATGAAATCCCCCTCGTTCACGAACAGGGGCACCCTGACCTCAGCGCCGGTTTCGACCTTCACAGGCTTCTGCACGTTTGTCGCGGTGTCACCCTTGACCCCCGGCTCAGCGTATACGACCTTGAGCACAACGGTCTGCGGCGGTTCAACTGTGATTGGTTCCCCCTCGTACATGGCTATATCAACCATGTCCTCCTCTTTTATGAACCTGAGCGCGTCACCGATGGCTTTTTTGGGGATGGACTCCTGCTCGTAGGATTCAATATCCATGAACACGACTGAATCTCCCTCTTCATAAAGGTACTGCATGGCCCTTTTTACAAGCTTAACGTCCTCGACCTTTTCACCGCCCCTGAAGGTACGCTCAACCACGGAGCCTTTGCGCACATTGCGGAGCTTGGAGCGCACAAAGGCCGCACCGCGCGCGGGCTTGACGTGCTGGTATTCAATAACTGAATAGAGGTCGCCGTCAAGTTTGATAACAACGCCCCTTTTAAAATCATTAACGGAAATCATAGAACCTCTTGAAATTTAGATGACTGTAAGCTCTTTTGAGCACCTGGTCAACACCTCATGGCCCGTTGCAGTGACAAGGACCATATCCTCGATCCTCACACCGCCCTTGCCCGGGATGTAGATGCCCGGCTCAATAGTTATTACCATATTTTTTTTGAGACTGGAATCGCTGTTCTTCTTGATCGCCGGCGCTTCATGGATCTCAACGCCAAGTCCGTGCCCCAGGCCGTGACCGAATTTGTCGCCATAGCCGCACTCGGTGATACGGTTTCTTGCCACGGAATCGAGCTCCCCGCTTACGATCCCGGGCCTCACGGCATTCAGGGCTTCAGCCTGTGCACCATATACAATCTTATATAT
>CAYTSF010000009.1:2505-14557 GCA_964440335.1 uncultured Leptospirales bacterium
ACGTACTCCTCGTAGCGTGAGTCCGAAATGAAAAATGATTTTTTATCATCCACGATCAGCGCGGCGTTTGAACCCGCGAAACCGGTAAGGTAGCGTATGTCGTTCAGGTCTGTCACAAGGAGCGGGAGCTGGTCCCTCTCTTTAAGCAGTTTCTTCAGTTTTTTGATCCTCATACCGAGGCCCCTTGATGGTGAATTTCACAAAGTATTACTCCGGCATATCACACATTTTTAACATTGCTGTCCACTGTTTTTGGAAATTCACTAAACAGTATTTGTACCATGGTTGTATAATTTACAACTGATATCAAACCGGCTTTTGGCAGCCTTAAAGTCTGTCTTTATTGTTCAGTTATCTCCTACTGGACCCTGATAATGGAACAGCCTATGGTATTTCCCACATAGAGGTATGTGCCGTCGTTTGTAATGGTATAGGGATAACTGCCCAATCCTGAAACAAGCGGGTTTGACGATCCTGTTGACATTGATACTTTATAGATAATTCCGGATGGAGGAGGAGTGTTCGTAAGAACATACAGGCTTGTTCCATCGGTTGTTATGCCTATGGGATCTGAAACAGAAGCAAGGGTTGTTACAGCACCGCTTGTTATATCAACTGCTTTTATGCAATTATTCACCTGATCAGCCACATAGAGCTTTGTGCCAAAAAGAACCATTCCCCGCGGACCATTCATACCCGATGCCAGGGTACTCACCTCCCCTGTGGAAATAACCACCTTCCTTACGCAGTCATTCTCCCTGTCTGAAACATAAATATTAACACCATCACAGGCCACACCCCATACAGACTGAAATTTAGCCGACTGGCCCGGACCGTCGGCATAGCCGGCACCACCTGCTGTTCCTGCTATGACTGTCATGGTCTTTGTTGCAATATCCACCCTGACAATCTGGCAGTTGTATAGACCATAAAATGATATTCCGTCAGTGAAAAGGCCACCCAGCGCATAAGGGTAAATGGTTGTTACTGTTTCAGTGGCAATATCAATCTGCCTGATTCCATTGGTATCATCTGACACATAGAGGTTTGTTCCATCACATGTTATGTGAGAAGGAGAGACATAGCTGACAGAAGTTATATTCCCGTATGTTGAACCTGTTACAGCCAGTGTCCTGTAGCATGTATGCCCAACCTTCGACGAAGGAAGGGACTCACCGGAAAAATTTACAGCAGTGACAATAAAGTAATACACATTGAATCCGCTGAGTCCGGTCACAATATGTGATGTCTCTGAAATTCCCGATACCTTTATTCCTGATGACCTTGTAACGCCGGGAGAATCTGAATAATAAATATTATATGATGTTGCGCCCTCCACTTCATCCCATGAAACCTTCACTGACGTCTGGTCAGAATCAAGTACAACAACACCAGCGGGGGACTGCATCATCATCAACAGATCAAAGATATCGCCGCATGATAAGAACAGCATCGCTGTGAGAAAAACAATTACAGGTTTTTTCATAATCAGTAACCCTCCAGCGTTCTTGCCCCGGCCAGCAAGCACCTGACACCTGCAAGCACCTGCACACCGAATATGTTTGAATCCTCTAATATTCCCCGGTAAAACGAGTGGTGCCATCCTACGTCAACGAAGAGCTGTAAATGCTGCGAATAGTTATAACCCATGCCTGTGTTCAATGCCGCTGCAAAGCCCGAATCGTCGGCCTCCCACCTGTTTTTTTCATTCTCTGCTGTTACCCCAGTTCTGGAATATCCCAGCAGCAGGGAATTCCTCCATACCAGCCTGTATGCAGAGAGAAAATTCACTGGCGGGTCATATTCCAGGCCGAACATCCCGGTCATCTGGAAATACGTGACATCGTACTCTATAAGATCAACCGTTCTTGTGTCATTATAAAATGTGTATGTCCCCCTTAACAGGGCCTTGATGTCGCTGTTAAGGTCAAACAGCAATGTTCCTCCGCCACCGTTCTGGTTCTTCGCGTCGAATATGGTCATATTTGAATAAAAGGCTTCAATGCCGGGATTAAACTGGGCAGCTGCGGCAGATGACAAAAACATGAGAATCATGCATATGCTCCATGCTTTTCTGTTCATGGGGATTCCTCCGGGATATTCTTTAGCTGCACCTGCCGGCGCATGTTGCATGTGCAAAACCGGCGGTATAATAATATCACACGCATTGAATGCAATATCAATAAGCCCGGATTAAATGATACCTGCAGGGGAGCGAACTGCAACTGTTTTTTTATTTTTGTGAAATAGTCAAAACGGGTTGAGCAAAGCGAAGGCAGGCAATATCCGGACATCACATACATATTCACTACACAGGCGTTTTATGCCGGCAGCAAGCAATTAAGGCTACATACTGCGCCTGAATCAGTTGATGCTGCCGGGCTCAAAAGCCGAATGTATCACCTCCAGGAGCTGGTAACGCTGCACAGGCTTGGTCAGGATTCGGTAAGGCTTAACGTCCCAGGCCGAACTGATTGTCCGCGGGTCAGAGTTCCCTGTAAGAAAAATAATATGGCATTCATGCTCCTCTGCGATCCTTCGCGCGGCCTCGATTCCGTCTATTTCATCTTCAAGGAGTATGTCCATTATTACAAGATCCGGTTTTTTCTCGATCGCATGGTTTATGGCATCCCGTCCCGATGAAACGCAGTCGATTATGCTATATCCCTCATCCTCCACGAACCTCCTGAGCATCCTGGATATTATCCTTTCATCCTCAACTATAAGTATGCTCCGGCTGCTGCGGTTATTTTCTGATTTTCTTTCCAGGGGTGGGATTACAGGATTCCTGCCGAACCTGACCTCGACTGCGGTCCCGCCGTTGTTAATGATACGGACTGTGCCATTGATCTGGTTCACGAGTTCACGTATTATCACCATTCCCATGGAATCTGACTTCGCGAGGTTGAAGTTGTCCGGCATCCCCATGCCGTTATCGCTGACCGACATGATGAACAGGCCGTCAGCGTCCTTTTTAAACTGAACATTGATACAACCCGCACCTTTATTACTGAATGCATGCTTCTGGGAATTTATTATCAGTTCATTCATGATAAGCCCGCATGGTATCGCTTTATCGATGGATATCGATTCATCCTCTGCGTCCAGATGAATTTCGATCCCTGAACCTCCAGGGGCATCCCTGAATACACGGCTGATCTCTGCTACAAGGTCAACAAGGTACTCCCTGAAGTTTATGCGTGAAAAATTCTTATAGTGGTACATCTTTTCATGAACCAGCGCCATTGAAAAAATCCTTCCCTGAATCACCCTCAGTATGTCAGCCAGTTCCCTGGAACCGGTATTGTGGGCCTGTATGTTGAGAAGGCTTGATACGATCTGAAGGTTGTTCTTTACCCTGTGGTGTATCTCCCTGAGAAGGGTCTCCTTTTCACGGAGTGATTCCTGTATCCTGAGTTCGGCCTCCTTACGTTCGGTTATATTCTCAGCCACAACGAGTACCCTGGTAATCTCCCCGCTGCTGTCCGCGAGGGGGACAGTCCTGTAATACTGCACCTGCCCGTTCATGGTGTATTCAAAGCTTGTCTCCTCCCCTGCAAATGTCCGGTCAAAGTACTTCTTTATTCCATCAAAATTCTCTTTGTAAAGTTTTGTCAGGGGAAGGCCAAGGAGGCTCCATGAATCTACATTGTTTTTCTTGAACTCCTGCCCCGACGCAAAACCTATTGTGTAATTTTTCTCAATTATCCCCAGGTATGAGTTCGGTGTGTTTATTGCTATCGTAAGAAGCAGGGTCTCGTTCTCCTGAAGCTCTCTTAGAATACTTTTCTGTTCATCAAGGGTGTACTGTAAAATCCTGTTGGTATTTGTCAGTTCGAATGTTCTTTCAAGTACAAGCTCCTCAAGGCGCTTCTTCATGTTCTGCATGGATACATGGTTGTTTACCCTTGCAAGGAGTTCCTGTTCAGGATAGGGTTTAACGATGTAATCAACGGCCCCGGCTTCAAAACCGTTAACAATATCATCGCTTGTGTTTCTTGTGCTTACAATAATCACAGGTATGTCTATAAACCTCACGTCCTCCGTGAGGGTCATGCAGAGGCTGAAGCAGTCAGACTCATGGATGTTATCGATAATTATACAGTCGGGGATTTCATCATCAATCGGCTCAACATGATACCCTATGTAACTCCTGGCGGAATACCCCTCCCTTTCAAGAATTGAATGCAATTCCCTGCTCTCTTGTGAGTTATCTGCTATTATTACTATTGATCCCCTGAAGCCCTTCATATACCGTTCCGGTTTCGTTGATACGATCACCATATAAATAATAATCCAATATTAGTGCCCTTTCAATAAAAAAATTAAAGAAACAGCCTTACCGCATAATAAATGTTGTAGCACAATGAAACGGTTTTTCTGCCGAAAGTTCTGCATGAAAAAAAATAATTATGTCTCTTACAGATTCTTCCGATATAAAGAAAAGCAGTAACAAAATCCTATTAACACGGAAAAGCGGTAAATCAACTGCATCTTGTCAGTAGGGACTCCCCCGGGTAAAGAGAAACAACCGGTGTGAAGACGGGCGTTGCTGTAAGCATTAAAAAATAAATATTGGAGCAGTATAATGAACGAAGTGAAGACCAGAAGTAAAACATTCAGAGACATGCTTGAAAAGTACCTCGAAATAAAGGGCCTGGACATCATAGTGGTGCTGAATGACGGCACAGAGGTTGAGCTCTACAAGAACAGGGAAATAATCGATGACATGATAATAACAATGGATGGAAGCAACAAGCGGCAGAGCATTCCTCTTTCAGAGGTCAAGTCTGTTGACATGTTCGCAGCATAAAAGCATTTTATAATTACATTAAGTGCAGGTCAATTCTGGATTTCATCAACCTTTGCAGGTGACCTGTATTTAATTGTCATTACAAGTTCATCGACAACTTCATCAACAGCATCGTTGAACGTATATGACTTCCTTGTGAGGGAACCGCACCAGACGACCTCCCCTGTTTTGCACGAAACCAGGCGCGCGGTGACACCCACCGATGCAGTTACCTCGAGCCATCCGAAAATATAGATAAATGTGGAATATGACTGGTACACGCTGTAATCATGGACCGATCCGTATAACATGTATTCAACGCCCAGAGCTTTCCCTGTATCAATGAACCACTGGCTCGGGTATTTGTTTTTATCAAGAAAATCGTAATCAGTTACAGCTGCCGTCTTCTCCATATCAACGACCTTGTAACCCCGTTTCAGGAGCGTCCCTTCAAAAACGTTCTCAACAAGTGCGCCGGAATTGTTCCCCTGGCTGCCGTTATAATCCTTAAAATGAAGAACAGCTATTACAGCCGTCTCTTTATCGATGTACCCCTTATTAAAAAAAGCCGGCCTGCTTATGCATGAGCAGATGATAACACATGGAAAAATAAAAGCCAGGGCGAACATTCGCTTAACAGACATACAGACCATCCTGCAATTCAAAAGGATTTGGCAACGCCGAACTTAAAAAATATTATAATACCGCTTGTTGAAAAGTCAGTACCCGTAGGGACATCTATAACTACATTCTTTTCGTCAGACTTGAAAAGGCCTGCACCTATCCCGCACAACAATTCCGGGCAGAGGTAAATATCATCAAAGCATTCATAATCGAATCCCACAGAAAGAAGGACGTGGAGTATATATGAATTTATGCTGTCAATTGTTGCAAACTGCAGGTAGGGACCGGCACCGAACCACGGGGTAACATATCCCTTCCCGAAATGCCGCAGAAGAGAAAAACCCATTTCATGCAGGTTGATCCTGCCGGTATCATCAAACATGTCTTCGGGTTTCGAATTAATCATTTCAGGATAAAAAAACCACTGCGTCCTGAAAGAAACGTACGGGTTAATCATGTAATCGAAGAACCAGCCACCTGCTGTAGCATAGGTCCATGTAGTATCGTTCTGAACAGTCACCGAACCGGAGTTGATTGTCAGGTAGGATGATGCCCACGACATGGTCATGTTAGGGCCAAGCAGCCTCCTCTGCCCTGCGTATAAGCCGGTACCCCCGAGCAGAACAAGAAGTGCCGAATATAACATAATTTTTTTCAGTAAACGCATGCAGTCCGGTCCCGGCCGTTCATCCTTACACAGTATTTTTTTGCTTCAGTATTTTTTTCTGCTTCTGTTATGGTTAAGCCTGTTCATGATATAAAGGGCCGCATAGGCACCCAGCAGGCCTGCAATAATATTCACTCCGGAACCCTCGCATAGAAAATAGAGTATGCGCACGATAATATCATAAAATAGAGCGTTCAGAACGAGCCCGCCAATGATAGCGCCTATGACGCCCACCACAAGCCCGCCTATATATCCGCCAAAGAGATCCTTTTTTTTGAGGTTGTAAAAAATAAACGCCACCGCAGCACCAATACTCAAATAGATTACTATTGCCTTCAGAACTATAAGAAAATTTCTAAGACCCTCAGACATGCCAAACCTCCGGTATAATATCTTTTTCTAAATAATCGGCATCAGTTTTCATGTAAAGAACAATTCTCCTTTACCCTTTCTTATTATTTCAATGCTGTCACCTGACAGGTCCACAACCGTCGATGGCGATGAAATTTTCGGTCCGGCATCGAGAACAAGCTGCACCTCGTTGCGGTAAACCTTTTCCAGGTCCTTTGGATCGATAAGGTATTCCCCGTCAGGAGTGTTAATGCTTGTAACAAGGATCGGCCTGCCCAGGGACTTCACAAGTTCAAGGGGTATGTTATGATCAGGAATTCTTACACCGATTGTTTTCTGGTTGGTTGTTACTATGCCTGGTACAAGTTTTGACGCATTAAGTATAAATGTATATGGTCCCGGCAGAGCTTTTTTCATAATTTTAAAGCTCTCAGCGCTGATATTTCTTGTGTAAGAGCTTATTTCAGAGAGGCTTGAGAATATGAAACTGATGGGTTTTTTCCGGTCCATTTTTTTAAGACGGTAAATTTTTTCAATGGCTCTTTTATCATTTATGTCGCAGCCATAGGCGTACACGGTATCTGTGGGAAAGATAATTATGCCTCCATCCTCCATGACCTCAGCCGCCTTCATGATCGCTCTTTTTTGAGGATTCTGTTCATTAATCGCAAATATCATTTCTTCACTTAAACACCTGAAAAAAGCGCCATTTACATATTCAGGATCAGCACCCGGCATTAATCAACTGAATAGTCTTAATGATCGCTCTTATAGACAGGCTCCTTGTTGAATAAGAAAACAGCCCGCATAAAAATGATACAATAAAAAAGGCTTTTGCAGATAGCGCAATCCACAAAAGCCTTTAACCTGGTAAAATTACATGTAGGAGTGTAATTTATTATCAATCACTAATTTTATCGGAAAATGTGCTTAAAGCATTAGTTTTTTTATGCCTGAACTTTATTTTTTTTTCAGTATTTATTCCTTAACTTTTTTAAAGTAAATAAAATTCTATTATCCAGGTCCGGCAGGTGGCAGGGGTAATAAAAATATTGGCGCTTCAGGCCATTCCCAGGCCATTACCCATCTGAAAATATTTTTTAAATTGACTTCTGAAAAAGGTAAAAGTAATTTCCTGTATATTAAACCAGTAGTTATTCCTTAACTTTTTAAGTAAATAAAGCTCTGTTACTCACGCAGCCGAAGGCGGCGGGAGTATATAAATTTCTTTTTTACACTAAAATATATGTTCAGGAATTATTACTGATATTAAACTGTATTTGTGCAGTTTATAACAGCATATGGCGGATTTTATCACTGGAACAGAATATGAAAAAAAGAATTCTCTTTCTCTCAACAGTAATCGCAGCAGCAATACTGGCTTGCGAATCAAGGGCTTACATTGTTTTTGAACACACAAGTCACGATTTCGGCAAGGTAAAGACCGGAATCACAGTGAGCCATACATTTAAGTTCAAAAACGCCGGCACAGATACACTTGTCATTGACAGGATTAAGGCCGGGTGAGGCTGCACCGGAACTCTCCTTTCTGCTAAGGAGATCCCTGCAGGTGGCAGCGGCGAACTTAAAGTTGATCTTAACCTTGAAAATAAAAACGGGGTAGTGGAAAAGACAATACAGGTCTATACAAATGACCCCTCTCACAAGGTCGTAAAACTCGCAATCAGGGCAGAGGTGGTTGAAAAACTCAAGCCATGAGTATATTTTATATATACCGGTAGAGTGATAATATGACCATTCCTGACCTTAAAACAGCGCCGGGCAGACCCCACCCCCTGGGCGCTACAATTATGAATAACGGGGTACAGTTTTCAATATTCAGCAGGCATGCGGAGAGTTTATGCCTTGTTCTTTTTCAATCTGCTGAACAGGATTCCACATTCACAGAAATAATCCTGGATTCTGTGATCAACAAGACCGGCGACATATGGCATATATGGATAGAGGGCTTACGCGAAGGCCAGGTTTACGGCTACAGGATAAAGGGCCCGTATAATCCCCCTGCGGGCCACAGGTTCAACGAAAACAAATTACTGCTCGATCCTTATGCCAGGGCAATAACCGGCAACTTCAAATGGGACCTCACAAGGGCCCGGGGGATTATACTCGACGCCCCTGACGAGATTGACTCCTTCTCAATGATAGACAGCACCAGGCACGTTCCCAGGAGCATTGTAACCAACGGCCGCAGCGACTACACCAAAGGACTGCTGAAAATCCCCGAGAATGAACTCATCATATACGAAATGCACGTGCGCGGATTCACCTCACATGAAACCTCAGGCGTTAATTCCCCCGGCACCTTCATCGGCCTTACAGAAAAAATCCCCTACCTGAAAGAACTGGGGGTGAACGCCGTGGAACTGCTGCCCATACAGGAATTCGATGAGTTTGAAAACATCAACGTGAATCCCCTGACCGGTGAGCGCCTGAAGAACTACTGGGGCTACAGCACCATTGCGTTCTTCGCGCCGAAGTCAAATTACAGTACCTCCGGAGCCCCCGGCCGGCAGGTGAGCGAGTTCCGTGAAATGGTACGGCGCTTCAACGAGGCGGGCATTGAGGTTATAATGGACGTTGTGTTCAACCACACCCATGAGGGTGACTATCGCGGCCCGACACTCTCGTTCAGGGGGATAGACAATTCCATATACTACATACTTGATGATGACAAGGCCAGGTACAAAAACTTTTCAGGCTGCGGGAACACCTTCAACTGCAACCACCCGCTGGTGAGGCAGTTCATACTTGACTGCCTCAGGTACTGGGTCATAGAGATGGACGTGGACGGTTTCAGGTTTGACCTGGCATCCATTCTGGGACGGGACCAGAAGGGTGAGATGCTGTCCAATCCGCCGCTGGTGGAATGGATAGAGGAGGACCCCATACTCCGCAATGCGAAGATAATCGCCGAGGCATGGGACGCTGGAGGAGCGTACCAGGTGGGCAAGTTCCCCGGCAGGTGGGCGGAATGGAACGGCAGGTTCAGGGACGATGTGCGCAGGTTCTGGCGCGGCGACAGCGGGTTCAAGGGGCTATTTGCCACCAGGCTCACCGGGAGTTCTGACCTGTACCATTCTTCATCACCCACCCGCAGCATAAACTTCATCACATGCCACGACGGCTTTACGCTGAACGATCTTGTGAGCTTTAACTCCAAACATAACATTGAAAACGGCGAGAGCAACAGGGACGGAGAAAACAACAACTTCAGCTGCAACTGGGGCATTGAAGGGATTGATGCACCGCCGGAAACAGAAGCACTCCGCATCCGCATGATAAAAAACATGATTGCGACCCTCTTCCTCTCGCTTGGCATACCAATGCTCCTTGCAGGCGACGAGTTCAGGCGCACGCAGAACGGGAACAACAACTCCTACTGCCAGGACAATGCCATTTCATGGATAGACTGGAGCCTTGTCAGTAAAAACCGCGTAATTTACAGCTTCACAAAGAACATGATAGCCTTCAGGAAGGCGCACCCGGCCCTCAGGATGCCGAAATTCTTCACCGGAGATAAATGCACGGGCAATGGCTGCTCCGATATTTCATGGCACGGCCTGGGCGTCAACGACCCCGGATGGGAGAGGGAGGACGGCTGCATCGCCGTAATGATAAACGGCGAGTTCGGCGCCGGTAACGGTTCAGGATGCGACTGCGATTTTTACATGTTGTTCAACGCATCTTCTGATGATAAAAATTTTACTGTTCCGGCAGCACCATCGGGGCGCCCGTGGAGGCTGACAGTGGATACCTCGGCAGACGAAGGGGCTGACTTTTTTGCAGCAGGGAACGGCCCTGAAACAGTCACCCCATGCGTAAACATGAAGTCCCGTTCGCTGAAGGTCTTAACCGCATAACAATATCATACAGCCGCATATCCAGGAGGCAGACATGAAGATATCATGCACCGGATGTTCACGATCACTGAAATTCGACGAAACAAAATATCCGGGCCCCGCGATCTCTTTCAAATGCCCGGCATGCGGGGCACTGAACAGGATTGAACTCCCGGGCATCACGCCGGAGGAAACAGAAACCTTCACAGGCACACTCTCGCAGCAAGAGACTGCGGCCCTGGCCGGGCTTCACCGCATGGCATGCACTCCGGCAATATCGGACCGGATCAAAGCCATCCTCTGCCTGAACCGCGGCCTGTCGCCCGAAGAGACATCGGAGATCCTCATGTTGAGCACCGGCGACATCCTCTCGTCATGGAAAAACTTCAGGGAACATGGTACAGTATTTTTCACAGGTTTCTCATCCGTGGCGGAGATCAGCGACGAGGATGCCGGTAAACTTGCAGCAGTGCTGGTGCCCGATACCATCGGCCTTATGCTGGCCTGTGACCTGGTGCCATTCGTCGATCCCGGCGCAGGGGGAACAATACTCGAAAGCATAAGGATTATCCGTGAAAAAATCACCAGAGATTACGGATGGACATTCGGGCCAGTGCGTATCCTTGACGACTTGTCATTGCAGCCCGGAGGCTACCGCATTATTATCAGGGGATTCGAGGCAGCGCGGGGCACAGTAGTTAAAGAGAGGGTGCTGGCAATCGCGGGCCTGGCTGTTAAAAAGAAGGTAGACGCACCGCACAGCCCTGAGCCGGTTTTCGGGCTTCCATCCTTGTGGCTTCCGGCTGACAAAGAGGAGGCTGCAATTAAAAGGGGATACACCGTTGCCAGGCCTGAAATGGTAATAATATCCCACATTGAAGAGACCATACTTCGCCATGCGGGCAGGCTTGCCGGCATAAAAGAAACCAGTGCAATTATGGATAAGCTCAGAGAGAAGAATCCTCATGCCGTAGCTGAAGCGGAGGCTGCGCCCGGATTCTCACTGACGCTCTTTGCTTCGGTAATAAAGCTTCTGCTTGAGGAGAGGGTCAGCGTCGCAGACCCGGTACTCATACTGGAGACAATAACCTCAAGCCTCAGGGAAACCTGTGAGCTGCCGGAACTTGCAGCATGTGCCAGGATTGCACTGGCCCCGCAGTTAGTTTTGGAATTCCTGATAGACAATGAACTCAGCGCATCCATCCTCCCCCCTGAACTTGAAGAAAAGATATATGAACTGGCCGCTGAAACAGACAATCCAGCAGGGCTTTTGCCTGAAGAAAGAAAAAACATAACAGACCGCATAAAATCAACGGACTGGCCCCACCCTGTCATACTCACAGACAGGGGCATCAGGCTTTTCGTTTACAGGCTCTTCGCAGATGCCTTCCCTTTGCAGAGGTTCACCGTGCTGTGCGAAGCCGAGATCCCCTCTGGTGTCAGTGTATCCGGGTACAGGCCACTGGAATTCAGCGAGATTTCACTCATGGGGGATGAAAGCATATGCAGGATTACAGCCCTGGCCGGCAACAGGCTCATGGCCCTGGCGCTGAAGTCATGCGAAGAGGAGATACGAGAAATTGTTTTCACCGCACTGCCTGAAGATGAAGCGGCGCGTCTGCGCGAAGAAATCGAATTCATGGGCCCTGTACATCTCAGCAGCGTTGAAACAGCACAGAGGGATATTTGCCGTATTATTTCCGGGCTGATTCAAACTGGAGAAATATTCCGTCCGGGCTCTGCAACTGATGAACTGGT
>CAYTSF010000009.1:14657-24988 GCA_964440335.1 uncultured Leptospirales bacterium
CCCTGCTCAATGGTTTCAGTCACGCTCAGGTGGCAGCCTATACAGTGCAGCCCATACCTGCCCAGGATCGGGGCAGCAGCCGGGTTTATCTTCAGGAGATCGCCGAAAGTCATGGTTTTGCTTATTTTCTGTGACATATATACACCTTTACCTGTTCTTCTGCCATGATAATTATTACCGGCAGTCAATACCTTTTTCTCTATGCAAAAAATACGCTGGCATATAATATGTCTATAATAATTTTGCAGTTTACGCTCAAAATATAACAGGTTCTGTACGACATTATAATAACCGGTAATATATATTTTATGAACATTGTTATCATCATATCATTTATTGCAATACTGAGCATACTGGCCTGGGCCCTTTTCGGCGGCCCGGCGGCACCCGTTAAAACAGAACCAAAACCAGAAGAAAAAAAACCCGAACCTGAACAGGAACCTGAAAAGATATTCAGGCGCAGGTCATCTGACAGGGCCATTGAAGAGGAGTTCCCTGAAAGAAGGCGTTCTGACGACATCAGCCGTGAAAGCATACAGAGGGGGGAAGATACCCAGGCCCCGTTTGAACTCCCCTACTCAGCCAACAGTATAATCCCCGACAACTCGCGCTTCCGCATGTACAAGCGCACACTGATAAATTCCGAGATCTACGCCCGCAAGGGAGATATCGACACAGCCATCTCTCTTTTCAATGGAGTTAAGGACCGCATATCCGACAAAAGCATCAAGTCCAAAATAGATACAAATATCGATTACCTGAACCGCTTCAGGGATATAAAAGAGAAGGACCAGAAAAAGCGTTTTGATTCCCTCTACTCGGGTCAGCAGCCCGGAGAACTGAGGCTCAAGATAGATGGTCCGGTCCCGCAGACAATCAACATCGGCACATCGGGCAGCGGAATTGACTCCGAGGAGGTAATCCGCAGGATATCCGGACAGATATCAAAAGACCTGGGCCATCTGAAAAACGAAATTGAAAAGATCAAATCAAAACCCGAAGAGCGTTTTGACCTTGAGGACTACGCGCAATACGCGGGCCTGCAGAATGAACTCAAAGAACTGAAATCCCGTTTCAGCGAAATTGAATCCGAAAGAAACAAGACCCTGGCTGAGCTCAACAGGATCAGGGAAATCAAGGAGGAGGAACTTGCCCTTAACAGGGAACGCGGCAGATCAGCCGGAGAAAACGAAAATAATGAACTGCTCCAGAACCTGAAGCATGAGATAAAAAACCTCAATGACCTGAAAAAATCCCTCGACAACCTGAACAACAGGATCGAAGAGATAGCAAATCTCAAGATACCAGAAATCAGAAACCTGCCGCCGGTCATGGAGGCGCGTTACCAGGCACCCATACCTGTCCACTTTGACCCGAAACCGGTACTTGACATCCTTGACAGGATAAGCAAAGAAAACGAAAAACTCAAAGAGCCTCGGCCTGATAAATATCAGCATGATGAAGAGCTAAAGGAACCAACTGAAGACGACTTCACCATAGAGGAGCTAAAGCAGCTTGAATATGAACATCCCGATGATTATGAACCTGATGAGCCCATATTCCCCGATGAACATGCAGAAGCAGTAACAGCAGAAGAAGAGCTGCCTGAACTCACCGCAGAAGAGGAGGAACTGATCCTTGCAGAGGAAGCAGCAGGTAGTGCTCCGGAACCTGTTGAGGAGGAAGCTGTTACAGGTGAACTTGTTGAAACAGCTCTGACCGAAGAGGAGACAGCGGAAACCCCGGTGGAACCTGTTGTAATCGAGGATGAACTTCCGGTTGAGGATACAGCCGAAATCGAACCAGTTGATGAGACTCCCGAACCGCAGGAATCCGCTGAACCTGAAATCCCGCAGGAGGAGATTACTGAGTTGCCTGAAGAGGCAATGGAAGAACCTGAACCGGCGGTGGAGGAACCCGCAGTTTCAGAGGAAGCCCGTGAGCCTGAATCTGAAGAGGAACTGTTTCCACCCTCTGAAACTGAGACTGAAATCGAAAAACAGAAGGAAAAAGAAAAAGAGATAGACCGCTATTCGGACTATGACGAAGACCCCAATGAATTTGACCTTCTGAGCGAATATGGAAAGCCGAAAGATGACAGCACCCTCACAGACGAGGAGATCTTTGAAAAGATAATAACAGACGACAAGAAAAAGACTGACGACTCTGACTTCGAGATACTGGGCGAAAAGCACAAGGAGGAACAGGAATACTCCCTTGATGAGCCCCTTGACGAAAAGAAAAGGGCCGAACAGGACTTCTACAAAAAATTCATCAAGCCCGACAGGATAAAAAAACGCGAACTGCCCATACTCAAGGTAAGCTACGACTTTAAAAAACTGCCCGATGAATTCAGCCTGTCACGCGAAAAAAACATACTTGAGTATTCATTCTACAAGTACAAGCCCATGCTTGCAAAAGCTGACGATTTTATCAAGCAGCGCAGGGTCAGGGACGCAATAAACTATTACAAGGTTGTAGTCGACCAGAACATCCCCCCCGAATTCAAAATCATGATTAAAAGAAATATAAGGGACCTCACCGAGTACCTGGAAAAATACCTTACCACCGAATAGGATGGTAAGCCCTGAACCCGTGCCACTTCTTTAATAAACATCAAGATCATTTCAAGTTAATTTTAACGCAAATCCATGTCTGCTTTTCTCATAAAACCCCTGAAAATTATATATTAACAATATTTCAACCATTAGATTGAAAAATAACTTGACCAAACAACCTGTTAATGTAATAAAAAAAGATATAAATAAAAATAATTTATTTGAATATAAAACAAGTAGCATCGCTGCGCCCTATGCATACTGTCACACATAATGCAAACGCAATGCCGGTTCCGTGAATCAGCAATCCGGAACTCTTAAACGCAGCAATACTACCGTTTTTGCCGGATCATAACTCCACGAAGTAATACTAAACACAAACAGATATATAAATGAAAGAAAAAACGGACCGGAATTGCACCCCTGTACAATTTCAAAAACATGAACTGCTCCTTGCTATAATCAGGGCACTGAACACAACCGATAACGAAGATGATTCTATCAATTGCATAATAGAAATGATCAGGTCATACACCGGTTTTAGTGCTGTCGCTCTAAGAATCAGGAAGGAGAACGACTATCCATACTATTCTGCCAATGGATTCAGCAAAGATTTTACCGACACCGAAAGATGCCTTTTATCCGGAGAGATGTGCTCCTGCGATGTTAACAACAAAAAGTTCCGGAGGGATCTCGAATGTATCTGCGGCATGGTGCTCGACAGGGACACACCTGCCGGTCAGGGCTGTTTCACCGAATATGGAAGCTTCTGGATCAACAGCCCTGAAGATATATCGGGATCATCATTTATTGATGAGTCCAGGCGCCATTTCAGGCTGAAATGCATATCTGAGGGATACAGTTCAATTGCCATTGTACCAGTTTATGCCGGCAATGAGCTTACTGGTCTGCTCCAGATGAATGACAGGCGGCCGGGGCTCTTTGACATGGAAACAATACTCTTCCTTGAATCGCTCTGCAGTGCCATCGGCCCGTCAATTCTCATGAAAAGCCGTGAATCAGCCATGTACGAAAAAAACCGCACCCTCGAAGCAATAATCGAGGAACGCACCATGGAACTCCTTTGCACCATAAGGGACAAGGACAGGCTGCTTGACGAGGTAAACCACAGGATCAACAATAACCTTCTAATAATATCAAGCCTGATCAATCTCCAGGTGATGAAAGAAAGCAACGAACATATTCGCGATGCATTGAACGGAGCCCTCAACAGGATTAATTCCATGGGGATAATACACCAGAGGCTGTACAGCAGCAGCGACCTTGACAACATTGACATAGAAGATTATATAGTCGCCCTGTATAAAATGATCATACTCACCTACTGCATTGATGAGGAGACCGCAGATCTGAAGCTCAGGTGCAGTGGAATAGCGGTAAACATCGATACAGCAATTCCATGCGGACTCATCTTCAATGAGATATTAACCAATTCCGTCAAACATGCCGCCACAACCGGCAGACAGCTCCGGCTCAACATCTTCATTTCGCAGGATGATAATACCTATAACATCCTGATAAACGATAACGGCCCGGGGATAAAACCGGGCTTCAGCATTGACAGGGACGGCAGGCTGGGAATGGAACTCATAAAGGCCCTGGTAAAACAGCTTGACGGCACAATGGACTTCTACAACAATGATGGACTTACATTTGAACTGCGGATCAGCAGAGAAAAAAAAGAAGAGATGCGATGGAAACCAAAAATGTCCTGATTATAGAAGATGAGATGATCCACGGAATATTCCTGAAGGCATCCATTCAGGGAATCGGATACTCGGTGATGGACATTGTCTCAAAAGGTGAAGACGCAATCAAAACCGCCCTTGAGGGGAACCCGCATCTTATTATTACCGACATATTGCTCAAAGATGATATGACCGGTGTCGATGTCATTGAAGAAATTCACAGGCACAGCAAGATCCCTGTTATTTACATCACAGCCCTTGCTGAAAACAAGCTCATAGAGAGAGCCGAAATGACCAACCCTGTTGCAATTTTATACAAACCATATGAAATCAGGAACCTTATTTCTCTAATGAACGATGTACTTGACTGACATTCCTGCATTCATCAAAAAGACGTAAATCCTGACTAAAAAATGAACATCAATATGAAAAAAGAATCATATTTGTTTTTTGGGATTAAGGTATCTTTTTTCCTTGATTTTTCTGAAACAATATTGATATGTGTTAATTAAAAATTAAGTGATCCGGAAATGAACGAAAAAGTAACGCTGAAAACCCTTAAAACCCAGGAGAAAGAGGCTCGTAAAAACCTCATCATTGACGCGGCCGAGAGGGTATTTGCAACCAAACCTGTTGACAAGGCAACCATGAGGGAGATAGCCGACGAATCAGGCATGGCAACATCATCAATATACCGTTTTTTTCCGAACCAGGAAGCCATTCTCATTGCAGCAGCAGTACGCACACAGAGCGCCTTTAATGATATCCTTGATAAAATTATTGCCGGCAGCGGCCCGGAGGAGAGCCTCAAAAAGGTACTCAATATTTACATAGACTTTATAGCTGAAAACGATACCTATTTCAGGATGATGACCATACTCATGTCCCAGGGAAATTTGAATGATTCATCAAGCAGGGCACTCGTTGAGGTCATGAACAATACGCTCAGCAGGCTGGATAAAATCTTTACCAGTCTGGAATTCAAGGACAACCCCAGACCGCTGTCAAGATACATCTATGCCAGCATGATAGGAATTTCTGTTTCATACAACAAGCTCCCGGGCATTAACCAGGAGAGCCGCATTAAACACATGAAATCTCTTTCCCAGATAGTATATGACATGATCCTGCATTATCCGCGGGATATAAAACTGCCCTGAACTTATTTTTTACATTTTTACCCGGAATTGCTGCATGATGTGAAGGGTGATAGCTAACCAGAAATACATCCATTGTTAATTACAAAGTGCCGGCAAAAAGCTGAAAATAATATCCCAAAACGCCGTAATGCCCTCTTAATCAAAGGTTGAAAACCATTCCTTCGTATGCAAGGTCAATATCGAGCTGGTTCATGGCCTTCCTGTTAACATTCAGGTATGTTTTTGCATTCAGGAGTACGCTGTTCAGTTTTTCATCATCATAACCAGGGTCATGGTGAAACAGTACAAGCCGCTTGACCCTGTTCCTTGCCGCAATATCAATTGCAATTGACGCAGACGAATGGCCCCATGACATCTTGTCTATGACTGATTCCTGAAAAGTGTACTGGGCATCAAAAATCAGAAGGTCCGCATCGTGGAACAGGTCTGAATACGACTGGATATAATCCATCTCGTCAATATTAAACTCGCAGTCGCTTGTATAGACAAACACGCCTGATCCATCCTCAATCCTCACACCGTAGGCAGAACCGGGGTGCGGCATGCTCCTGGTAAAAATTTTTACATCGTTGAGATAAAACGACTCGTTCTCTTTTACGGTAAAAAACCTCTTGGTAGCCATCATCGTATCAAAGGTTATGGGAAAATGTGTCAGGGCCTGCTGGTACTCTATCCTCTCCTGAATATTTTCAACCGGTGAATAAAAGTTAAACCTGTTGCCCTTGATATAAAATGGCGGAAAGAAGGGCATACCCTGTATATGGTCCCAGTGCGTATGGGTAAGAAAAACGCTTGCTGCCCCCTTGCCCTTGCCGAATTCACCTGCCATCATCTCCCTGCCAAGATTAATTATGCCAGACCCGCAATCTATAATCAACAGCTCGTTAGACGATGTTCTAACCTCAATTGCAGTTGTATTGCCGCCGTATGTTCCCCGGACCGAGATTGGAAGCTCCCTGACGTATGACCTGACTGCTTCTTCTGAGGAGATATCTCCCGGCCTTGCGTATGTCAGTGCTTTTACAATTTTTTCTTCAATTGAAGCAGAGCTTAGCGGTGTGGGATAAGAACCTCTTACCCCCCAGAGTTTTACCTTCATAGACTTCCCTGGCAATTGGATTCTTGCTTCGCACAGCAGTGGCAGTGCATGAGCTTTATCATAAGCACCGGACCTGTCACTTTTTCCGTCTGCTGAACCGGGTAGTCCTGCAAAAACCCCTCCGGGCTTAATGAAGGATTCAAACACCGGTTTGAAAACATGCCTGATGATATAGTTTACATAAAAAATCATAACTTAATTTATTTCAATCAAAAATCAGAAGTGTGCCATGGAATATGATATTTTTCCCCTGTATGTACACCCGCATGGCGCATCACGGTTATGGAAGAAAAATCATGCCCGTGATAAAAAAACTTGACACCCTGCCTTTCCGGTATGTAATTTTTGAGGTTTTTCTGTATTAACGGTTGCCATATGCAGGCTGATGCCTGTACAAATATACCGTTCATAAAGTGTATATACCCAAATCATATGTTCTCCGCCTGCCTCCCGCGGACAGAGAATAATAGCAAATGTGGAATACCGGTTTCTGACAGGTATAACTGTTAATAAAATTTTATAAAAATTTAATGGAACGTTCATGATATTTTCAGAAAGAATACTCAAGGTTAAACCATCACCAACTCTGGCAGTTACTGCCATGGCAGCACAGCTGAAGGCGAAAGGAATTGATGTAATAAGCTTCGGTTCAGGTGAGCCGGATTTTGACACCCCGCAGCATATTAAAGATGCGGCCATACGTGCAATCAACGAAGGCAGGACCAAGTATACCCCTGTGGGTGGAATACCTGAACTAAAACAGGCCATTGCACTTAAATTTAAAAGGGACAACTCTCTTGAATACAATGCCGGTGAAGTAACAGTTAACTGCGGCGGAAAACATTCATTTTACAACCTCATGCAGGTAATGTTGAATGATGGCGACGAGGTTATAATACCCGCGCCATACTGGGTATCCTACCCTGACATGGTAATGCTCGCAGGTGGAGTGCCGGTATTCATAAACACGGATGATGCATCGGGATTTAAAATATCACCTGCACAACTGAAGGCAGCCATTACTCCCAGGACAAGGGCCGTTGTGATAAACTCACCATCCAATCCCACAGGTTCAGCATACACGCGCGATGAACTTGCAAAGATAGCGGCGATCCTTGAAAAAACAGAGATCATACCCATATCTGACGATATTTACGAGACAATCGTTTATGACGGATTCAAATTCTTCAACATTGCCAACATCTCGGAAGAGATGAAAAAACGCACAATTGTACTGAACGGCGTTTCCAAGACATACTCCATGACCGGGTGGCGTATTGGATACATGGCCGGCGATGCGGAGATGATAAAAAAAATCGAGGTGCAGCAGGGACAGTCCACATCCAATCCAACTTCAATCTCGCAGTACGCGGCCATAGAAGCGCTCGCGGGTGACCAGGCCGTTCTCGACCATATGCTCCTGGCCTTTGACCGACGCAGACGTTTTGTGGTCAGTGACCTTAACAGCATCCCCGGATTCTCATGCCGCATGCCGGAGGGCGCGTTCTACGCTTTCCCCAATGTGGAGGGGGTATACCAGCTCAGGGGATGGAGTAAAGTGGCTGAAAAATACAACGACAGGTACAGGTCATCAAGCCTTTGCGCATACCTCATGGAGGAGGCCCTTACTGCAGTTGTACCGGGTATAGGTTTCGGCAATGACAGCTATTTCAGAATATCATTTGCCACATCGGATGAAAACCTTAAAGAGGGAATTAAACGCATCAGGGGCGCAATAGAAAAACTTGTTTAGCAAAACATGGATGCGGCGCATCCTGTTTTAAATAAAATCAGGGGGAGACACAGATGAAATTCCAACTTTTACTTTATATCCTTGGCAGAAAAATAAAGTCCAAGGCAAAGTCCGATCCCGAGTTCAAGAAAAAACTGGCAGAAAAAAACTGCACAGTACAGATCAAAACCGCTGACAACTCCAGGGGCAGATACTACACTTTTACCAACGGTGAGATGACGACCGCAAAAGGCGTTGCAGCAAAGGCGGATGCGTCTCTTGTATGGTCAGATGCAAAAACAGGATTCAGCGTTCTTAGTTCAGGCGACCAGCAGAAGAGCATGCAGGCGCTGCAGAACGGCCAGCTGAAGCTTGAAGGTGACGGAGGGATCGCACTCTGGTTTGTGGACAAGGCAAAACAGGCTGCTAAATAACAGCTGCAACCGGTCCTATAAAAGGCTGCCGCCATGGCGGCCTTTTTTATGCAGAGATATAACCTGCCAGCGAGATCATCATAACAGTGAGCATAAGAAACAAAAGCACACCTGTGACAACAGCAGGCATTATTGCTATACCCAGAGACCTGCCGAAAGTTATACTGTTCATCTCGGATATACCCTGGACCAGGACATACATGAACCAGCAGAAAAAGACCATGGACAGAAAGATGTAAAAAAATCCCGGCATGAAACCCGTAATAACAGTAAGGTAATAAAGCGGCAGAAAAAACACTTTGGGGAAGAGCGAAAAATTCACCAGTGTCAAAACGTCCCTGATGTTCCCCTTCTGCCCGAAAAACTGCGATGAAGAATCGATCAGCGAAGAATAGACTGAAATTTTAAGCAGCATAAAAAGCAGTATGAAAAGCCACCCGTAGCTTATCTTGTGATAGAAGAACGATGTTTCTGTTCCCCTCAGTGAAACAGTTATTACATCGATGAATGCGATGAAAACCGGAACGACAAAACTGAACTGAAAGATTCCCCTGTCGCGCTGCCTGATACGCCTGTAAAGCTCCCTGGGATCGGTTACTGCATAAAGAAAATAATCTGTCCAGGCAAGCTCCCTGATTGTCTCCATGCTCATTGCATATACCTGTATTCGATCCTGTTTGTTGTGTCCATGAAACGGCTTTCAAATACCCTCCCGGAGAAAAAACCGGTTATGGTCCCGAAAAGTTCATTAAAGGGTGACACCTCATCCTCATAGACCGGTGCGTCAGGGTCAAGACCGGCCATTTCCTTTGCCTTGATGATCGCGTCATCAAAGGTCCCTATCATGTCTATGAGCTTGTACTTCAGAGCAGTTGCCCCGTTCATCACTCGGCCGTCTGCGATGGGGAGTATATCGTTCTGGTTCATGCTGCGGCCTGTGGCTATATCGCTGACGAATTTATAATACGAAGCGTCGATCATCTCCTGCAGCATGATCCTCTCATCCGGTGTCATGTCCCTGTGGCTCGCCATGATGTCCTTGTACTTTCCGCTCTTGATCACGTTCATTTTTATGCCGAATTTGTCCATGAGGTTCTTCAGGTTCGGGGTAAATGCGATTACACCGATGGAACCTGTTATGGTTCCGTAATTGGCCACAATGAAGTTACATGCTGACGCGATGTAGTATCCGCCCGAGGCAGCGATGTCACCCATGGATGCTACTACGATTATGTTTTTTTTACGGAGGCTCATGATCTTCTGGTAGATCTCCTGGGTGGCGGCAATAGTCCCGCCGGGAGAATTTATACGGAGAACAATTGCTTTTATGCTGCTGTCCTTTTCAAGCTCGGCAAGCCTTTTTACCACGGCCTCAGCGCCTGAAGGTTTACCAAAGGGTCCGGACGGGGATACAAGCTCGATGGGTCCCTCGACCCTCACTATTGCTATACCCGGACCTGTCTGCATGATACTGCCGCGCATGGCCAGGGACTTTTTCTCCTCAACCCTTGTGCTTATGTCAACCACTGCGATTACCGAAATAAGAACAAGCATTAACAGTATTGCCAGCGTGACCTTTCTCTGTTTTTCCATATTGCTCACCAGCCCGAGATTAAACATCCATGATTCAATAGAATAG
>CAYTSF010000009.1:25088-34250 GCA_964440335.1 uncultured Leptospirales bacterium
CCCGCTGAAGCCCGCACCACAGGTACTGACAGTATTCCCTGTGACAGAAACATCGCTGATAGAACTACCGGTTGTACCTCCGCTTGAGAGAACCGAAATCTCCACCCCCGCGAACCCGCACTTCTCGATAGTACTTCCGGAGAATGTAAATCCGCTCCCGGCCTGGCTGCTTGCAAAGGTCTGACAGGTAACGCCTGAATCGAAAACCTGGCTAATCGTGCATCCGCTGACCGTGCAGTCCGATGAAGAGTTGCCGAACTCAACGCCGTTCCCTGCCTGGATCGCGCCTATGAATGCGCCGCCGCACATCTCCACAGAGCAGCTGCTCACTGTTATATTGCTGGAGTTTTTAAAGTGTATGCCGTGGAGGCTTGCCTGGCGAATGCGCATGTTTTCAATGGTAATGTATGCAACATTCTCTCCGGTTATGCCGAAGAGTCTCCTGCTCAGGCGGATGTTCCTCCCTGACGGGTCACCGTATATCCTCACCCTGCCTGCTGACGTCAGGGTGTACTGGCCTGATGCAGGGGTTCCATCTCCTCCAAATGTAAGCATGCTGCCGTTATCTGTCACGTTCCCCGGCCCCAGGGATTCGGCGTATGACATGACGGCATCAGTATAGTATATACTGCCTGACTCATTGGCCCATGAAGTCTGCAATTCTGATCCGTCAATTACAGGTGCATCACCAGTACCGTACGCCCCGATTACTATCGGGTCTGACTCAGTACCCGAAGCATTGATCGTTATCTGCTCGTAAAGTGTTGTGCCGCGCCTGACCAGGTAAGAGTAACCGGGCTCAAGGGTTATGTTCTTAAATGTGTTATATGGCGAGCTTTCAGTACCCTTACCGTTTGTTGATGATGAAGGGTCGATATAGAAGGTTTTAGTTTCTGCCTGTTCATCTTCGCAGCCGTTGCAGCCGTATATGAACAGGGACAGCATGATTGCAATTGCAGTATGCAGAAATTTTTTATGAAGTGCCATAGGTTCTCCTCTGTTAAAAAATTTCCGCATTATAAAACAAAGCACTGAAAAAGCAACAACAAAAGCTCAGTGCAGAGGGAACCGTAAGCCGGATTCTGTTTAAGCAGCTATCCATCTTGCGCGCATGTTGCCATACGTGTCTTTGCGGCCTACCCTCAGCCTCGGGCGGGCAGCCCTCGATCGGCTGACTATTTGACCTTGCATCGGGTGGGGTTTACACTGCCGTTTCCATTACTGGAAACGCGGTGAGCTCTTACCTCGCCATTTCAACCTTACTGCCGGTCCCCCTTATCCTCTCTTAATAAAAGGGGATAAGGGGGACCGGTTAGCGGTATGTTTTCTGTTGCACTTTCCATCGCCTCGCGGCGCCCGGGTGTTACCCGGCACTCTGCCCTTTGATGTCCGGACTTTCCTCGCTTCCCCTGCGGGACCGCGCAACTGCCTGTTTCCCTCTGCACTGAACTTTCGTTGTAAATTTCCGACATGATAAAGATGCTGCCCTAAAAGTCATCCCCGCGTATGCTTCGACGAAGCTCAGCACAGGTGCGGGGATCCATTCTGACAAAATCTGCGGCAGTGAAATTCCAACAGGTTGAGACAGAAGCCAATACTTCTGCCTGAACCTGTTTTTATGAATCAGCACCTTTATGCCCGGTTGCACCGATTAAAAGGTTGTGCTTGTAGAAACGCTCACGTTTGATATTGTCTCGTCACCGCCCCTGATATCACCGTCACCGTTTTTGTCCTCATACGTGATGAGATACTTGAAGTCTATGCTGACAGTATCGCTCATGCCTATGCCAATCACCGCACCCATTACCGTACTTTCAGACTTCCATGTAAACTTCTCAACATTGGTCTGGGTATAGTATGCCTTGACCTTCGATACCATGGGAATCACGTTTTTCTTCAGCTCAACGTCACCCCTGATGGACTTGTCATTAACATCTCCCCACTGCATATCCTGGTATTCAAGCTTACCGGTGGCGATGTTGAGAATGTTGATCTTTATCCCCGCAAGGTAACCTTTTGATTCTCCAGTTGCCTTAATCCTGTCCTTCTTAGTCTGAATAACCATTTCTGTACCGGTATCAACATACTTCGCCCTTTCAAGGTCATAGGTGTCGTTGTAATAGCTGAAGATGAATTCATCAGACTGCTGTCTGTAGTCAGCATAAACCTCAACTATGGGGCCGATGTTCATCCTGACCCCAGGTACAGTGTAGCCCCAGCCGCCGGTATTGAAGCACATGGCGTACTGAGCATAAATCGCCATTTTGATAAACTCCATATCAAGAACGCTGAGCCCTATATCACCTGCCCAGAAACCGGTCATTGACCTGGACTGGTTAACATCCATAAGCTGGTCCCTTTCCACCGGAGAGATAAGGCCTTCGTTGGTCAGCAATGTTATCGTTCCCTCGTCAATTCCGTGGTCCCTGTACCTGTCTATCTCTGTGGCGTACTTATCATCATCAGGGTACGCATCTACTTCGTCCGGTATTCCGTCACCGTCAGTATCGCGCAGGCCCTTGTATTCGTTCAGGTCACCGGCTATAGAACCGCCTATCTGAAGCCTGCTGAAAGGTGTAATATAAATACGACCGCCGCCCATGACAGCCCTGTTCTTGCCAAGGAGCTCTTTCACGTCATTCGCTATGAGTTCAACTCCCATAAAATCTGTTTTAAAGCCGATTTCAAGTCCCTGCCGTTTGTATGTCGGATACTCCAGCATGTTGGTGTAGCCGTATATCAGGGTACCGAAACCAAGCGTGGTCGAATCGAGCCCACCATATTTAAAATAGAAGGGGTCCCCTTTCTCTCCCCACTTGATATAGTATATCTTGTCTATGTAATCTTCCTTGCTGTCCCAGTCCTCTTTACGCAATTCGCCATTATCATCTATGAGAATATTGAGATCAAGGCCCAGGGCCAGTTTCCAGAGTTTTATTTCCGGCCTCATACCTATCTGCTGATAGTTCATACCATCAATTGTTACTGCACCAAAAATACCGCCAATGGCATAGTCTAAAGCAGCCTGTTCCTGTGCCGCTCCGGTATCCCCTGCGCCGGTATCGCCTGCTCCTGTATCTCCGCCTTCACCCTCCTGAGCATAAAGCATTGAAGCTGAGAGCATCAGGGATACGAGCAGTAAAAGAATTTTTTTCATTATAGTTCTCCTTTTCTTCTCCTGAATTTATAACAGCATGATTATAAACATAAAACCATTTGGGCAACAATATAATAAAATTGCATGTTCAAAGCAAGAAAAATAATGGCGGATTCAATTTCGCGTCATACAATAAAAGTGCATGCATCTCCTTTCACTGAAGTTTTTTTGAAGTACTGAGAAAATTATGCAGCAGCCATTTACCATGTTCAGCACGGCAGGAGGATGGATCAAAACCTGCCCCGTACAATTGTTTCGCCGGAATGGAAAATCCCTGTATTGCCCCGTCACTTGAATATGCCTGCGCATCAAAAAAAATGGGCAGGGATTTTTTTTCTATAACATGGGTCTGCCTCAGCACAACCCTGAACCTCTGGGGCATCTCCCTGAAAAGGCCCTCCCCGGTATGGCTTAAAGTGTCTTCCGAAAAAAGCGCGCCACACCGCGTAACAGCTCCGCCATGCGCCTCTGCGATCAGATGCATGGAACTGCACAAGCCGAGCAAAGGGACCCCCATATTTTTACTCACAAGATAACCGGACAACCTCTCCCCTGCCCCGGCACCCGGCCCCGGAGAAAGTATTACAGATTCATAATCCATGATCCTTACATATTCAGCATCAAGGCTATCCGGAACAACCATGGCATCATGGCCAAGCGCCCTGGCCATTGAAGCAATGATACAGGCAGAAAACCCGGAATTATCAACAACAAGCACCATACATCCACCCTATAACGCGTAACCCAGGCAGCCAAGAGCAGGTCCGGCTGAACTGTCAAGCGCGGCAATCACATCACCCTGACTGCTCCATGCAGTGACAGGAGAAAATCCCCCGACCGAAACAGAGCCATCTCTGAAAATGGCGCTGCCTGAAATCACGCATGTATCGCACGATGAGTTGAATCCGAAATAACCGGCAATACCGGAACCATGTTCCATTTGCCTCATATGCCCGGCATATCCGGTAAAGCTGCTGCACGCGGCAGTCCATGGTGCGCGCATGGTTAAAATGCAGCCGGCTGCGCTGGCAACTCCGAGCCCCTGGGGCATCAGGGCATTAATTCCGGAAACAATCCTAAGCATGCCATGGTACTCCTCAATATCCATCAACCGCTTCACTTTAACGCTGCCTGGAACTGCGAAGGACGCGAGCCCGTTTCGGGCAATATCAACAACAATGGTATGAAGCGCCCTCTCCTCCTGCGACCTGGAAAGCTCCCTCCGCGCTGCAGCCTTCTCCTTTTTTGATGAAGGTGCATGAACAAGCGCCGATGAAGGCTTCATCATCGCCGATCTACCTTTTATTTTTAAAAAGGTCTCGGGCGAACTCCCTGCAAGCCTGCACGAAGATAAGTTCATGTAATACATGTATGGTGCGGGTGCAATCCCCCTGAGCTTGTGATAAAAATTGTAAGCGGAAAATGTGCCATGAACATGAAAATTTTTCGATACTGATCCCGCGTGAATCTCTCCATCAAGAATTCTATTCCTGATGGCTTCAATATCCCGGATGATCTTTTCGTCTGTAGTGGAATTTTTAATTTCAAGAATCGCCGGTTTTGACCTGATAAAATGCACCCTCTCCCCTGAAATAAGTTCAGAAATAAGCATCTCAAGTTCGTCGAGCCGCCGCCGGCCATGATCTTCTGATATAATCTCAGAGGAGCCGCCGGGGTATCGTGCTGTTGACAGGTGATACCTGCCTGTATGGTTATCGAATACGATAAACTCATCGATCAAAAGAAACTCGGCACAGGGCAAGCCATCATCTGCGGCTTCTGCACACGTCGGGCCGGCCGTTACAGAAGAGGATACCCCGGAAAAATATCCCACATAACCGCCGTTAAAATCACCAAAACCGCTATCTGCCGGCGAATTGTTCAGCTTTAGCCTGCCCTCGATATATGAAAAAATATTAACGCCCTCATGAAAAATTGTCCCGCCACCTCTTTCGACCCTGACTCCGCTGCTGAAGGCCGCCACAGTCTCAGCAGGATTAAAACAAAGGTACGAGAACCTTCCCTTCTTTTTTGTCCTGCCCGCACTCTCCAGAAAAATGCAATTGCCCCGTCCGGTCACAGCCTTTAGAAGCGACATGAAGTCAAAGGAATTAATCCCGAGCTCCCTGTACAACGGCACCCTGGTATATCCACTATATTTATTTTTATCCGGCATTCTTCTCTCCACAAAAAAAGACCGCTTCTGTTATCCGCGGTCCTTGTAAAATTTATATCATTTATAAACAGGTCAATCCGCAGCTGAATATGCAAAACGCCACCAGTTCCTGTTAAAATTTCTATCTGCTGAATTTGTCGTTCTCATGTTTCTATATATAGAAACATGAGAAAAACTGTCAATACTTTTACTGAAAAAAAACTTTCATACTCAATGTTAATTCCTGAAGTTTTTAGTAAAATTATGAATTATATGTGCCAGCCGCCGAAGGCAGCGCGCATAATAGAGCATTTTTTACCGGGAATAAGTTAAGGAATATATACTGAAAATCAATTGCTCGAATTGACGCCTGACGGCTTCTGAAAGCCTGAAGAAGTTTTTGAAGTATTCATTACTGAGGATTTGAGGTAAAAACCCGTTTACCTCCTCCGCAAAAAATGTTGCAGAAATGATATCCCGGTCCGGGTAAACCCGCAGTCAGAGTTACCCGGAG
The DNA here is from genome assembly GCA_964440335.1 of uncultured Leptospirales bacterium. Classification (GTDB taxonomy): domain Bacteria; phylum Spirochaetota; class UBA4802; order UBA4802; family UBA5550; genus JAAYBQ01. The sequence continues at coordinate 30,915 of CAYTSF010000009.1, forward strand.
GAATACAGAGAATAAATATTGTCACATAAAGTAAAAAACAGCAAGTCCTGCAACTGAAATGATACCGGAGAAGACCAGCGTCAGCCTTATTGTATCTGATTTTCTTTTCAGCCTTGTTACATTGAAAATGATTCCAGCTACACTCATAATCAGCTGTATAACCAGAAGCACGAAAATTGTATTAGTCATTCCTTTTGATGACGAACCATGAACAACCCTGCTCATCTGTGTACCTGACGACGTAGGCTTCATCACAACGATCAGAAGAAAAATTATGGCTATGATTACCCAGATGATGATGGATATCCATTTAACCACGTTGATAACAAAATCAGGCCCTTTTCTCCTGTTTTTCATTTAATCCTCCTGACTGAAATTTAAATATTGATAGTAAATGTTCACTTTTAAATGATCTTACGCCACAAACCTGAGCTGCCACACTGATCCCTGTTGATCTATAATCTGAATCAACAGGGTTGTAAGATAAACTACTTAATATCGCACATCTTTACAAGTGAAAAACATCCATGAGATACATTTCCCTGATCAATTATAAAGGTAATTCCCAAGTCATTTTTTTTGCCGGATAAACAAAGGCGGTTCATCTCATCATGAAAAATTTCAGCAGCAACTTCAATGAGCTTCAGTATACATGCATACAGCGTGTTCGCATTAACCTCTTTTTTACACTATGGTTTTGTCATGACATGCGACTACAGTGCAAAATTTTGGAAAGAGACAATGCCCGGTACATGTTGTGTAACAATTCGTCAGAATATGCAATCTCATATCGATGCAGTTGATAATTTCTTGACTTAATATATAAAATGCAGTATAAAACAATAGACTTGTTTTCAAACCGGCGTTTGATACAATCAGAAAGCCTGAAGTGGGCTTTTTCAAAGGACTTCACATCTCAGATCCGGTTGACAAATGATAAAGGAAACAAGTATATTATACCATATAAAAAAACGAGTGGCACTATGAATGAAGCGAAAAAACCGGTAATAACAGTCTTTTCAAAAGCAGGTTCCGGATCTTTCATAAGCGATATTTCAAACACATACGCATTTGAGATAAACAGCAAAATGTTCATCATTGATCCGTCCTGCGGCAAAAAGAGATACAGGGAGGTGCGGCAGTTCCTGGGCGAACGTTCATGCGACACGATACTCTGCACGCATTACCATAATGACCACATTGCAAATAACGGACGTTTAGCGTCATCGGGCACAAAAATCATATATCACAAAAACGCAGAAAAAAAAACAGGCTTCCTCAGGACAAACAGCACCGGCCAGATACTCATGATGTACAACAGGCTCGACAGGGAACTTTTTCTGCGCAGCCTGGGATTCTTCAGCAAAAACACCATCCGCATAATATTGAAATATAAATTTTTATCCGAGATAATCATGCCTGCCCTGCTCTTTGTACTTTCATACGCACTATCATTGAAGAGCATAGGCCGCATATATACCGGCAGAAAAAAAATTGTTTTCATGAAGGATGAAGAGATGCGCGAACATGACCTTGGCGGGATGAAGGTACAGTCGTGGGAAATAGCTCCCGGACTCTACGCTGTCGAAACGCCCGGCCACACTGACTGCCATGTAGCTTATTACCTAAAGCAGGGCCGCATACTATTCGCGGGGGATTCGCTCAATTTCCTCAATCCCAACGACATACAGTTCGGTGAAATCAGCCGGGCCGATTCAACGAGAAAGCTCATGCTGCGGCTTGTAAAAAAACTGAAGATCGAAATACTCTACACAGGGCATTACCTTCCGCTTACAGGAAACAGCGAGATCGCTGAATACATAAGCGACATTATAAACAAGCACGACCATGTATACAAACTCACCAGCCGTTACATTAAAAACAATTACGCGGGGAAATCCTTTGCCGAACTTTACGCCGGAATATCATCCATTGATGACGACGTCATAAAAAAACTGACAAGAATCACCTTCCCCAGGTCAACGCTTGTTTTTTTCGATGTGTATATCTATAAAAATACCGGCGAGCTTCAAACCGGTAAAACGTACAAGGCTCCCGGGACTTGAGAATCGATGAATCCCAGGCAGAAAAAAGAACTCGACTCGCTCAGGACAAACGTTCTCTACCAGAACTATGTGCCGAGTTTTTTCGGACTCCTCTTTTCAACGTTTGCAATTTCATTTCTGGTGTACAGGGACACCGGTGAAATTTTTTTTGATACACCGGTTTTTACCATATGGCTTCCGGTTTCATGCATGGTTTTTGTCACAAAGCTCATACTCTCATTACTCTATAAATCAGGACGGATCAACAGGCGGCTTGATGAAAAGACATGGCGCTACATGTTCTACATCACTGCAGCGGCGACAGGTATATGCATAGGCGCGCCTGCAGCTTTTCTGCCCATGATTAAAAATCACGTTTCACTCATACTGATTATTGTACTGGTCGGCGGAATCTCCTCTGCATCGACAGGAATTCTTTCCACAGACAGGAAAGCATTCCTGTTCTTCAACCTGCTGCTGATTTTTCCATATATTGCACACTTCTACCTTCAAGGCGATATCCACATCGCTGTCGTCATATGCTCATACTGCGTTATTATAAGCTTCACGTCACAGAACCTGGCAGATACCATCAAAAAATCTCTTTTAATGAAAATCGAAAACGACGCCATCATAGAGAAAATGAAGCAGTCCGAGGAAAAATTTTCAAAATCATTCTATTCCGGCATAGCTCCCATGGCCATGATAAATTTCCTCAACGCCAGGTTTATCGACGCAAATGATGCATTCCTCTCGCTCGCCGGGTATTCAAAGGATGAAATAATAGGAAAAAATCCATACGACCTTGACCTTTATGATGACCCCACAGGTATTGTGGACCTGATTATACACACTGCCAGATATGGAAGCACGCACAATGGCCACATAACACTCGTAACACGAGATGGTGTCAGGAAACACTGCCTGGTTACAATTGAAAGCTTTACAGTGGAATCAAAGACAATCGCACTCTGCATGCTGCTTGATTTTACGGAGAGGCTCGAGTTCGAGGAGAAGCTCCTGGTTGAGCGTGACCGGTATGAAAACGCCGCGAGCGTCAAGTCAAAATTCCTGGCCACAATGAGCCACGAGATCAGGACGCCGATGAATTCAATAATCGGAATGACAAACCTGGCACTCCTTTCAGATGACAGCAGCGAAAAAAATGAATACCTGGGCGTGGTGAAGGAATCCGCAGAATACCTTCTCGTACTTCTCAACGACATACTGGACATTTCAACCATCGAGGCCGGCAGGGTCAGCATCAATCCTGTTGACACCGACCTGCACA
>CAYTSF010000009.1:34350-42748 GCA_964440335.1 uncultured Leptospirales bacterium
TCAACCATCGAGGCCGGCAGGGTCAGCATCAATCCTGTTGACACCGACCTGCACAGGCTTGTGTACAACTCGTATAAAACAATGGAGATGTTTGCCCGGAACAGGAAGCTTGGGTTCACCTATTCAATCGATGCGGACGTCCCGGTTTACGCGAGGACTGCATCGGAGCGCCTGAGGCAGGTGCTGATCAACCTCATAAGCAATGCTGTAAAATTCACGCCCGACGGGTCCATAGAACTCGGGGTTAAACTCAGCGACGGAAAGGGCTATGATGTATCCGGCTGCACCGGCGGTTACATAGAATTTTACGTCAAGGATACCGGCATCGGAATCCCCGAAGAAAAACTGGATAAAATCTTTGAGAGCTTTACCCAGGGGGACGAGAGCACATTCAGGAAATACGGGGGCACCGGATTGGGGCTTACAATTTCCAGGCAGCTGATCAGGCTTATGAGCGGAGACATCAAAGTCGAAAGCATAGCAGGCAAGGGGAGCACTTTCCGGTTTATAATACCTGTTATACCAGGGAACCGGCCGGTTGAAGAAATTGCCGGCATTGTTATGGCGGACGAAAAACACGGCCATAAAAGAATACTCATCGCCGAGGACAACCTTCTCAACCAGAAACTGATTACTGCATTTATGAAAAAAACCGGTTATGATTTTGAACTTGTTGAAAACGGCGCAGATGCAATAGACCGGATAAAACATGACCGCTTCGACGTGGTGCTCATGGACCTTGAAATGCCGGTCATGAACGGGAGAGAATCCCTTGACCGCATACGCTCAGGCGAAGCCGGTGAAGATAACAGGAACATACCGGTCTATGCCATGAGCGCGCATGTTCTCAGTGAAACAATTTACAGCTGCATCTCGGCCGGATTCAGCGGGTATATCACCAAGCCCCTGGACCTTAAAAAAATCAGCGACATCCTCAGGTAGCACAAAAGCAGAAACACCGGAGCATAAAATTAATCCATCCCCTTAAACTCCTTGACTAAATCCGGCTCATAAATCTAATGAAGTACTGTTATCAGGATTTATACCATTCATAAAGTTGGTACACACGATTATTTTTCCTGCGTCCGCCACAGCGCGCTGGAAAATGGCAACTGTGGTATACCAGTTTGTTATGGCTATAACAGCCTCCATATTACCGGTCAGTCTCCTTTTCAGGGAACTGCTATAATAAAAACCACAATCAAGAGAGTTATATGAATTTTGACGCTATAATACTAAACCTGACAAGCATGAACCAGCCGGTATGGATATACTTTACCATGCTGGGTGTTCTTCTCCTGTGCGGTTTCGGACTGCCTATCCCCGAGGATATAACACTTATTGCCGGCGGTTACCTGGCCTACATGGGCCTGCTCAAAGTGTGGCTATTCCTTCCGCTTGCCATGTTCGGGGTGCTTGCCGGTGATGCAACCATGTTTTTACTGGGGAGAAAGTTCGGATACGCTTTTCTGAAGAAAAAATTTGTCCGCAGGTTCCTGAGCACAAAGAACCTGGGCAGGGCCGAATACGCCTTTGAAAGATATGGCGATAAAATATTTTTTGTAGCCAGGTTCCTTCCCGGACTGCGCGCCCCCATATACTTTACCGGTGGAGCGCTGCGGGCCAGGTTCTACAAGTTTATAATATTTGATTTTATTGCCGCACTCATAAGCGTTCCACTCTGGATTTTTGCGGCATATTACGGCGGGGCATATATTCAGAACGTCATCCACATAGGCAGGAATGTTCAGTACGCAATTATCGGAATTATTGTGCTGATTGTGATTTTAACCTTTGCGTGGAAAATGTATAAGAACAGGAACGGCAGTGAAAACGGTGAGCTGGAAATCTGACCATGCACCGGGAGTGCATGGCCGTAAGCCCTGTTTTTAAAAAAAAGTTTCCGTGCCTTTAAACCCGAAGTCAAGCAGTTCTGTTCTGATCTCACCGTCATCGGTTATGCTTTTTACCATGCCGTTTATCGGCACTGACGAATGGTACCAGCTGGTTGACTGGTATGTCCTGCCGAGAAATGTTGATTCCCCCTTGACCATTTTTGTAGCGTTGAACAGTCCTGCCGGCACAGAAATCTTACCGCCGTTCTGAATATTCGAAGTATTGACCTGCAGTGAAACGATTGCCATTTTATAAACCGCCTTCATCATGTTCAGCAGGGCCCCCTCAATCTTCTCCACCTCGCCCTTCTCGTTCCTGGTTTTGATCCAGATGATTTCAACTGCGTCCATGTTGCCGGTCCTGGACGCGACCTCAATCCCTGTCATGCATATCTGCATGAAGCTTTCCGATTCCTGGTTAAGGCTGTAGAATTCAAAAATCCAGCCCTTGCCTGACTTCCCGGCAATGTAAATCCTGCTGATGCTTCTTTCATCATCAGAATCAGTAGTACCTGTAACAACGTACTGGCCCACAGCATAGCCCATGGGTGATGAGAAATTTTTTGAGGCTCCGAATGTTTTCTGTTCTTTGCTGCTGAAAAGATTGTCTATTTTAGCAACCAGCCTCTCATCTGCTGAAGAACCGCATGAATTAAAAAATGAACAGGCAAGAAGAATTAACAAAACTTTTTTCATTATTATCCTCCATCAAGTCCAGATGACTGAATGCTGACAACCTGAACCGCTTATGGCAGTACCACTCAATTCACTGCCGGGATTAAACAGCATGAAACCGCTGTTACCTTTTCGCAGACCGGCAGCATGAACCAGTAACATACAAAAAACAATCGCCATGTCAAGGAATTTTGCTTTATAACATTCATAAAGTGGATCTACACATAATTATATCTTCCCAGCCCGCCTGCGGCGGGCCGGGAATAACAGCAACTATGGAATACCAATTTCTTATGGGTATAATATAAATTCTCTGCATACCGTTTACGGCCCTGATTACATATTTTTTCTCTGACCATTGAATGGCCGAAGAATTCATCCCGGAAGATAGAATCTGGACCCGATTAGAGCGCCGCAAAATACTGTGACACTATTAACATCTTCGGGCATTAACGGAGCAGATAATCACCTAACAACCAGATTTATACAAAATTAGCAATAATGCAAATAAATTATTGACTCGATAATAATGGCGGTGTATAATATTTTACATTAATATTTCAGGGAACCAGATCATGCTTCAGGCGAAAACATCAGACATTTCAGAACAGGTTTACAATGGCGAGCCGGTAAAACTGGCATTCCATTATAACACAAAAGAGATCAATAAATTCCTAAATTCAATATTCATCAAGGTACTGTCCAAAAATGACCAGGATTACCTGCACGGTATGGTTGAAACAATTCTCCGCGAGATGATAATCAACGCAGTAAAGGCCAATTCAAAGAGGCTCTTTTTCAAAATGAAGAACCTGGACATAAACAACGAAAACGACTATAACGCCGGTATGGAGGAATTTAAAACATTCCTCATAAGCGAAGAGCAGAAACTCGCAGCCGACCTTAAAGAAAACGGATACAGAGTCGAACTGTGCATGAAAAAGGGGAATGACGGATTCAGGATTATGGTGCGCAACAACTCCCCGCTTCTCCCCTTTGAGGACCGCAGGATCAAAGAAAGGATAGACAAAGCGCGCCAATATAACGACTTCGGCGAAATATACATGGATATAGCCGATGACTCCGAGGGTGAAGGTCTCGGAATACCACTCACCGTTCTTTTCCTGAAAAATTCCGGCATAGGTGACCACTCATTCAACATCAGGACTGACGGCAGGATCACCCAGTCGGAGTTCACCATACCCCTGGCCACGCAGCCTCAGGAGATAATCAGCGACATCAAGTCCCAGATTGCCATGGAGATCCAGGAACTCCCCACATTCCCTGAAAATATTGCAAAGCTCCAGATGATGTGCAAAGACAGGAACGTCACCATAGGCGACCTTGCAGACGGAATATCAACCGACCCTGCACTCACGGCATCAATACTGAAGCTGGCAAACTCTGCAGGTTTTATCACATCGCGAAAGATCAACAGCCTCAGGGACGCGATAAAAATTATCGGACTTAAAAACCTCAACTCGCTTCTCATCGCAACTGCTGCGCGGCAGATACTCGACAACAGGTTCTCATCATTCAAAGAGGTCTGGTCTCACTGCAACAAGGCAGCTAACTACGCCAGGATACTTGCAACCAGGTTTAACCTTGTGGCGATTTCCGAAATGGCATACCTGGCCAGCCTGCTGCACGACCTGGGCAAGATTATCCTCCTCTCCGCGAATACCGAGCTGACAACAAAAATCGAAACGGTTTCTGTAAAGAGGGAGATGAGACGCTCAACGGTGCTGGAAGAGATGACAATGGGCATCAGCCATTCCTCAATCGGCAAAATAATCGCAGAAAAATGGAATTTCCCGCCGTACCTTGTTGAATCAATTGCTTTCCACCACTCTCCACTGAGCGCAAGGAACGAGTATAAGGATATCGTTTTCATCACATACATGGCAAATGCGATCTGCCTCATCGAAGATAACAAGTTCGATTACTACTACATGGAGGATGAGGTACTTAAAAGGTTTGACCTTTTAAATAAAGAAAAATTTGACGTGCTGCACAATGAACTGATTGAAAAAACCAGGGAGATTGCCGAATAATTTTTTGACCTCTCCCCGCAACCGGAACATATTTCAGAAAATGTTCCATATCTCTGAACAGGAGCATGCTACTCATGGAAAATCAACAACTCTCAAAACTTGTAGACCACACCGATCCCCGAGCCATCCTTGCAGAGATAAAAAAAATTTATACAGAGACATATACCGCGCAATCATTCTCCCGGATTGAAAATGCCTTTGAAATAACGCTTCAGCTTTTCAACGGCCACTACCGGAATTATACGGCATGCAACACGGAGTATCACAACCTGTCGCACACCCTCGATGCGACTATTGCATGCACAAGGCTCATGGACGGCCGCAACCTCTCGGAGAGACCTTTCACCGAAGAACTGGCCTCCGACCTCATCATAGCAACCCTGCTTCATGATTCAGGTTACATACAGCAGAGAAGTGACAAAACCGGCACAGGCGCGAAATATACATCCAACCATGTAGAGAGAAGCATGGACTTTGTAAGGAATAACATGGAGGACTTTCTCCTTGACGGTAAAACCTGCGACAGGGTGGGCATCCTCATTGCCTGCACCGGCCTGAAAAACAGGTGGGAGGACATAAAATTTACTGACAGCGACCACATGTCAGCAGGCACGCTCCTTGCCACCGCAGACCTCCTGGGCCAGATGTCAGACAGGGCCTACCTGGAAAAACTGCTCTTTCTCTATTATGAATTCCGGGAGGCAGGCATACCTGGTTTCAATACTGAATTTGACATTCTCCGCAAGACCCTCGATTTTTATGAGATTACCCAGTCGAGGCTCGATGTTGAACTCAGGGGGGCATACAGGTACGCCGGGGTACATTTTAACGCAAGGAGCGGAATAAAATCAAACCTGTACATGGACGCGATTGAAAGGCACATGGATTACCTGAAGCAGATACTTGCAGATGAGACAACAAACTTCAGGCATAAGCTGAAAAGGCTGGACCTTGAAAGTGTAGATACAAGGTTCAGGGGAAACTGAAATCATCCGTCAGACCGCTAAAGGCACGGCCGGTTGCTTCATTTTTTTATGCGCATCTCAATAAAATTCTTCACGCCGGGGATAAGGTCATCAATCATCCTGTCAAGTTTTGCCTCTGTCTTCATGCTTGAAGACGATTTAGCGGAAAAATAGAATTTTATCTTGGGCTCTGTGCCCGAAGGTCTTACTGTAACAGTTGATCCGTCATCCAGGATGTACTTGAGAACATTGGATTTGGGCAGCACTGCACCGTCAGTAACGGCATCATAAACAGTATCATTTTTATAATCGATTGTGGCAGTGACCCTGCATCCGCCGACCTCAACCGGCGGCTTATCCCTGAACCTCTTCATGACCTCCGCAATGACCTCGCTTCCCTTGAGCCCCTCTGCGTCTATGGAAACGTTCCTGTCATCGTAATAACCGTATTCGGAAAAAATCGATTCAAGGTAATCTGTGATTGTAATTCCCCGGTTCTTGAGCCATGCGCAGCATTCGCCGATCATCACTGTTGCGGCAACGGCGTCCTTGTCCCTGGCGTATGTGCCGGTCAGGTAACCGTAACTCTCCTCTCCGCCGAAGACATAGGAATAGTTCCCCTTCTCCTCAAAGCTCTTTATCTTTTCGCCGATATATTTAAATCCCGTGAGTACATTGAAGACCTTCATTGAAAAGGCACGCGCGATGCTCTCCTGCAGGTCGGTCGTAACCACTGTTTTAACTATGGCGCCATTTAAGGGAAGCTGGTTCTTCTCTTTCTTTCTTGAAAGGATATAGTGCTCAATAATCGAACCTATATGGTTGCCCGAAAGCACAACAAACCCGCCCGCCGGATTGCGAACAGCAACCCCCATCCTGTCAGCGTCAGGGTCAGTGGCAATAACGATATCCGCGCCCCTCTCTTCAGCGTACCTGATTGCCATGTCCAGGGCATCCCGCTCTTCAGGATTGGGTTTCCGCACAGTGGAGAAGGATGGATCAGGGACCATCTGCTCTTCAACATATATAACATCCGTGAATCCCAGGCGTGACAGTACTTCCGGGATAATCTCGCCGCCAGTGCCGTGGAGCGGTGTATACACGATCTTCATGCCGCTCTTCTTGATCTCTTCAGGGCATATGGATAGTTTGAGTATCTGGTCAATATAGGGCTCGTCTATGGAATCGGATATCCACTCGATTACCCCCTTCTGGCACAACTGATCAAAATCATCACGCTTCACCAGGGACAGTTCAGCAACGGCCCTGACCTCTTTGATTATATTTTCATCCTGTGGCGGCACAATCTGGCCGCCGTCTTTCCAGTATACCTTGTAACCGTTGTATTCTTTGGGATTATGGCTTGCAGTGATAACAATGCCCGTCACACAGCCAAGGGTACGCACGGCGTAACTCAGTTCAGGCGTGGGCCTCATTTCGCTGAAGAGGTATGTCTTTATGCCGTTAGAGGCAAGAACCCGCGCCGCCTCCATGGCGAATTCACGGGAATGGCGCCTTGAATCAAAGGCTATCGCAGCGGACGGGTTCTCTTCGCCTGATTTGAGCACGTAGTTGGCAAGGCCCTGCGTCGCCCTGGCAACAACATAAGTATTCATGCCGTTTGTGCCGTTCCTTATGATGCCGCGGAGCCCACCTGTCCCGAATTCAAGTTCAACAGCGAAACGTTCATTGAGTTCCGCCTCGTTGCCTGATTCAGCGAGTTTTTTTATCTCTTCTATGCATTCATCACCATAAGGCCTGTCAGTCCATTCACCGATTCTCTTCTTAACAATTTCAGACAGGGACATCATCAGACCTCCGACATTTTTTTCTTCAGGTAATGAATAAAGTCTATCTCGCCGGGATCCTTCTCATTGAGTATTGCCAGGTAGTATGAAATCCAGTCGCACAGGTATATGCATTCCAGCAGTCTCTCTTTGAAGGTGGCGCTTTTACCTTCGATATTCAATATATCAATTTTCTGTTCTTTTATCAAAAAATTAATTACATCGAACCTTTTTGCCACCCTTTTGTTCATGACCGGATCAGTAATATTGATAACGAGGTAACCGGAATTGCCGCCCGCAGTCTCCCATCCCACGATCTCGTTATGGTTCATCTCGGGGTACTCGGCGTTCCATGCATGGACCTTGCTGTTTTCATTGAGCTGGCCCTTTAACCTCCTCCCCGCTGATTCGTTAAGACCGGTGACAGAATATATTACAGGTATATTGCCTTTGATTTTTTTTGCCATAGATAATGCTTCGTTATCGGGGGATGAAAGCCCGGCTCCCCATACTTTCAGTTTTTCAATTATTCCCGCAGCAGCCTCATCCTGAGACCGGACAAGCCCCAGCTCCTGGAAAACCCTGAGCAGCCTGAAAAAAGAATTGTAGAGCGCGTACCTGGGCTGGTACCCCTCTTTAAGCGATACGCACAGGATACCCTTTTCAGCGGCAAGTTCGGCCAGTTCACCACCCGTAGTCATGGCAATAATCATGCACTTCCGCTCCAGGGCATCCCTCACCGCTGCAAGGGTCTCCTCGGTGTTACCTGAATAGGAGGAGGCAATTACAAGTGTATTTTCGCCTGCGAACCCGGGCATGCTGTATGTCCTGTTCACGGTCAGGCTTACCTTCAGTTCATCCCTGAGGAAATTACAGAGCAGGTCACCGCTGATTGCAGATCCGCCAAGTCCGGTTATGATGACATTCTTAATATTACTGCTGTTGATAGAAGAGACATCAATGCTTTTCCATGCAGATTCAGACTGTGTCCATGAATCCCTGAGAACATTAAATAGCATTTT
>CAYTSF010000010.1:0-35701 GCA_964440335.1 uncultured Leptospirales bacterium
TAATAAATCAAATAAGTGTTTTTTCTGCCATAATATATTATATTTATATTCAAATTCAGTAACCGGAGATGCCTGTTGAATTATTTCCGGGAAATCAGCTCCGGGAAAGTCCGGGCCTGTTGCGATTCTCATTTTCAACCGTTCCGGGGCTGAGAACTGGTCCGCAAACAGAAGCTCCGCAGATGCCCTCAGCAGTGGTAGAAGGGGAGTTTTACAACTGGGCTGTATTATTTATTGACCTTGCGGTATATGAATATTTTAATGTCTGTAATAAATATTAAAAACTGAATTTTTATTTACCGGTGATCCGGCTACAAGCAGAAGATAGGAGGAGTATATGGGAGTGAAAATTGCAGTTAATGGTTTCGGCAGAATCGGAAGGAACGTTGTAAGGGCGGTTTTTTTATATCCCGAGAAGTACGGGGATGTGGAGGTTGTGAGCATCAATGACCTCACGGACGCAAAAACCCTGGCGCACCTGTTTAAATACGATTCGATATTCGGGATATTCGAAGGGGATGTTTCATACGATGATACCTCAATTACCATAAACGGTAAGAAAATAATTGTACATTCAGAAAAAGAGGTCGCGAAGCTGCCCTGGAAAGCAGAGGGGATAGATGTTGTGATCGAGTCAACGGGTAAATATACAGATGGCGACAAGGCCGCCGCGCACATCGGTTCCGGTGCAAAGAGGGTCATAATATCCGCGCCGGCAAAGGGTGAGGATATAACAATTGTTATGGGAGTAAACGAGACAATGTTCGACAAGGACAAGCATAAGGTTATTTCAAACGCTTCATGTACAACGAACTGCCTGGCCCCTCTGGTCAAGGTGCTCAATGATAAGTTCGGGGTGGAGAGGGGGCTCATGACCACAATCCATTCGTATACAAACGACCAGAAAGTCCTGGACGCGCCGCACAAGGATTTAAGGCGCGCGCGGGCGGCCGCGATGTCAATGATACCCACAACTACCGGAGCCGCAAAGGCCGTGGCGCTGGTTATCCCTGAGCTGAAGGGAAAGCTCGACGGAGGCGCAATCCGTGTCCCCACACCCGATGTGTCTATTGTTGACTTTACATGCATTGTGAAGAAAGAGACAACCAGGGAAGAGGTCAATGCCGTGGTAAAGTCCGCTGCCGAAGGCCCGCTTAAAGGGATACTCCAGTACTGCGAAGATGAGCTTGTTTCGGTGGATTTTACAGGTAACCCGAACTCGTCCATTTTTGATGCGGAGCTTACGAAGGTAACCGGCGGAAACTTTGTCAAGGTGCTCAGCTGGTATGACAACGAGTGGGGCTATTCGTTGCGCTGCGTTGACCTGGCGGTTCATGTGGCTAAGTGAATTTTATGACACGCACCATCCCCGATTCATAATGGGGATGGTGGCCGAAGGCCGGATGGGGCCGATGGGGCGGATGTGGTGAAAAATCAGGATAAAACTTTCGGGCAGAATGGCTTTTCTGCTGAATCGAAAAAAAATATAAAGGTATACATATGGGACGCAGAGAAATTTTTGCCGGCAACTGGAAGATGTACAAGAACGCATCTGAGGCAGACACCCTTGTGAGGGAACTTGTTGCAGGTCTCGAGAAAAAAGCAGGGAGGGAATACGTTCTCTTCCCGCCGTTTCCCTACATCAGGGATGTGTCGGCAAAATGCAGCGGCACGTCGTTCCTCACCGGTGCGCAGAACCTGTACCATGAAAAACAGGGAGCTTTCACAGGAGAGGTCTCCCCTCTTATGGTCAGGGACTGCGGATGCGCCTTTGCGCTGATAGGGCACTCGGAGCGAAGGCATATTTTCCACGAGACCGATGCTGACATAAACAAAAAAGTCAGGGCCGCGCTTGATGCGGGCCTGGAGGCCATGGTTTGCGTTGGAGAACTCCTTGAAGAGAGGGAGAGGGGCGAGACGGCCGTGGTTCTTGAGCGACAGATACGTGAAGGGCTTGCGGGATTCTCCTCTGAGGAGTTTGTACGAATTTCCATTGCCTATGAACCGGTTTGGGCCATTGGAACCGGAAAGGTCGCCACGCCTGAAATGGCTGACGATGCGCACAAAACAGTAAGGTCGATCCTTAAGGGGCTGGCAGGGGCAACGGTTGCTGAAAATATGCCGGTTTTATACGGCGGCTCGGTTAAACCTGACAATATAGAAGGCTTGTATAAAATGGAAAATATCGATGGTGTTCTTGTGGGCGGAGCCAGCCTTGAGAGCGGTTCCTTCCTCAAAATAATCAACATTTAACAGTTCATGTGTAATGTAAATATGCAGTTTTTGCAATAGTTGACAACTATTTCTTGACATCAATTATTATATGGATAATCCTGACTTAATAATGAAGAAATCCGCTTTTTTATACCGCATTAAAGCCGGAATAACTGTAATTCAGATATAACCGGTTAAACAGGTATAATAACTTTTAAAATAATGAGGAAAAAATGGGAGTTTTATCTAGCATAGTAACTGTAATATTTGCGATCATATGTGTTCTGCTTGTATTAATAATTCTTCTCCAGTCCGATAAAAGCGCGGGTATGGGTATACTCGGCGGTGCCGGACAGTCCACCTTCGGATCATCTACTGCTGATATTATTACCAAGGTAACTGCAGTAATGGTAGCTATCTTTATGGTGGGTTCGCTGGGCCTTTCAATCATCGAATCAAAAAGAATTTCCTCTCTCAGGCAGAAACTTTTTGAAAACCAGCCCGGTTCAGGCCAGGAGCTTGAGCAAAAGAAAGATCAGACCTCACCCGATATACCTGTAACTGACAAACCCGCAGCGAATGACCCTGCGAAAGACAAACCTGTGAGCGAAAAGCCCGCAGACAAGAACAAGTAAGCAGAAAAGCACCGAAATTTTTAAAATAACAGGAGTTATATGATGTCTCAGAAAGATTATATTTTTACATCAGAATCGGTTTCAGAGGGACACCCCGATAAGATTGCTGACCAGATATCCGATGCCATCCTTGATGCGCATATTGCCGGCGACAAAGATTCCCGTGTCGCGCTTGAAACCCTGGTGACAACTAACAGGATAGTCCTTGCCGGCGAGATAACATCCGGTATTGAAGTGGATTATGAGAAAATAGCAAGGAAGGTCGTTCAGCAGATAGGATACGATGACCCGGAAATCGGGTTTGATTATAAGAACTGTGAAGTTCAGGTTTATGTACATGCCCAGTCCCAGGACATATCACAGGGCGTTACCGAGGGAGAGGGTCTCTTCAAGGAGCAGGGCGCAGGCGACCAGGGTATGATGTTCGGATTCGCGGTTAACGAAACCCCTGAACTTATGCCCATGCCCATACTCACCGCGCACAAGCTTGTAAAAAAACTCGCCCAGCTCAGAAAAAACGGCGAACTTGATTTTATCAGGCCGGATGCGAAGTCCCAGGTTACTGTCCGTTACGTGAACGGCAGGCCCAGTTCAATTGATACCGTTGTTATCTCCACCCAGCATACGCCCGAGGTGAGCAATGAGAGAATCAGGGAAGCGGTAATAGAATCTGTAGTGAAGAAGGTTATCCCTGCGGAATTTATCAGCAGTGATATGAAGATATTCATCAATCCAACCGGCAGGTTTGTTATCGGCGGTCCCCATGGCGACACAGGGCTCACCGGGCGCAAGATAATTGTTGATACTTACGGCGGAATGGGCAGACACGGCGGCGGAGCGTTTTCCGGAAAAGATCCGTCCAAGGTTGACAGGTCTGCGGCATACATGGGCAGGTACATCGCGAAGAACGTTGTTGCAGCGGGTCTTGCCTCGAGGTGCGAGGTGCAGCTTGCATATGCCATCGGCGTTGCTGACCCGGTATCGGTCATGGTTGATACTTTCGGCACAGGCACAATCCCCGAAACAGAAATTTCTGCGAGGATAATGAAGGCATTTGATATGAGGCCTTCAGGAATAATCAGGACCCTTGACCTCAAGAGGCCCCAGTTCCAGGCAACTGCCGCTTATGGCCACTTCGGAAGGGAGGATGAAGGATTCAGGTGGGAGCTTGCAGATAAACGCGATGCGTTAAAGTAACCTCCTCTGGTTTAATCTTATGCTTTTATTAAGGGAAATAATGCGGAGTCCTTTTTCGGGGCTCCGTTCCGTTTTAATGCGGGATGGCGGGTGCCTCCTTCTCCCCCTTGTGCTTTTGATGATTCTGTGGGGCAGCCAGGCTTTTGCCCAGGGGGATGAAAAAGCGGAGTCTGAAGAGAAGAAGGATACACCCGCATCCTCTTCATCGACAATCAATTTTGACGGAAGGATGCTTGCGGGCCTTAACGGCGATTCAATGTTTGCCCTTTCCATGACACAGGGGCTCACGGATTTCGCATACCAGCTCAATTCAAGCGTTGTCTACACAAATGATTTTGAGGAGTACAGCAACTCCAGCTTCATTACAAATGAGACCGGTTTTACTGGCGAGCTCGGGTTCGGCGAGTTATGGAAGCTTATCCCGCAGTTCGAGATTGCCAACAGCACTTACGGGATGTTCGACAATCCTTATTATACAAGGGAGAACAAGGACAGGATCAATCTAAGGTTAAAAACGGAATACAGGCCGAGTCCGGCACGATGGGTCTTCGATTTTACCGGCGCGCGTTATGACCATAACCTGAAAATTATTAATGTCGCTGATGTTGAGAGTGAAACCTTTTATCTTGGCAGAGGCATTATCAGCATGGAATATATATGGTCAGACGCAAACAAGGCCGGGTTTATCCTTGAGGGGGCATGGTACAATTATCCTGATGAATTTGGAAACGATGCATATACGAATGGCGAGTTCTATGGAAGCTTCAAGATTACTGAATATATAATGCTTACAATAACGCCCATAGTTGCATGGAACAGGGACGCAACCAATTACATTTATTTTAAAGGGAATATATCTTCAATAAACCTGAAGTATCTGTCACTGGAACTCTTTCATGAGTATAAACTGGTTCCCTACCGGCCGGAGGAGCTCCTGGCTGAGCAGAAATATGTTCTATTCGGCCTTGATCTTCCCCCGTCGACCGTTAACCACTCTGAGTTTAAAGGGGACTTCGATCTTGATTTTTCATCGGCCAGCGATTCAACTTTTTCGGTCTCTGCCTTAAATTTTAAATTCAGCGGCGTTTTTGAAAATTCCAGCGATTTTTATAATTATGTTACAACTCCGGAAAATGTTCTTGGTGCAGACGCAATTCAAGTGAAAGTAATAAATGGCAATGCTGATTTTGTAACATCTTTTATAATTGTGGGACTAAAATTCAGTGTTGATCTTGCGTACAGTTATTTCAGGTATTACGCACCGGGTGATACGAGGATTACTTACAGGCCTGAAAACATATTCACGTTCAACCTTTCATTAGACGGTTCCTGGCTTGAAATAAACTGGGGGAATTCTTATAACGGTAATGTATTTACAGATCCTGAAAGCGATGAGCGTCTTGATCCGGTGATTTCGGGTACACTTGATATACACCTTAAAGTTTATGATACATTCTATATTGATTCCAGGATCAATAACCTTTACAATGCGGAATACTCTTACAGGGAGGGGTATCCTGAGCCCGGTGTGCAGTTTTTTATCGGGCTGCGTGTAATGATCTGATTTTTTACCGGTACAGGGCGATTTTACGAAAGGGTCTTGCTGCCTGCACAGAGCAATCCCGCAGAATGCACCTGTAATGCGATAAACTACTGGGTACGGGGCGGAGCCCCGAAATAGCCCCGCAGGGCAGACGACAGTGGGCGGCATTCAATCCCGCAAAATGGCTGCTTTCATTTTTGTTGACATTCAGCAGGAAAATATATAAAGGGACTGAATGTTTTATTTTCAGGCCGCAATATCCGCACAGGCCTGTCCCGGAGGAATAACTGGTTATGCCATTTTCTCCGGTTGTCTCGCTAAATCTTGAGCTGGAATAGTAATATAATGTTAACCTACAGGAAAACTTTCAGTTTTATAATTACCCTTGTGCTGGCCATCCTCTTTACAACGGGTATTCTTTACACGCTCTCTTCTGATCCATCAAAGTATGAAAACAGGATTGTCAAGAAAATCGAATTTGAAGGCCTTGTGAACGTGGACCGTGATGACATTGAAGAGATCATGAAAACGACCGAGGAGTACCGGCTCAAGTCTGAAGAGGTGCGCGAGGATATCCGGGAGCTTTTCAAAACAGGCAAATTCAGCAATATCACTGTTGAGATTGACGAGGTTGCCGACGGCGTAAAGGTGAAATTCATTCTTGAGGAAAGGCCCCTGGTGGAAAAGATCGTTTTCAAGGGGAACGATGAGCTCATGGAGACCGAGCTGCTGGAGCTTATGCTCGTGAAGGAGGGTGAGGTCTACAGGCAGGACCTGCTCGAAAAGAGTATCGGTCTTATCAGGGAGAAATATGACAAGCAGGGGTATTTCACATCCTACATTAAATATAAAGTAAGCGATGGTGACGATAAGAACTACGTCAAGGTTGAAATTATTATCGACGAGGGCGAGGAGATCAAGGTCAGGAAGGTGACGATCCTCGGTGCCAACAAGATTTATACAAAAGAACTCTATGCCCTCATGGAGACAAAAGAGGATTCGCTGTTTAATGACGGCGCATTCAAGTCCGATGTCTACGAAGAGGACAAGCGCAAGATTGTCGGCTACTACCAGCAGTCAGGTTACCTGGACGCGCAGATTGTTGATGAAAAGGTTGAGTACGAATGGGTCGATCCGGAGCAGAAGACTGAGCGCGGGATATATATTGTACTGAAACTTTACGAGGGTGAAAGGTATTACTTTGACGGCCCCTATACGATGAACATCACGGGCGGGGATGACCAGGTGCTCACAGTGGATGAGGTTGAGAACCTGAAAAAATCCTTCACCCTGAAAGAGAACGGGGATATCTTTGACAACTCCAGGTTCCTTAACGATAAAAATTCCATCGGCCTGTTATACGCGTCAAAGGGCTACATCTTTGCAAGGGTTGTGCCGCAGAAGACTATAACCGATAAAGAGGTTGAGGTCGACGGCCGCAAGGAGATGCGGAAGTACGTTAAGATTGATTTCCAGGTTGATGAGGGCAAGAAGGCCTTCATTGAACAGATTATAATAAAGGGCAACAAAAAGACCAAGGACAGGGTCATCCGGCGGGAACTGGCGGTAAAAGAGGGGGAAATCTTTGACGCAAGAAAGATGCAGATTTCCCGTGAAAAGGTCTACAACCTTGGATATTTCAAGCAGGTGGATTTTGATGTAAGGCCCGGCACAAAAGATGGTTACATGAACCTCATTGTTGATGTGGAGGAACAGCCTTCTGGTACTCTCTCCCTCGGGGGAGGTTACGGTTCAACGGCAGGATTTTCCATCTTTGCGGATATTACAGAGAACAACTTCCTGGGAAACGGCCAGACCGTTGGTATCAAGTTTGAATACGGGCCGCAGAAGACTTCGGTAACCCTGAGCTTTCAGGAGAGGTGGCTCTTTGACCTGCCCATAGGTTTCAGCAGTTCCATATTCTATTATATCTACCAGAAAGAAACAACTTCGCTCTTCCCTGAATCTGATGATACCTCGACCTACAAGCTGCACGGCATAGGCTATTCGCTCGGTCTGAGCTACAGGTACTGGTACTACTTCGTTTCAGGATGTTCATGGATACACACCTACAAGATGTATGCCGATCCTTCCGGCAACAGCCCGGACGAGGTGTTTATGAATGTAGAGAGGGGGCTCCAGAGCAAGAGGACCTTCAAACTCTACACCTTCATGGATTCAAAGGACAACTACCTGAACCCCACAAGCGGTATCAGGACAGGACTTACGATGGAGCTGACCGGAGGTCAGCTTTTCAGGGGGGATGACCATTTTATCCAGTACACACCCTCGTTCTATGCCTATTTTTCGCCGTTCACTCTGCCGTTTCTTGAAACGCACCCCACGGTTTTTGAGTTCAGGGTCAGCGCGGATTTTATCAAGCCGCCGCTGGGTAAAAGCTGGGTTGAGGGTCACCAGAACTATGAAAACAACGAGTGGCTTGAATACGAGGACCGTCTTGATATAGGCGGGCCGGAGACTGTGAGGGGCTGGGAATACAGCGACAGCCGCCTGCCCAAGTCCTGGCGCTATGTGGGGCTTTATGACAGGATACTTTACGGCCTGGAGTACAGGATACCGCTGCATCCCCAGATGCTGTGGCTGGTCACCTTCTTTGATGCGGGCGCTCTTTACACAGACAGTTTCTGGGAGAAGCACCTCAATGATACTTACAGGGGTTATGTGAACGACGACCTGGAAAGCGGCAAGCTCAGGAGGATAGATGATATTTTTGACGGGGATCTTCTGCCCTATTTTGTTTATTCCTATGGCTTCGGCGTGAAGGTCCAGATCCCCATGATGCCGCTGCGTTTCTGGTTTGGAAAGAAGATGATTTATGATGACGGATTCGAAACTCTGGGCGGGTTCAACTTTCAGTTCGCAATCGGTGACATGAGGTTCTGATGCGCAGGCCGCTGCATATTCTGGTGCTCTCCCTGCTCGCGGCATCATGCGCCACGCCCGCTGTGCAGCAGACCGAAGGCTATGTTATACGCTACATTAACCTCGAGGTGGTATATGAATATGCGCTCGGCAAAAGCGAAGAGGCGCAGAAACTGAAAATAAAAAAACAGGACCTGCTGGCGAAGATCAGGGTAAAGGAGTCTGCGCCGGAATACAGGCCCGGCGATAGAAGCGATCCCGAACTTGAACATTACAGGACTGAACTGAACAGGCTTGCCGAAGAAGAGAAAAAAATTAAAGCTGCAATTTATGTCAGAATAAGGAACGCAGTTGAAGCTGTGGCCAAAAAATATAATGTGGATTTCCTGCTGAACACCGGTGAGGGGGTGGTCTATTCAAGGCCGGTTTTTGACCTCACTGCGGAAGTCGTTGCAGAGCTTGAAAAGGCTGACAAAAATTCTTCTCCGAAATGGAAGTAGTCATGGCCCGCACTTTATGTAAAAAAATAATTATTTGCATGATTCTGCCCCTTCTATCCGCGGCATGTTCCGATGACAGAAGGGATGCACTGAAAAAAGCCTTTGAATCATACCCCGGCAAATACGCAATTGTTATTGTTAAAAAGGATTTTTCACTTACAGTTTATGGCCGTGACCTTGAACCGGTTCAGACCTACAGGATAGGTTATGGCAGCAACCGGGACATGATGCCCAAACTCTACGAGGGTGATGACAGGACACCCGAGGGGGCCTATACCGTAAACGAGATACTCAGCATGGATGCCGGTAAAGAGACCGCATCCTACAAAAAACTGAAGATGATGAACGGGATCTATTTCAGGGCCTCTGCCGGGTTTCACAGATACGGCAGGCCTGGTGAAGACCTGGGAGACAACGCCTATGGCCCCAGGTTTTTCGGCATAGATTACCCCAACAGCGCGGACAGGGAGAGGTACGAATCGGGCCTGAAAAAAGGCCTCGTTCCGGAGGTTCGCGGGAAGGCCGCAGGTATAGGTTATGGAATCGCAATACACGGTAATAATGACGAGGACTCGATTGGCGGGCTCTGCTCCAGCGGCTGTATAAGGATGTATAACCGGGATGTGGTTGAGATGGAAAAATACATAACCATTGATTCGCCCGTGCTGATTTTCAGCAAATAGAGAGTTTTTCGGCATGAATTGGTCATCTGAAAATGTTCCGAATAAATCAGTTGACATAACCCTGCAATTTATTGAGTATTGATAGCTGTATGTCTTACAGTCTTATGATAAAATCCATCATGCATTATTACCGGCAGCATAATGATGGTTTCTCATTGTACATAAAACCCGGCAGATAACCGGCAAAAAAATATAAAGGATTGAAATATGTTTGGAGAAGCATACGCGCAGGCACAGGGCCCGGCCAGCTCAGGCAGCTGGACAGGACTGATTCCGATTGTTCTGATGATAGTGATTTTTTATTTCCTTCTGATCAGGCCCCAGCAGAAGAAGGAGAAACAGCGCCAGGCTATGGTAAACAGCCTTCAGAAGGGGGACAGGGTAGTCACCTCGGGCGGGATGTATGGTGTTGTCCAGAGCGTGAATAATGACGTTGTTGTGCTGAAAGTCGGAACCAACACTAATATTGAATTCATCAAGGGTGCAATTCAGGGCAAGGTTTCCTGATTCAGGGATATTTATTATGAGGAATATAAAAATACCGGTATTAACAGCTTTTGTCTGCCTGGCATTCTGCATGGCCTGGTCTCAGGATAGCGGTAAAGGGGAAGTTTCTGACAAAACCGACGGTACAGAGGTGCGCCAGGATGATACAGGTTCCGGCGCATCTGTACTTAATGACAGGAAAAATGATCCGGGATCAATTAAGGGCGATAATACCGGAAATGTTGCCAGGGATGATTCCGGGAAGGCAGTAAAGAAGGAAAAATTTTCTGATAAGACCGGATCTAAAACCGGCAGCGGGGATTCAGGTAAAGCCCAGGCCGAGGAGAAAACTTCTGAAACTCCTTCAGGTTCATACGATGGGGAGCTTCTACAGATTAATGAAGGCGATTTCAAGTACAGGAGAATCCCCGATATAAAGCTGCCTGAAAAAAATATTGAGATGGCCTCAAACCAGTCTGCTGATTCCGGCAGTGAAAACGCTAATGGCGACAGCGGGTTTCTGGGGATGAGTAAGACCGCCGCTGATATTATTGTCAAGGGCGGGATTATTCTGTTTATACTGGTTGTCTTTGTTGTATACAAGTCAAGAATGAGGAGTCCGGGCGGCAGAAAGTCCGGCAGTAGCGTACTGAACAGTTACAGGAAATAATATTTTCAGAGGGTCTAAATGACTAAGGGAATGGTTTATAAAACAATCTTTATCATGGGTCTTATAGCTTTCGCGGTATTGCTGATACTCCCCACTGTGGGGACAAAACAGCTTGAGATAAAGCTTACAAATACCGCCACCGAGGAAAACATCAGCGCAATACAAAAACGGTTTTCTGAAGGCGGGTATAAAGTTTCAATCAACGACAGGATCATAGTTGTTGAGGGTACAAATATTACCAATGCAATAATGAACGAGATGATCAAGTTTGATGGAGTTTCAAATGCCGAGATCCGCAAACACTGGGTTGAAAGGATGTTCCTGGCCAAAAAAATAACACTGGGGCTCGATCTCCAGGGGGGAATGTACCTCTCGCTTCAGGCGAATTATGAAGGAATACAGAAAAAGCTGGGAAGGGAACTGACCGAAAAGGATAAAACCGAAATAACCCAGCAGGCACTTGAGCTTATCAGAAACAGGATAGACAAATTTGGTGTTTCTGAGCCTTCCATCAGAACCAGGGGGAATGAGGCTATTGAGATCCAGCTCCCCGGCGTAAAGGATCCGGCCGGAGTAAAAAAGGCCTTCGGATCAACCGTAGGGCTTGATTACAGGTTTGTTGATGATACATATTCCGGAACTGCCGCTAAATGGTTCCAGGAGAATATAAAGAACCCGACTGATCCCAGGGACTCGGAACTGGATAAAACCTACCCCGGCAGGCGCCTGCTACCGGATGACCCGAGGGAGCAGGAAGCCCTGCTGAAAGAAATCGCGGCAGCCATTGCCCTGCCCGAAACACTTGAGGTGCTTTTCATGTGGGTGAGGGACAATACGACCGGCGCCATACATATCAAACAGCCCATGGTGCTTAAAAAAGAGATCGCGTTAAAAGGTACAGATATCCAGGAGGCGCTCGTAGACAGGGATGATACCGGCGGTATTGTTGTTTCGTTCAGAACAACTCCTGAAGGCGCAAATAAACTTGCCATGGCAACAGCCGAAGAGAACAAGGGAAAACTCCTGGCAATAGTCATGGACAACAAGATCAGGAGCGCACCGGCTATCAATGACCAGATATCCTCCGGTTCGGGAAAGATTACCGGCGGTTTTACTTATGATGAGGCAAGCACACTGGCAAGGATTATCAAGGAGGGCGCACTGCCCGTTGACCTGAAAATTGTTGAGGAAAGAACGGTTGGTCCGTCACTTGGTCAGGATTCTATTGAAGCAGGAGTGAAGGCATTTGCCATAGGTCTCATAGGGATTTTTATCTTTGCCCTGGCCTATTATAAGCTTGGCGGACTCTTTGCCGATATCGGGCTAATCCTTAATATTATTTTTACACTGGCGATATTATCACTTCTCGGTTTTACACTCACATTGCCCGGTATAGCCGGATTCCTTCTTTCCACTGCGATGGCCGTTGACGCAAACGTTCTCATTTACGAGAGGATCAAGGAGGAACTCAGGAAGGGGAAGAGTATCAGGATTGCTATTATAAATGGTTTTGACAGGGCGTTCTGGACAATTTTCGATTCAAACCTGACAACGCTTCTTGCCGCATTTATACTGTTCCAGTATGGTACAGGCCCTATCAAGGGTTTTGCAGTGACCCTGTTTGTGGGTATAATTGTGAGCATGTTCGTGGCTCTTTATGTGACACGCTTTGTATACGAGCTGATCTCTCTTAATAAAAAAATGAAGAAACTGAGCCTATAAGGAGAAGCATTTTGGAAAGGACTATAAATTTTCTAAAGTATAAATATATCATATTCATTTCCTCCTGGATTTTGATTATCGGGCTTTCTGCAATTACCATGGCAAGGGGCGGATTCAATTTCGGCATAGATTTTGTCGGCGGTCACAAGATTATCGCAAGGTTCCAGGACAAGTCAGTCAATGAAGGGGCAATACGGAATATGCTGAAGGATTTTAATCCAACAGTGCAGCAGGTTGGTGATCCTGATAAGAATGAATATATCATAACAACAAAACTGGCAAGTGCGGATAAAAACGCAACAGGCGCTGCGACACCGAATGAATGCCTGCCTAAAAGTGAACTTCTTAAGAAGGCACTCTTTGAAAAGTATCCGCTGGTCTCATTCATAAGCATCGAGAACGGGGCTACGCAGTACGTTTTCAAAATCACTGCCGAGTTTCAGGACAAGGCTGTCAACGAAGCAACATTAAAGGAACTGCTTAAAGATTATAATGTCTCACTTCAGAAAACAGCTGATGCGGAGAAAAAAATATTTGTTATAAACGCAGATTTTACACCAAAAGACCCGGCTGATGTAACTGCCGGAAAGTGCGGGCTTGAGCACCTTAAGCTGGTCATTGCCGAAAAGTATTCAAGCGTAAAGATCGAGAGCGAAGAGACCGTGGGTCCGGCAATTGGTGAATACCTGAGAAAATCGGCATGGAAACTGACTTTCCTGGCGGTTCTCATGATGTCTGTCTACCTGGCATTCAGGTTCGAGGTCAAATACGCAGTTGGAGGCATGATCTGCCTGTTTCATGATATGGTAATATCAATAGTCTTCTGCGGGTTTATGGGCATAGAATTTGATATACAGATACTCGCTGCGTTGCTCACGCTCTATGGTTATTCGATTAATGACACAATAGTTATCTTTGACCGGATCAGAGAAACCAATGAATTAAAGTCAAAGGTAACTTTCGAGGATGTAATCAATAAGGCCATCACCCAGACTCTTTCAAGGACGATTCTGACGGGTGTAACAACCCTCTTTGCCCTCCTTGTAATATTTTTTGTTGGCGGGGAAACGCTCCATAACTTTGCATTTGTTATGCTCTTTGGAATAATAATTGGTACATATTCCTCGGTTTATATAGCCTCTCCGGCTGTTCTCTGGTGGGAAAAGTGGAGGAGCAGGTAACCCTGAGTCTGTCCGGGATGTGCTCCACTCTCCCGGACAGAAAAAAATTCCGTGTCAGTGTCAGGGCCAGGATCTCTGCAGTCCTGGTTTTTTTCTGCCTGACTGCCGTTTCCTCTCCTGTATTTTCCGGGGAGACCCCGGCTGAGTTCACACCTGAAAACATACTTGCATTTACTCATTATCTCATCGAATCAGGAGAATATTACCGCGCGGGTGTTGAACTTCGCAGGCTTGAGGCGTATTACCCCGGATACCTTCCTGCGGAAAAGTATAAAGCAATAGAAATGTATATCCTCTTTAAGGGGAGGAGATACTCCGATATGACTCGCATGTACAGCGGCGGGGCAATGGACTGTGTGCCGTCAGTCTTTGTCATTGACAGTTTTATGTTAACAGGAGACTATGCAGCCTGCAAACCTGTTCTTGAATCCGTTTATGGAATATGTTCTGATGATCTTATGAGAGAGATCATTTTCAAACGGAAGGCGGGCCTGGATATTATAAATGGCAGCGCTTATGACCCGCAGACAGGTGAACTTCTTGCTGAACTCTCTCAATACAAAGTGCTTGCGGACTGGGCTGCTGCCAGGAACAGCGAAAAGAAATCCCCCCTGATAGGAGCCTTGCTGGGTCTGGTTCCGGGCATGGGATATGTGTATGCCGGTGATACAGGTACAGGTTTTACCGCCCTGACTGTAATCAGTATTTTCGGCGCGGTAACATACGGCTCGTTCCAGTATGGCGCTGAGCCCCTGGGGATACTTGCCGGTGCGGTTAC
Organism: uncultured Leptospirales bacterium; assembly: GCA_964440335.1. Lineage (GTDB taxonomy): Bacteria > Spirochaetota > UBA4802 > UBA4802 > UBA5550 > JAAYBQ01. The sequence continues at coordinate 14,493 of CAYTSF010000010.1, forward strand.
GCTGTTTTTTTATGGCGGCAACATCGCAGGCGGTTACCTTCAGACAAAAAAATATAACAACGCGATCGATGATCAGGTCAGGAGCCGGGTGAGGAGTGAACTGGGTATGGATGGTGATATCGACAGGATTTATATCAGGTTCGGAATGAGCTCAAATGAAAGATAAAGAGAGGCTCATGACAAGGGCCTGCGAGGTGGCCTTTACAAAAATGGGGTGCACATCGCCTAACCCCGCAGTAGGCGCTGTCATTGTAAAAGATGGTCAGGTTGCGGGCGAGGGGGGCACCGGGCCTTTCGGCAGCGACCATGCCGAGGTTACGGCCATAAAGGATGCGCGCAGCAGGGGGACAGACCTGCACGGAGCCGAAATTTTTGTATCGCTTGAACCGTGCAGCCATTACGGCAAGACTCCGCCATGCACGGAAGCTATAATAAGCAGCGGCATAAAAAAGGTCTATGCCCCTGTGCTTGACCCCAATCCCCTGGTATCGGGAAGGGGTTTTGCCAGGCTGAAGGAGGCGGGTGTCGAGGTGGAGCTCATGCACGGTTTTTCAATGCAGGCAGCCGATCTGCTCAGGGGTTTCAAGAAATTCATACTTAGGGGAGATCCGTACATAGTTAACAAATGCGCAATGACCCTTGACGGCAGGATCGCCACATCTTCAGGGGATTCAAAGTGGATATCGAACGATTATTCAAGGTTGCTGGCCCATCGTCTCAGGCGTGTGACAGACGCGATAATAATAGGCAAAAATACTTTTATGAACGACAATCCCTCGCTCACTGTCAGGTTCGATGAGTTCAGCAGCGACGTGTCAGCTTTTATGAAGCAGCAGAATGTGCATTTCAGCGGCAGAAAAAATTTTTTTATCGAGCAGCTTGTCACGACTGAACTTGATAAAGTCTCTGACCCGCTCAGGGTGCTTGTGGGTATACCCGACTTTATGCCTGAAAAATGCAACTTTACCAGGGATGATAATTATGTGATAATCTCTTCGCGTGAAGATATTGAAAGAAAAACCTCGGCAAATTTATCCCTGCGGGAAAGCATCGGCCCGCTTAATGTTGTAACCGGGGATTTTGCCACCCGTGGTGAAGAGGTGCGTTTCATCATGGAATATCTTAAAGGGAGGGGCGTCATGACAGCCCTCCTCGAAGGGGGGAGCGGCATAAACGGTTCATTTTATGATGCGGGGGAGATAGACCAGTTCATATACATAATCGCGCCGAAGATCATAGGGAGCGGCCTTGCCCCGGTGGGCGGAGCTGAGAGAGAAACGATTGCAGAATCGGTGAGGCTTCGTGATATCACCTCTGTTATGCTGGGTGATGATATCATGGTCTGCGGTTACAGGGAAGAATACAATTTTGAAATGATGTGAGGTTCATGTGTTTACCGGACTTATAGAAGAGAAGGGTATTGTTGCCGGGTTGAGGAACTCGGGAGACGGCATGCTGCTTACGGTCAACGCTTCGGCTGTACTTGAGGGCACGCGCATTGGCGATTCTATATCAATCAACGGTGCGTGCCAGACTGTCACAGAGCTTGCCTCGGGGTCATTTACGGTTTTTGTGTCGCGAGTTACCCTTGGTGTCACAACGCTTGGCAGCTTCAAGTCCGGGTTGACCGTGAACCTGGAGAGGGCCCTGACCCTGGCTGCGAGGCTCGGCGGGCACATAGTTCAGGGACATGTTGATTTTAAGGCGCAGGTAGTTTCTGTCAGGAGGGATTCATCAGGCGTGGAGATAGATATTGCAGTGGACAGGAGCAGAATGAAGCATATTGTGAAGAAGGGTTCCATTGCAACTGACGGTATTTCCCTGACTGTTGTTGATGCCGGGGAGTCGTGGTTCCGGCTATACCTGATCCCTGAGACGCTCGACAAAACCAATATCGGGCTCTGGAGGCCGGGTACTGAAATCAATGTTGAAACTGATATACTTGCCAAATACGTTGAGCAGATGCTGCTTTACGGAAAGGATGGAATTTACTCAGCACAGGAAGATAAAACCGGGAGTGACCTGATGAATAAACTCGCAGAGGGTGGGTTTATTTAAAGCCGCATGAAGCTGGCAGCCTTTACTCCAGGCTGAAGATTTTTTTAATATTTATGCTGCGCGGCCTCAACGGAAAACTGATACTTCTCCCGTTCATGTATGAAGACTGGTATATTCCGTGGATGACCTCCAGTGTCCTGTACCCGTCGAGCAGTGTTGACTCATCCGCTGCCCGGCCGCTTTTTATTATCCCCTTCACGTTTTTGTAAAGTTCCACAAAGCAGTTGTTAGGTTTTACTGCGGGGAATCCGGTTTCGACAAGGTCATTGAATCCGCTGTACATGGAGGATTTTTTATACCTGAAGAGCCTGTTTACTCCATTGCCTATGATAATCTTACCCTCTGTTCCCCATATTTCCAGTTCAAAGAGAAAATATTTTCTGCCGCCGCCTGCTTCAAGAAAAATATCTATGCCCGACGCGGTTGTGAGCCATGCCGTTGCCGAGTCTTCGAATCCAATTCTTCTTTCTATCCGGGTAAACCTGCCGCTGGCGCATGAAATCTCGCCGAAGAAAAAACGCAGAATGTCTACGAGGTGCGTGCCGTCGTGAAGCAGCGGGCCCCCTCCCTCGGTAACTGCGGAGCGTCCCCTGTACCTGCCGGTATGCATCCTCGCGTTTGCGCTGATGACGCGGCCAATGGCGCCGGAATCGATCATGGACCTGACCTTCCTGTACCTGCTGTCAAACCTTCTTTCGTGGTTTACAATTACTGAAGCGCCGTGCTCCTCTGCTGCCTTGATGATTCTGCCTGCTTCAGCAAGAGAATGAGATACGGGTTTCTCCAGGACAACGACCCGCGCGCCGCCGCGTATAGCATCGACCGCGATAGTTGAATGGCTGCCGGTCCATGTCGAGATGATGACTACTTCCGGTTTCCGGTCTGCTATGAGCGTTTTGTGGTCCGCATAACATGAGTTTTCGTCAATGCCGGAGGCGGACCTGAACATTGCCAGGCGTCCCGGGCTGGTGTCGCATGCTGATGTAATTTTTAGGCCGGCTGAAGTTGCGCCGCCGAAGTGTGTGCAGGGTTTCCGGCGCAGGCTGTCGTTTTCAAGGAGGAAGGCTATCCTGCCGCATCCGATCAGGCTGCATTCAGGTCGCTTCATGTCAGAGCATCGGCAGGAATGAGTTTATTTCATAGTCAGTGATAAACCTGTTGAACTCCTCCTGTTCATAGAGTTTGTTGGCTATGAATCTATTGAAAACAATCGGGCCAAGGCACTCCTGCATCAGTTCACTTTTGCTGAAATAATCTAATGCCTCATGCATATTTTTAGGAAGCGAGTTGATCCCGGATTCCCCGCCCTGCTCAATGATGCTTTCCATTTTGTCGGGGAGTTCGTATTTCTTTTCGATGCCGCGGAGTCCTGCCGATAGTATTGCAGAAAAGGCCAGGTAGGGATTGCATGCCGGGTCAGGGCTGCGAAGCTCAATCCGCATTGATGCCTGTTTTTTGGGCCTGCTGTTCGGGATGCGTATGAGCGCTGAGTGTTTTCTTGTGCTCCATCCGATATGGGTCGGAGCTTCGAATCCATGGGCGAATCTCTTATAGGAATTTATCCACTGGTTTGTAATTGCGGTGTATTCCTTTGCATGATGGAGCAGGCCGGCTATGAAATGACGTCCGGTCTCAGACAGGTGCTGTTCGTTGGATGGATCAAAGAAGATGTTCTCTTCATCCATGAAAAGCGACTGGTGGATGTGGAGGCCTGAACCGTTCTGGCCCATGAGGGGTTTTGGCATAAAGGATGCGTATATCCCGTTCATCTGGCCTATCTCTTTAGCTATAACCTTGAATGTCATGATGTTGTCGGCGGTGGTCAGTGCGTCCTCATGGCGCAGGTCGATTTCATGCTGGCTGTATGCCGCTTCATGGTGTGAGGAAATTACGTCGATGCCCATCTTTTCGAGGGTAAGGACTGTCTGTCTCCTGTAATCAGAAGCCACATCGAGAGGTGTCAGGTCGAAGTATCCCCCCTGGTCGAGTATCTCAGGGGTCAATGCATTTTTAAAGAAGAAAAACTCAATCTCCGGCCCCGCGTAGTATGAAAAGCCCATGGAATTTGCTTTTTTCAGGTTCTTTTTCAGGATATACCTTGAATCGCCTTCGTAAGGTGTCATGTCCACGTTGTAGATATCGCAGAACATCCTGGCAACGGAATCCTCCTGCGGGCGCCATGGAAGCAGCTGGAAGGTTGATACATCCGGAAGCGCGATCATCTCCTCTTCATCGGTGCGTATGTTGCCGTGGAGCGTCGCCCCGTCAAAGCGCACGCCTTCATTTATGGCATCTTCAAGTTCTTCTATTGTTATGGCGAAACTCTTGAGAAATCCAAGAATATCGGTAAACCAGAGCCTGATGAACTTGATTTTATTGTCATGAGCAAATTTGATTATATAGTCTTTACCGGTATTCATATTATCCTCTTTACCAGCTCATTGAAATAAGCAGGATAAACAGTGCAAGTATAACGACAAAAAGCGCAACCATGATGATTATACTTTTTGCTGATCCGCGGACTTCGTCCCCTTCAAAATCCCCCTGCCTGTTGAATTTTGTGCCCTTTGTATTGTCCAGCGGTTCATCAGTTTTCGGATCAAAGAGCTTGAGTTTAACCTGCTTCTCCTCTTCAAGGAAAAGCCCGTAGACCCCCGGTGTTATTTCCGCCAGGATTTCAACTGGATTGTTTTTGCCTGTAGTGGATTTTATATCTATGACTGTTGCGGGAATGGGGCGGACCATCTTGTCTTCACGCAGGTTGTAGAGGTCTATGTAATAGTTTTCCCTGCTGGATGAAGGGATTATCCTGATCATGATCCTGTCACCGATCCGGAGTTCGTATATTGGTTTTCCTTTTACAGGTGAAACAATCGGTTTTACCTGTAGTATCACCGCCTGCCTGTCGGTTTCCTCGGGCTTTTCATCGGTTTCTTCCTTGGATGGCTTTCCCCTGTCATCCTTCACCTTGCGGAATTCCTGGGTGGTTACCTCCTGGATTATTGTCTCCATTACAAGGTTCTTGTCATGGATAATCCTGTTAATTATATCGTAGAGGATAATATCCATCTGGTCATAATCGTAGTTATAGATATACTCAAAAAGCTGGTTAAGGGTCCTCGATTCCTCAGAAAGTGCAGAAAAGGATTCCATGATGGCAGAGGTCATGGAATTGTTGAAATTTCCCTTCCATTTTCTGTCCACTATATGTTCTTCGTATTTTTCCCATGACGCATGGGGTTCATAATCGTACATGTCGGAATATGAGGAGACTATCACATGATGTGTGTCGAGCTTTTTCATATTATTGAAAATAAGAAGAAACAGGCCATACAGGTTGTTGGATCCTGACTTGAAGCGGCCTTTAACTATCAGAATATTGTCTTCAGAATGCTGGTTTTTTCCTGAGTCCATTTTTCACCGGTTACTTTTATATTTCATTATTGATGTCATGCCAGTTTAGAACTACTTTTCTGTTAAAACGCCGTTTTTTTAAATGCCTTTTGGGGCGGGGAATTATTACCGAAAGTCTCAGAGGTAAGAACTGCCCTGGCATTTTAAAAAACATAGTTTTTTAACCGCTCTTTTGTTATTGTTATGCTATTGGAACATAATGTCAATATAAAAAGGGATTCGGATAAAATTTAATACACGCGGGTTTTATTATTGCCCGATCTTTTTCTTATGATATTATAATGTTCGGACGATAATTTCTATAGAGGACAGAATATCGTTTTTGCGTCCGGGTGAATTATACCTGCAAGGGGAAGTCAATAATGAAGATCAGAACAGGAATACTAACTTTATCTATACTGGTATTTTCAGCCATCATGGATCTTTCCGCGGCCATAGACCAGACCTATGTTGAACGGATACTCAAGGAGAACAGGGAGTTTGTTGATTACATCGACATATGTGTTACCAATTTCGCCCAGGACAAGAAAGACCTTCTTTTTACCATATACCAGAACCATTTTAATGCCGAAGTACTCTTTCTCCAGGGGGAATACAAAAAGGCATTCGATAACGTTTATAAATCGCAGGAGGACATGGTAAAGCTCTATGAATACATTCTTTTTGAACTCTACCTGGAGGATTCAAAGAAGATGCTCGGCAGTTTCGCACCGGTTATAATCAGGTCAAAAAATAACATCGCAAGGCAGTACCTTACTCTTGGATACAGGGATAGAACAGTATCAAATTCTTTTTACAAGATAGGGGAGGCTTCACATCCCAAATTGTATTCGTATAAGATATTCAAGTACAAAGAGGGGATAACCTATGCCAGGAGGGCCAAGAGGTATGCCCTGCTTTCACTCTATACCAGCCAGAATATCGAAACAAAGAGAAAGATATTCAACCAGATGTTCAAGGAGGAGAACAAGGCCCGTCCTTTTTTCAGCAGGTTCGTTGACAAAAATGATGATGATTACATCAAGGAGATGAACAAGACCTGGGAGGAGTATGTAAAGGAGCAGAAGTCCGCCACAGGTAACACGGGTTCGGGTGATGACGGCACCGGCAATCAGGGGAACCGCACTGATGCAGGTTCTACATATACTGAGGGCAGGATTGAGAAAGAGGTCAGGTTCAGGAAGGAGCAGATGGTGTCAAAGTACCTTATGAACGGTGAGTTTGACAAGGCGGAGCTTATCATCAGGTCATACGTGGAAAATTATAATTACAAGCTGATCATGGCTACGCTTGAGTACCTGAATTCAGCCCCTGGCCAGGACACAACCGGTTCAGCGAAAAAATTAGATTATGCTGCAATGATAATCCATCACAAAGACAACTATCATATAATCAAGCAGGAGAAGTCAGTACTTGAAGAGCTGGTCGGCAAGGTAAAAGTTGTTGACGATGTTCAGGATGACAACCAGCCTATTGAAAATCCGGGTACTAACTGATCCGGGTTTTCAGCGTTTCATAAAGCAAGAAGGGGCGGGGGGATTATGAAAAACATCCTGTATAAAATTACCAGGTACTTCATCATATTTGTCATACTACTGATTGCCATGGACATCGTATACTGGCTTTTCTGGTGATTACCTGTCACCCTTGACGTTATACTCCCACAGCTCCACCAGCTTTTCAAATTCCCTGTCAGGTGCTTTGTCTTTGTAGGCTTCACGTCTTCTTTTGATAAGGTAAACCACTGTTGAATCCTCGAGCAGGAATTTTTCATCCAGAGCGTTGAGCCTGTTAATTATGTAATTGAGGTTGTACGTGTTGAAGTCTCCCAGTATCTCGGTTGACGCGACAGTGGGCTCATATTTCAGAAGAAGCTCTGTGAAGTAGAGCGAGCTCCTCCATGATTCGTTTATTCCTGACAGGCCTGACTTGTAGTGCATGCTGAGCTTTTCGTAAAGCTCCATGTTCTTGTAGTACGATTCGTATATGTTTCGTATGTATTGAGGGAACTGGTTCTGGACCTCCATAAGGTCTATGGGTTCATCCATGGATTTGAAGTAATCAAAAATCTCCCGGCTCCTTTCGTGCAGGGGTACAACGTCTATGAGTTCTATGCGCAGGTCCTTGATGATGGTCCTGACAATGCCGGCTTTCTTGAGGTAAATCTCAATCTCTACTGGTTCTATGTAATACTTTTTAGTTTCCATTACCGGTCTTTGACCTGTAACTTTTTATAATCTCTTTCTGTCTGGGTATGTAGGCAAACTGTTCGGCCTTTGATATGAGATCGTTCATTTTTGCTTTATCGGACGGGTCTGTCTTTTCAAGCTCGGCAATGATTTTGTAGAAGTCCGCGTTCATCTTCTCCAGCTTGGCCCGTGCAAGGTCCCACAGCGTGTCGCCTTTCTGTACCACGACCTGTTCCCCGTCAAGCATGATGAATATGTTGGAGGGATATATCCAGTGGGGATTTTTATTTTTAATGCCTGAATATGTGAGTTTTTCGAAGCCGTTCTTCAGGGCAACTTCGTTTGCGTAATTGTATATGTCGATGTCCCTAATGATTACGTTCCTCTCCTGCAGTAAAATTTTCTCCTCTTCATTTACCCTCTTCACGGTGATGATCTCGCCCGTATTCTCCGTGGCGCCTTCAATTTTTTCATCAGCGGGTTTCACTGCTTCCCCTTTGTGCATGTACCTGTATGTGAAAAAAATTATCGCAGCGGCAATTATCACCAGTGGAAGAGTGACACCAATCCACCGCCGTACCCTCTGTCCTGTAGTAAGCAGGCTTCTGCCCTTTTCATCGCATGAGCTTTCGCCGCTCCATGAATTGCGCCCGGAGAGGTAGCGCCATAACCTTGCCGGGAATGACATTTTTTCTGCCGGCATACCAGGCTCATCTCCCGCAGACCTTCCACGCTTTTGGCCCCGGAGGCTTTCTGCGCCGGTTCTGCCTCCTGCCCCAGTTTTGCCGCCTGCACCGGCTGCGCCTGACGGTACACTGCCTGTAAGGAAGAATCCTATCCTTGATGCAATCGTCATCCCGGCGCTTTCGGCATGGCCCTGCCGGGATATGCTTTCCTGAGTGTCAATAACCTGGCCGGTACCTGGCCCGGCAGAGGTTCCGGCAGTAGTACCTGCGGGGGATCCGGCGCGTCCTGTAAAAAGACATGCTATCCTTTGCGGCAGAGAAGCCTTTGCCGCACCTTCTCCTGCTGAAGAGCCGACAGCTCTCCCCGTTTTATCTGTTCCATGACCTGTTATACCTGCTGCGCTGTGAGTTGACAATAAGCCGCTGCCGAAAATCCCGGTTTTATCCTGACGCCCTGACGATTTTAAACGTCCTGTTGCTGTTATGTGCTCGGCGTCCTGTAGGTACAGGTCGCTTGAATATATCTCTTTTCTGTTTTCAATCTCATCTTTCAACTGCATTACCTGGTTTTCGAGTTTTTCGAATTTTCCCGAGGCCTTGCGGTCGTTATAAAAATATGCCAGCAGTTTCCAGAGCCTTTCGCGGTCTGCAAGTATCCTTTCACCGGTTTTTTTCTGTTCACTGGAAAGCCCGGCGCGGTTCAGTGCCCCGGCGCTGTATACGTCGGTAAAGTTTGAACCTGCCTGGGGTTTAACCCTGCTTATGATCTGGTAGCAGAGTTTCTTGTGCATGGCAAGAATGGTTTTGTATCCTGAAACTGCGTCATCAGGAATGCGGGAATCGGTTTTGATAAAGTATTTCTGCTGTATCTGGCGCAGGGCGCTGAAGAATTTGCGGTCACTGGTTGTGTTGAGATAAAACGTAATCATTGTTGATGCGTTGAAACGTTCCATGAAGCTATCTTCGCCGGACTTCAGCGATTCTATCCATGCATCAATGGCCGGCATGTCCTTTGATGAGAAGGCGGCGGATATTTCTGCCGGGAGTTCCAGCAGGTTTATGATCTCCTGCTCTGATTCGAATTTCTGGATTTCGTACTGCATCCCCTTCCTTACAACGGGTTTTGATTCACCTATGCGGCTGATATTCCTGTTGCCGTCATCAACTATGATCACCGGAACCTCCGATGACTTGAAGAGCAGGGCGGATTCCTCATAGGCTGTATATGTTATGAGCACCAGGTCGGGGTTCTCCCTGAGGATTCTTTTTGTGTCGTGATGGTACTTGATGAAGGGAACGTTGAATTCATCGGCTGAATCTTTAAGTTTAAACCCGAGTTTTATGTTGGGTGAATTTTCCATGGCCGTGATCCTCAGACCGTCGCCGGTCTGGAGGTTCATCGATGAGAAGCGTTCGTCGACCAGCGTGCAGTTTTTAAACAGCCTCTTGATCAGGTCAAACTGTTCGGGGTTGTCAGAGAATATGCGGACCTTCCCGCTGCGGGAATTTTTAAATTTCATCAGGCTCGACAGGTTGAGTATGTTCTGGGACGGAAGCAGTACTTCGCGTATCCTGGCCGGGTCGATCCCCAGGCGTGAAAAAACTTCAAGCGGCGACGAAGGGTACTGGTACGAGGTGAAGTAGCCCCCGCTGTAGAATATGGGATTGGAGTCCGCAATGACGAATCCCGCGCCCGAGTACCTGTCGCTACCCCTGTGTTCCTGCGAGATCATCTCCTGTATGGAGGGGACGCTGACGTTTTCTGACAGTATGCTGTTCAGGTTCAGGATATCCGCGCCGTCATGGACAATCTTGATGTTCCCGTCGCTGTAGAATACTCCAATGAACTGGTCCCTGTCTGAGATGTTGCTGTGTTTTGGGAGTTCGGGAATGTCCTTCTCGATGTTTACCACCGAAACATTGGTCAGGTCAAGCCCGAAGTTCTTCTGGTAGTCCAGGAACCTCCTGATTATGGACTCGCCGCCTATGTACCTGTTTGCAACAGGTTCCTTTATGTCAATGTTGAACTGTTCGTGGGCCGGGTTTCCCAGTATCCTGTCTGTGAGGATAACGTTTTCTATGAGGGGTATAATCTCCACCGGGAGGTCGTACCATGTGCCGATGCGGATAAATGGCCGCTCGTCGTTGATTGAGCTTCCCGTGAAGACTATGAAACATTCGGTGTCAACTATGAAGAGCCTGTCTGTGTTCTCTCTGATTATTTCTCTGAATGTCATTTCTTCTGTCCCCTGGATTTTCTCTGAACCGTTTTTATAACTGACATGAATTCACGATAGCTTTTTGCCTTAATCGCGTTTTCCCTGGTTTCCCTGTTCATGAAAATGTTTGAAATATCGGCAAGCAGCTGTATCTGCGCGTGCTGGCTGCCGGTTGGTGTAAGTATCATGAATATAAGGTGCGCCGGCTTGCCGTCGATAGAATCGAAGTCGATGCCGTTCTCTGCCCGCGCAATAACAACACAGGGTTTTCTCAGGCCCGGGATTTTTGCGTGAGGTATGGCAACATTGTTCCCAATACCGGTGCTCATAATCGCCTCCCTTTCAATTACAAGGCCGGCAACTGTTTCATCCGGAACATGCAGCCTTCCGCTCAGGTGGGCTGACATCTTTTTTATCGCTTCTGCCGGGTTCATGGCCTTAAGATCAGCTAAATACAGTTTATTGTCAATAAGGTCAACCAGATTTATATTTTCGTCGGATTTAAGGAAGTATTTCATGAGCGGCCCGCTCAATATCGAGGTAACTACTGCAGAGAGCACTATGGCCTCAAAAAGGTCTTCGCGTATGAGCCCGTTGTGCAGGGCGAATATGCCAAGGATGATACCCATGGCTCCGCTGGAACTCATGCCCGAGGCGATTGCCATGGACTCGCCAAGTTTCATGTCCAGGAACCTTGAAGCGAGCACCATGGCGGAGAATTTTCCGCTATATATTATCAGGAGCAGGATTACCGGAAGAAGGGGGTTGAATCCGGTAATGAAGTCAATGCGCAGTCCGATAGAGACGAAGAAGAGCGGCGCGAATATGTTGTCTACAAACTGCGTGATGATGTTACGCGTCTGTTCGCGCAGGTGCGGGGAGTCGCCGATGGCTATACCAGCAAGAAATGCCCCGAAAATCGCGTGTATGCCCACGGCCTCGGAGAGCGCGGAGAGCAGCAGTCCTGTAACAACTGTGAATGTAATTACCCGTCCCTGCCATTGCGGCCCTGACTGTATACGCGGGAGGATAAGGTTTATCAGATAACGCAGCAGGGTTAGTATGAGTATGGATACGGCCAGAGTTAGAACTACGGTTTTTGCGACGGTTGCTCCGCTTATGCTTCCGGTGAGTACAAGCTGGATCAGTATTGAGAAGAGGAACCAGCCGGCCAGGTCCTTTATCACGGCGGATGTCATAATCAGTACGCCGAAATCGGTGTGGAACAGCTGCATATTCAGGAGTATCCTGGCGATCAGCGGCAGGGCCGTTATTGATACCGAGATTCCGACGAATATGGCAAGCGGGATGATCCTGGAGTTTCCGCCGAAGGTTCCGGGGGAGATGAGCGTCGCAATCATCCCCATAAAAAAAGGTATAGTAATGCTCACTATGGTTATGAACATGACAGTTTTGCCCTGGCGGATTACAGATGAAAGGTCTACTTCGAGCCCGGCCACCAGGAGCAGGAAAATTACGCCAAGAAGTATGAAGGTCTCCAGGCAGAGGAAAGGGTTTGACGGCGCAGCCGGGAAGATAAGGGTGTACAGTTCAGGGGATATCCTTCCAAGCAGCGTGGGGCCAAGCATAATCCCCGCAAAGATCTCTCCGACAACCGGGGGGATTTTTATCCTGTTAAAGAGTTCCCCCATAATTTTGGAAAGCCCCAGCATGGCTGCGATTGATACGCAGAGAATTATTATATCATGTCGTGTAAAAGTGCCCATAGTGTACCATCCTGCACATTATACACTTAATCGATAATGTTTCAATAAATATTTTTATATACCGGTCATAAACCGGTTTTCAATAGCACTATTGTTTCAGGACAGCCTCCTGCGGGGGGTAAATCATTATGCGTACATCCAATTTGTTAATGGTACAGCATAAAGCTGATTTCTGGAGGAATCCTTCCTGTTTTTTTAAAGCAGCCGGTTTTATCTTCAGCAGTGTGCTGTTCAATGAAACTTTAAACCTGTGTGGCGATTTTCATGTGAATAATAGGCTCAATAATACCGATAATAATACGGGCCGGTATACGCACCGGTGGTTTTCCGGCCATAATCATAACTGTAAGCCCTGACGGCACGGCGTTCCCCGTTGGAGAAAAAGGAATATCTGAATAATATATGAAACGGCTCTTCAGCATAATATCCGGCATGGTCTTCCGTTTTCCACGGTTAAGGCTGGTTGTGTTCATGCTGATGATTTTTGTTCTCTTTAGTGTGCTTTCAGTTATTGTTACGCAGTCTGACCAGGTGAGCACTGACCCTGTGGGCTGGGAGAGTTTCAGGGTATATTCGCCGGCAGGCGTTGAATGCCGCAGCGTTAACACCGACAGGAACGCCAATACCATTGCAATAGTATACGAAGGCGCGTCAAAGGGGACAAGCGGTATATACGTCAACGCTTCATTTGACAGCGGCATGAGTTTTATGCCAGCGGTGAAGATCGCGGAGGTCGATTCACAGGTCAACAGCACTCCATGCGTGACTATTTCGGACAACGGGGAGATCAGGGTCGCCTGGTATTCGGTGTCGGGCGATGATTCAGGCGGCAGCATGTTCCAGGCTTACTCAAAAGACCTGGGTGCGTCATGGTCCCAGCCTGAGCGCATAACATTCGGGCTGCAGATGGAGATCCTGCCCGTCCTGAAATTTGACAACAGGGGAGGGCTTCACCTGTTCTTCACCGCGTATAAGGGAAAGTTTTTTAACCTCTTACATGCAGTAGCCGGTCAGGACGGGAAGTTTGGACAGCCAGAACCGGTTGCAGAGCTCGATGGGGGCATGAGGGGCGCCTTCTTCCCGGCAATCAAGTTTTCGGGAAGCAGGATTGCTGTCGCGTGGCAGGCAAAGGAGAAGAACTACCAGGACTCGATTTATTTTACCGGGTCAGACGACTATGGAAAAAACTGGAGCAGCGCGGAGAGGGTCACACCGCAGGGTTCAAACTACCAGGCCCCCTCTATCGAGATTGTTGACAGGACTGTATACCTTGTGTTTATGAACAACAAGGAAAAGACCTGGGCCATCAGGATGATGAAGAGCCCCGATTTTGGTGAAAACTGGGAGGAGGAGCAGACAAAAATATCCACAACGAATGTTAACTGTTATTCGCCCGATATCTCGCCGGGGCCGGGCAACGATCTCTATATAATATGGCACGATTCACGCGAAAAACAGAACACGGTCTATCTCAGGAGGTATTCCCTGTCTGACAGGAAACTGTCGGATGAGACCGGTCTCTCTGTGAGGAAGAAACCGGGGAGGAACGCTTCTGTAGTGAATACCACACGCAGGGTCATGGTGTTCTGGGAAGAGGCAGGCCGGATAGTGAGCCTCTTTTCGGATATATCAGCCGATGCGCCTGTCGTAAGGTCGGGTACGCATTCACAGGACGCATGGTCAAAGAACACCGATGCGGTAATTGAATGGAACAGGCCTCGCGATGAATCGGGCATTGCCGGGTACGCGACCGTGGTTGACAAGAATCCCGATACCAATCCCCAGATACAGACGCTTAAAGCGGACGCTGACAGGTTCTACATAAACGGCCTGGAAGACGGCATAACATATTTTCACATAAGGACTATTGACGGTGCTGACAACATGAGCCGTACGGTTCACTACAGGCTGCAGGTCAGCTCAAACCCGCTCTCCATGCCCATCGTGATTTCGACGACTCACCCGGAGGGGGGAAAGTCTGTTAATACCGATGCTGTGTTCAGGTGGGCAGTCAATGATACCCGCAGGCTCAAGGGCTTTGTCTACAGCCTGTCGGAGGGCATAGCGGTCAATCCTGATAAATTTATTGAGCAGTTCGAAATTAAATTCACCGGCCTGGAGAACGGCATTTATTACTTCAATATTGCTGCGATCAGCATGACTAACCAGGTGAGCAAGGTTGCCACATACGGTTTCATAGTCGGTACCGAGGGGGAATTTGATACTGAATACATGAAAAAACTTGCAGACCAGGATTTCGGGAAAAAAGAGAAGAAGGTGGAGGCCGCGGTCCCGTCTGTGGAGATCAACCTTCCGTTCGCCGCGGACGGAGTATATAACAGGCCGGAGTTTGATGCGTTTATTACCACGAGGAATATTCAGAAAGAAAGGATTTCGGGTTATTCCGTTGTGATCGGCGATACGAGGCGTGAACCTGCGGGCAGGATAAATTACAAGAACAACCTGCTTCCTGTGCGCGGCCTGGTCAACGGCAGCTACGTGATTGGAGTGAAATGCAAATACTGGAAGTATTCCGGCGGACGGAAGGTGCAGGTCTGGACAGATGCTGTATACGCCGGGTTCACTATCAACCTGGAACAGAAAGTTTCACCTCTTGAAAAACTTTATGCATCGCTTATGAAAAGGTTCGCTGAACACCCGGTAATTGTATCGGTAATAATGGCGCTCTGTACCGCGGCTGTGGCGTTTGTGGGCTTTGGCGACAGGATCGTATTCTATTTCAGGCTTGCTAATTTCAGGATACGTTACTATTTCTGACCGCTGTGCTTTTTTGCTTCAGCAATAAATGCCGGTAAAAACTTCTCCAGGTCATCCACTATGCATATGTCGGAATAACGGAATATTGCCGCGTCAGGGTCACGGTTTATCGACACAACGGTTTTTGAATCCTTCATGCCTGTTATGTGTTGCGGCGATCCGGATATCCCGCATGCCACGTAGAGTGAAGGTGAAACGGTCCTCCCGGTAAGCCCGACCTGGGCGCTGTGTTCAATCCACCCGTTGTCGCATGCGACCCTTGAGCCCGCTACTGCTGATTTTGGGAACAGGGCTGCCATGGACTTTATCATTTCAAGGTTTTCAGCTTTCCCGATGCCCCTGCCTGCGGATATGATTACATCCGCGTTGTCAAGTTCAACATTCCGCTCACCTGTACAGGTTGTGGATATGCCCGACATGGCCACGGTCTTTATGTCAGCTTCCATGTGCTCTACGGCGCCACAGGGTAATGCGGACACATCGGGGCTGAATACTCCGGGCAGCAGGGTAATTACTGCCGGCCCTGTGCCGCATTCATATACCATGTCGAGCTTCGCGTGGAATCCTGCCCGCCTGAACTGCGGGATGCCGTCAGTAACTTCCACTGCGTATACCGATGTGATGCATGCCGCGCCAAGTGCCGCCGCAACGTGCGGTGCGTAATCGCTGCCCCTTGAGGTATCGGCAATGAGTATCATCTGTGCGTCGAGCTTCCGTGCAGCGATGAGCGCGGCACTGCTCCATGCTTCGGCAGAGTATTCTGCGAGCGAAGGGCTGTCAATAACGAGGAGATCGGCTCCGTTCATGGGCACGGCCTCAACACCATGTGATGGCATGACAGCTGTTATCCGCGCACCGCTCTTCCCGGCGATTCTCCGCGCGCATGAAATCATCTCCAGGGAGACCGGCAGTGCCCGGCCGCCTTTCTGATCGCACATTACCATTATTGAACTGATCATCTCTGTCCCCCTCATATCAAAGATTTTTCGTGAAGCATCTGCCAGAGGGCTTCCGCTTTCTCTTCGCTGGACCCCTGAAGCACGACTCCGCCCCTGCCCGATGTAACCTGCATTACCTGCCTGACATTTTCGCGCGGTCTGATCAGATCTTCTGCTGCCGGCGTGACGGTTTCTATGTCTGCGGTTTTTGCCCTCATGACGTTTGATAGTGAAGGGTAGCGGGGCCTGTTAATGCCTGACTGGACTGCCAGGAGTGCCGGTAACGCCAGGTCCATGGATGTGCGCAGGCCTGATTCGAGCTCCCTTTCAACGCGCACGTTTTTTAACAATGCGTTAATGCGAAAGGCGATGACTGTTGTGGCGGATGGTATACCGAGCAGTGCCGCGGTCATGGGCCCGGTCTGGCCTGACATCATGTCCTGCGACATGGTTCCGGTTATTATGAGGTCGTACATTTTCTTTCTGCAGAATCCTGCGATCATATGTGCCCTCTGAAGAGGGCTTATGTAGCCATCTTTATCATGTTCAATGTGAAATCCGCTGTCAGCGCCCATTTCGATGGCGCGCCTGATGGCATTCCTGACCCGTTGAGGGCCTATGGATATCACGTCAATCAGGGTGCCGGGGCTGGCCTCCCTTATCTGAAGCGCGCATTCAATGGCGTGCTCGTCAAAGCGGTTTATTCTGTATGAGGTATTTTCACCGTATGATGCCCATTTGCCATCGGCGGATAACACCGGTTTTGATTCAGGGTCTGCGACCTGTTTTATGCAAACTAAAATGCGCATATACACCTTCGATTTTTATGTATTCAGGGTAAACATTTTCAATTTTTGATACCCTGCTGCAGCAGGATGACAGATTTGCTCCGCAAATTCATGTAAAATTGAAATCCGTCTCCAGTTTTAATATAATATAATCATTGCAAGGAACCCCGATAAAAATCAATAAAAAAACGGACGTCCGTCTTTTTTTTCTTGACTGGAACGTCTTATATTGCTATGGTTATATACAGGAGATGACTGATGGGCGAAATTACTTTCATACGTCATGGACAGGCTTCATTTGGCAGGGGGGATTACGACGTTCTCTCTGACACCGGGCGCGAGCAGTGCCTGGCTCTTGCCTGCTACCTCATGAACTGCGGCGCTGCCTATGACGCGGCCTATTCGGGCACTCTTAACAGGCAGATGGACACTGCGGACCTGGTCCTTGAGTTTTTCAGGGGAACCAAATCTCTCAAGGTGCCATGGCTCAGGAGGCTTGAGGGGCTGTGCGAGTACCAGTCGGACAGCATAATGCATCACTACGTTCCCCTTGTTGTGGCCGAAGACAGTTCTCTTGTCCCCCTTCTTGAAAAAATTTATACTGACAAGAGGTCATTCCAGGTAATCTTCGAAAAGGTCATGGCAAAGTGGCTGGCCGGTGAATCGCTCTCGCATGAAGTCGAAAGCTGGGCGGGTTTCAGGCAGAGGGTCATGGAATCAATAAATGCAATAATCGCTGAAAATGTAAAGGGGAGCAGGGTGGTTGTGTTCACCTCGGGTGGAGTGACATCTGCCGCGGTTCAGATCGCCACGGGTATGTCGCCATACGAGGCGATCCGCATGGGATGGGGGCTTGTGAATACATCATTTACAAAATTCAGGTACGGCAGCTCGGGGCTCATACTCCATTCGTTCAACAGCTACCCGCACCTTGATCTGGGTAAAACAAAGGACTTAATAACATACAGGTAGGGAGGAGTTTATGGATTTTGAAATATCTGAAAAGATGAAGACTATTACAGGGATGATAAACGAGTTCGTGGACAGGGAACTTGTTCCGCTTGAGCACGACTTTCTGACAAAGGACTTCAGGCTCCTCGAACCTGTTGTCGAAGAGAAGCGCAAAATGGTGAAGCAGATGGAACTCTGGGCGCCTAACCAGCCGAAGGAATACGGCGGCATGGGGCTTAACCTTGTAGAGCACGGGCTCGTGTCCGAGGCGCTTGGCCGCAGCCCCATGGGACACTATGTGTTCAACTGCCAGGCTCCCGATGCAGGCAACATGGAGATCCTCCACAAGTTCGGCACTCATGAACAGCACGAGAAGTACCTGAAGCCGCTGGTCGAGGGGAAGATCCGCAGCTGTTTCTCCATGACCGAGGTGGAGATGCCGGGATCGAACCCTGTCATGATGGATACCACCGCTGTCAAGGACGGCAGCGACTATATCATAAACGGCCAGAAGTGGTACTCCACTGCGGCAGATGGTTCGCAGTTCTCCATATGCATGGCAGTTACAAATCCGGACGCGCCGCCGCACCTTCGTGCGAGCATGATAATTGTACCAACGGACAATCCGGGATTTAACCTGGTGCGCAACATCCCGGTCATGGGGCACGAGGGGAGCGGGTATTTCAGCCACGCAGAGGTGCTCTTCCAGTCATGCAGGGTGCCGCAGAGCAACCTCCTGGGGCCCGAGGGTCAGGGGTTCGTTATTGCACAGGAGAGGCTCGGGCCGGGGCGTATCCATCACTGCATGCGGTGGATAGGCGTATGCGACAGGGCTTTCGAGCTTATGTGCCGCAGGGTTAACCAGAGGATGATCTCTCCCGACGGCAAGACCCTGGCCACCAAGCAGATCATCCAGGGGATGGTTGCGGATTCGGCAGCAGAGATACAGGCCGCCAGGCTCATGACGCTTCATGCCGCATGGAGGATTGACAACCTGGGGCAGAAGGCAGCGAAGGTCGATATATCGCTTATAAAATTTTACGTGGCAAATGTCATGCAGAACGTGATCGACAGGGCGCTGCAGGTTCATGGCGGACTTGGTATGACCGACGATACCATCCTTGCCTTCTTCTTCAGGCATGAACGCGCTGCAAGGATATACGACGGCGCTGATGAGGTGCACAGAATGAACGTGGCCAAAACTATACTCAAAGAATATGAAACTAAAAAGTAAAGGGACAAAGCTTCTGTCATGACATACAACGAGTTCAAGAAGATTGTTAACATATCCAAGGAGGACATCTCGGGGCAGATCCTTGAGCAGAACCGCGAGTCGATCAAGGTCAAGAAAGAGAAGAAGGTCATCGAGAATCTTATAAAGATTTTCGATGCCACCCTTGATATATGCAGCAAGAAGAGCTTCCAGGCCATGAGCATACGCGACCTGTCTGCGAAGTCGGGCCTCAGCCGCGGCGCGCTCTACTCCTACTTTACAAACAAGGAGGAGCTGCTGAACCTCATACAGATGCAGGGACGGCAGATCGCATACAGGGTGCTGACCGAGCAGATCGCGGGATCACATAACCCTGTCGATAAGCTGCGGATCGCGATTAAATCTCACATATACCTGAGCGAAGCCATGCAGACATGGTTCTACTTCACGTACATCGAGGCAAGGAACCTGTCGAAAGAGGAACAGAAGCGCGCCATCGAGAGTGAACTCCAGGCAGAGGCGATTTTTGTGGATATAATAAACGAAGGCATAGAGAGCGGGATATTCGCAGGGGAGGACGTGGTGCTCACTGCTTCGGTGATAAAGGCCATGCTGCAGGACTGGTATTTGAAGAGGTGGAAGTACACGCAGCGCAAGGTGTCGGTTGATGAATACGCTGAGTTTGTAATTAAAGTGATCGAGGCATCGCTGCTTCGTAAAAAATAAGGAGGATGGTATGAGTGATGTTACTGACCGCGCCACTTCGATACGAAGCGGCGAGGAACTTGACGCAAAGAAAGTTCTTGAGTACCTGAAGGACAATATTCCAGGTCTTTCGGGTGATATTGAAATAAAGCAGTTCCCCAGCGGGTTTTCCAACCTGACCTACTCAGTGAAGGTCGGCAGCCGCGAAATGGTTCTGCGCAGGCCCCCATTCGGCAAGAAGGCCAAAACCGCACACGACATGGGCCGCGAGTATAAAATTCTCAGCGCCCTGAAACCTGTATATCCCTACTGCCCTGAACCTGTGCTCTACACGGAGGACGAAAGCATCATGGGATGCCCCTTCTACCTCATGGAGAGATTGCAGGGCATAATTCTTCGCAAAGATCTGCCCAAAGGGATGGAACTCGGCGCGAAGGACGCGCGAACTCTCAGCGAGAACCTTATAACAGTACTTTGCAAGCTCCATTCAGTGGACTACGCGAAGGCAGGACTGGCGGACTTCGGTAAGCCCGGGGGCTATGTGAAGCGCCAGGTCGAGGGGTGGAGCGGCAGGTACAGGGATGCCAGGACCCCCGATGCGCCTGACTTTGAAAAGGTGATGCAGTGGCTCCATGACAAGATGCCGGGCGAGTCGGGTATAGTTGGCATAATCCACAACGACTACAAGTTCGACAACGCGGTGCTTGATCCCTCCAATCCCACAGAGATCATAGGCATACTGGACTGGGAGATGGCAACTCTCGGCGACCCGCTCATGGACCTGGGGTCATCGCTTGGCTACTGGGTGGAGAAGGACGACCCTGCTTCCATGCAGCCAATTCGGCAGATGCCGACTAACATCGAGGGTATGCTCACGCGCAAAGAGCAGGTCGCACTCTACGGCGAGCTCATGGGAGTGAAGATCGACAACTTCGATTTCTATTACTGTTTCGGCCTTTTCAGGCTGGCTGTAATCGCGCAGCAGATCTACTACAGGTTCTACAACGGCCAGACAAAGGACGAAAGGTTCAGGACGCTTATATTCGCAATTAAGATTCTTGAAGCGACTGCGTTACAGGTGATCGCGAAGTCCGATCTGTAAAGTATCCTCCCGCAGCAAGTGGCTGCGGGAAGAAAGTCTGCTGAATTTAAATTTAATGAAATAATAACCGGAGGGAATTTTAATGAACATAGATGATATTAAAAAAGTCGTGTTGCTCGGCGCAGGGACCATGGGGCAGCAGATCAGCGTCCCTACTGCGCTTTCGGGTTACGATGTTGTGATCTACGACATCAATGAGGAGGCATTGAAAAAAGCCATGGAGAGAATACCGGAAATATTCAACGGTTTTGTCCTGTGGAAGAAATGCACCCAGGAACAGGCCGATGCCGCATTGAAACGTATTTCGACAACAACTGACCCTGAACTCGCTGCAAAGGATGCGGACATCATAAACGAATCTGTTCCCGAAAAGCCCGACCTCAAGGTGAAGATATTCTCGCAGTTCAACAAGCTCTGCCCTGAACGGACTATCTTCACAAC
>CAYTSF010000010.1:35801-37460 GCA_964440335.1 uncultured Leptospirales bacterium
ATAGACAGGGCATGGATGGGCGTGACCCACATGATGTTCGGACCCTTCGGCCTCATGGACAGCATCGGCCTTGATACCATGCTCAGTTTTACAGAGTACTGGGCGGAGAGGAATAACGATGACCACTGGCGCAAACACGCTGCGCTTCTGCGCGGCTATGTTGATAAGGGGCATCTCGGCAAGAAGGCGAAGAAGGGTTTCTACGATTATCCAAAGCCGGCGTTCATGCAGCCGGAATTTCTTAAAGGTGTAAAATAAGGAGGATATGATGATAGTTGATTTCAGTCTCAAGGGAAAAGTTGCGGTAGTAACAGGCGCGAGCCGCGGTATCGGCGAATCGATAGCAAAGGCCCTGGCAGAGTACGGCGCGGATGTAATCATCACAAACAAGACCATGGAGGGACTGCCGGAGGTTGAGGCGGCGATCAAGGCCGCGGGAGGCAAGGTCGTGGCGAAAGCATGTCACAACGGCATACTGGCCGAGATAGATGACCTGTTCAAGTACATTGAATCGACATATGGTAAACTGGACATCCTGGTGAACAACGCTGCAATGAATTTCTACTTCGGCGGAATAGTTGATGCCACTGAGGACGTGTGGGATAAGACCATGGACGTTAACCTCAAGGGCAACTTTTTTATGTGTCAGCGCGGCGCAAAGCTCATGATGAAAAACGGTAAGGGCTCAATAATCAACGTGGCGTCAATAAACGGCATAAGGCCTGCTCCCATGCAGGGGGTCTATTCGATCACCAAGGCCGCGCTTATTTCAATGACAAAGTCATTTGCAAAGGAACTTGGACAGACAGGAGTCAGGGTGAACGCACTGCTCCCCGGACTCACAGATACCAAGTTTTCATCTGTGATGGTGAAGAACGATGACCTCATGGAGAAGGTGCTCCTGCCACAGATACCGCTTCACCGTGCAGCACAGCCAGACGAGATGTGCGGAGCTGTTCTCTACCTGGCATCGGACGCATCTTCGTTCACAACAGGAGCGACAATCGTTGTTGACGGAGGGGCCCTGGCATAGACTTATTTTTTAAAGCTCACAAGCTGCAGCAGCTCGCGGCAGTTAGCCGCAAGGTCGCTGCTGCGCTTGAAGAGCCCTCCACCCATTAAATAAACCACATCCATGCCATAGAACGAGGTCATCTCCGGAATATTGGAGAAGTTCATGCCTCCACCCGGCGCGGGGAAAATACTTTTTATATGACCGAATCTGCTGCGGCATTCATTGACTATATCCATGCATTCATCCTTTGTAAATGAAAACCTTCCGCCAAAGTTGGGGTACACCACAATGTCAGCGCCTGCCATACGCATGAGTTTTCCCAGAAGCGCGCCGTGTGTGAATCCGCTTATTCCCGAAAGGTAGGGTCCAATGAACGCCGGGTGGCTCATCACAGGCAAACCGAAGCTGCTCTCATCAGCAAGGCGCTTCATGGCATCGTATCCTGTTATTGCCGGAGAGATGAGGACTCCCCCTGCGCCTTGCTCTTTTGCGTAGAATGCCCGGTCAAAAAGTTCGCCAAACGGAGCAGTAACATTGGGGAAGTATAGTGTACTCCCTCCACTCTTCGAGTTCTCCTCCTGCACTGCTGATGCGCATGCCGCGATGCGTTCCCTGTACGGCGCGAATGGCTGGTCCGACAGGCC
>CAYTSF010000010.1:37560-41050 GCA_964440335.1 uncultured Leptospirales bacterium
CAGTTCCTCCGGGAACTCCACGGTCTGCTCGATGCAGATGTCCTTTGCCGCTGCCAGTGCATCGGGCTCGCTCCCCGCGAGTCTGTATGTCACGTTGAAACGTTCACCTGAAATTTTTCTCTCCATGTCCTGCCCCTGAAATGCTGCTGCTGATTTTACTGAACCGGCATCGATTCAGATTGTCATCTGTCACATTCATCCTCTACGGCATGTTTTTTTTTGCAAATTCTTTTCCGGTGGATTATTTTTTTAAGCAGGTCGACATAAAAGAGCTTGCCCTTTCAGGTGTTCGCGGTTTACTATCTGTCATCGCGATCGATTTGTCAAATGCTCCCCGCTTTGCGGGGAATGCGGTATAAAAATTACGGAGTGTTTATGAAGAAGTTCATAGTGATTTGTTTTATGCTGTTGATAGGTTCAGGGTGTTCCTCCTTTCATGACAGGGGGAGTACTAAAGTTGACAGCGGTGAGCAGTTTAAAAAAAACTTCATGCTGTACAGGATGGTGCGCGTGGAAAAGGGCACTTTTACCATGGGAAAAGACAACGGGCTTCCTGACGAATTTCCGGCGCACCAGGTTGCTCTGCCCTGCGATTTTTTTATGGGTAAGTACGAAGTGACTCAGAAGGAGTACATGGATGTCATGGGAACAAATCCTTCACATTTCAAGGGGGATAGGCTCCCGGTAGAGATGGTCTCATGGCGTGACGCAATAATTTTCTGCAACAGGCTCAGCGCAAAATGCGGGCTGAGGCCTGCATACGATGAAACAACGGGCACACTCCTTGCTGATAACGGCGCCATTGCACAATCAGTGTGTGAAGTGGAAGGATTCCGCCTCCCCACTGAAGCTGAATGGGAGTTCGCAGCAAAGGGCGGGATTCTTTCAAAGGGTTTTATATACAGCGGGTCAAATGATGCCGGGCTGGTGGGGTGGTGCGGCGTGTCATCGACACATGAAACAGGACTCAAGAAACCCAATGAGCTCGGCATATTTGACATGACAGGGAACGTGTGGGAGTGGTGCACTGACCAGTACATGCGTTATCCGGAAGTCAGCGTGGAGGACTCCTACTACTACGTTGTAGATGATGCACTTATTCCTAACAACAGGGGGGGCGGGTGGCTCGATGATAAGCGCGGCGTTACCTTCAGGGGGGCCGCCACACCCGACGGTTCAACTTACGGCACATCAGAGAGTAAATTCAACTGCGTCGGGTTCAGGGTCTGCCGTACCGCGAAATAATATCCGCGATACCGGCCCATACATGCCTGTGGCCTGTCAGTTATCGATGACAGGCCTTGTCTTTTCTACTGAAAATTTTACAAGGAAGAGTCTTTTTGCCTGGCCACCCTTATCCTTTGAATGGTGCTTCCTGTATTTTTCAATCTCAACAGGATCGTCTGTCTCTCCCGTTTTTTTCAGGTATAACCTCACGCCCTCTGATTTTGAACCATCTTCAAGAAAAAGGTATGCTGCGCGGGGATTGGACTGCAGGTTCGCATGGCTCAGCCTGTCATTCATGATAAGGGCAAATTCATCCCCCTCTACAAAATGAGGCTTCCCGTAAACTGCAAGGTTTACATTGCCATCAGCATCGCATGTCGATAATACCGAAAGCCCCTGCTTTCCGGCAAAATAATTTTTTAATTCAGAACTATTCATGGTACTGCTCCCGTTAAATTTTGTACTTCAGATTCTGAACAGGCAGGAATGTTTTGGTTAAAAATTTTTTTCAGTAATTATGCCCGAAAACAGATGCTGCTCACAGCGGATACTCAGAATGACAGGGGCGCGCTGAGCATGATGTCATGCTCCCAATTGCCGGTGAACCATGGCGGGAATATCTGCCAGGTAACTTCAAGAGTAAGGAACATCCTGATGCCTGCAATGAACTTCAGGCCAAGATCAAATTCAGGCTTCACCTTTTCGACCAGCCCCAGGCCCAGCCTGTAGTCGATGCATGCCTTCGTGTAGTACGCGTATTCGCGTGGAAAGAACCTCATCTCCTGAAAAAGCTGCAGCCTGTCGTCCGGCATCCAGAGCGCCCCTGCTGATACCTGATCATAGCCGATGATGTAATCGGCAGCCAGGGATACTCCCCATGAATTTTTATCACCGGAAAAAGCGTACATATAGAGGGGCGTTACTGTTAATCCGAACCTGTTGTCGCGCGGGACGTTCAGGGATATTTCCAGGGTGTTTTCAGGTATCCGCCTGAATTTTTTTTCAGCTACAATATAACTTCCGTTGTGCTCTGTTTCGTCAAGTTCAATGTTGGTGATGAAATTTTCCGTTGCAAATCCATCGTCACTTTTAGCCGGGTATTTTACGCGGATGTTTATTTCATCGACGCCTTTACCGAAGCTTTTTATGGGGAATATCTGGTATGAGTAGCGATGCGCCGCCACTGAAGAGCCCGAGCAGAGGTTCATGAAGTGTGAAAGCGATACAATTGATGATCCGCCGGTTTCATGTGAAAAACCGGGCAGCTGTCTGTACGATACATCAATGGTTTTCCGTTCTCCCGGTTTTATACTGATCGTGAATTTAAATCCGTCATAGGGCCTGCCGTTTTCAAGTGTAATGCTCTTTGCCTCCATGTACCCGGTATTGAGGCCGTTAATTTTTACTGAGTACGATTGTTTATCGTTCATATCCTTGTTTGCCGGTGAGCTTTCTGACGCGACAAAGAACACGGAATCGCTGAAAGTTTCATTGCCGTCGTTGACTATTTCGTAATGGACGTCAATGGATGCTGAGAAGTCAGTGCTGCTGATGTCGTAAGAGATTGTTTCGGTTATTACGCGCAACTGGTTAGACCTGTTTATGAAAAGGTCACCGGAAAAGGATGAGGGACCGTTCGGCGCAGATATGTTTGCATGCGATTCCCTGTGGAGCGCGATTATAACGAGTAGCACTATGCATATACTCTTTTTCATGATATAAGGGTATACAATCTCTGATTTACTATCAACTTTTTTTCTGTATCAAGTCCCCGGCTTCTTGTTTAATAACACCTCCGGTGTACCCGCCGCCAAAAAGGCGGCGGGTATTTAAATATGATTATTACACCAAAAAGTCTTTTCAGGGTTAAGTTCCGGTTTTCTATAACGCAGAAACTGTAACTTATCTCTATCCCGTGATTATTACCAAAAAGCATTCTGATGGCCGCCGGTTTAAAAAAAGAATTTGACTGTACGGTTAATTTATATTTTAATTTTACCGTCATGCATCAGCAGTCGCTGCTGAGTATATGAGTCCGCATATAGAGCGATACCTGTTCTACGCCTGCGGAACTATCGTTGATATTTCTGCTTTAAGTGCAGGTCCCGGATGTAATTCCGGAAATAACGCGGGTTATCCGATTGATAATATTGTTGCCGGTGGTGCCATGAATCGCAAGAAACAGAATCGTCCCCTGTGGATGAAAGACCTCATAGAAAAATCGAAGCAGGAGACGCGTCTCTCACCCTTCGTTCATTACAGG
>CAYTSF010000011.1:0-24075 GCA_964440335.1 uncultured Leptospirales bacterium
AACAGAGAAGGCCGCCCATGGTCATACCCTGGTTTGAGAGGCATGAACTTATAATGAATGAAGCCCGTTTTATTTTATCCTTATAAAAAAAAGATACAACAAACCTGCCAATAATAAATCCTGCAAATACCGTAAGCAGCCCCGCAATTGGAAGAATAATCAATTGCCGGTTAAGAGAGAGTCCCCATATTGTCCAGAGAAGAATCACAGGTTCAAGTGTGAAAAGGTTAAGATTGATGAGCATTTTCGCTGTTTTTTGAGGTTTCAGCAATTTGTTATTGAGCAATGCCCCAATTACAAATGGAAATATTATAATAGTCCAGAAAAAGATAAATTTATATGCAGCAGGCATCCCGTCACCGCCATTAAAATTATTTATTGTCAGCTTATTGATGTAGATGAGTAAAGAAAAATTTATTATTCTGAAGTTATAAACAGTTTCTGAGATAAATTTTTTGATATTATAATACCAGTTTATTATGGGTATTATATGGCAAATCAAAGGCAGTCAACCAGGCATAGTATTGATAATCTGAAAGCAAGCTTTCGGAATGTAGATATTATTGTTCGCGGGATGCATATCGATGTACAGGTTGAAAATCTGAGCAGGCTGGGGATCGGGCTTATTGCCAGGAGGATTGATTTTCTATATAAGGGTGATCAGTTTCTGATAGAATTTCCTGATGCCGGGATTCAGATGAAAAGCATTTGCGTTCATTGCGACTGGGAAGACGGCGATACATCGAGCATAGGAGCGTATTTTCTGAGTCCACTGAACGAGGAGATTTTTATAAATACCGCGCAATAAAAAAGGCTGCCTGCTGGCAGCCCCTTTTATTGCCTACTTTATGTTGCGCCATTTATTTGTACAGACATCGAGTCCAAGCTGGCCGCCCGGATTCATAATATTGTTCGGATCAAAATGTTTCTTAAGGGCACGCAGAACACCCACTTGTTCCTCCCCGAGATGTCTTTCAATCCAGGGAGATATCATTTTTCCTACGCCATGATGGTGACTTAGAGATCCACCGTTTGAATAAATTGCATCAATCACTCCCTCCTGAAAACTGACGTAATCATCAACACCCTGATCTTTCATGATGAAGATAAAATACAGGTTTGTCCCCTGTGGGTAGAAGTGTGAACTGTGTGTCATGCAGATTGTACCTGGCCTTGACTTTATGTACTTCCGTACCTCCTGGTGAACATGGTGCAGGTTGCTCCATGTAACTCCGGTTTCCAGGGTATCTATGAGTATGCCATAGTCCTGAAGATCTTCGCGAAGATATGGGTCCTTGTATCGACCCGGCTCCCACATCTTTGTCGGGAAACCGGTTATGTACATAGCTCCGTGCCTGCGGCAGATTTTTTTTACCTGCTTCTTCACATTTCTGGCAAAGTGGATCTCTCCTTCACTCGATCCAAGGAAGAGACAGCGCTGCATTGGCTTGTAACCCCGAAGCTGCATGGCTTTGTCAAGAAGCGTTCCATCAATGCCATAAAGTTTAAGCCCGATATGAGTCTCCTCCTCATCGGATATCCTGAACACAGCAGGCATCCCGAACTCGGCCTGTGAAATTTCGCGGCCGGCATTTATCGCATCCTGAAACGTTGGAAATATGAAACCGAACCTCTGCCTGTTCTGAGGCATATACCTGAATATTCTGAATGTAACTTCGACGAGCACACCAAAGGTTCCTTCATTCCCCTTCATGATATCATTGATTTTCGGCCCGGTGGCAGTTCCGGGATACTCAAGCGTTTTAAAAGTACCTGCCGGGGTAACATATTCCTGGCTGATAACAAGGTCATAGGCATCGCCGTAGTACGATGAGGCCTGGCCGGAACCGAGTGTAACTACCCATCCACCTGCAGATGAATATTCGAATGACTGCGGGAAATGGCCGCAGGTGTAGTTATTTCTGGTCTTGAATACGCTGCTGGAATTGTTAAGTGCGGCCTCAAGTGCAGGCCCCATAATACCTGCCTCAACAGTGACAGTCTGATTGGTTTCATTCAGATCTGTGATTTTATTCATGTGGGTGTTCATGACGAGGGTGATTCCGCCCCTCGATGGCCTGAGCCCCAGGTTAACAGACGAACCTCCGCCGTAAACATAGACCGGTATTTTGCTGCTGTTGCAGTAACTTATAATTTTCTGAACGTCATTTTTATTTCGGGGATGAACAACTGCGTCGCATATCCGGTCAACCCGGCCCCTGCGCAGATTGATCGCCTCTTCGACTGTTTTACCCGATGAAAATTTTACTCTCTGGTAGGAATCCGCTGTTACGTTTTCAATACCGCAGATTTTCGCAAGATCGGCCATATGTTTTTTTGTAAGCCTTGATGCTGCTTTTATGTTAACAGGTTCATCACCCTCAAGTACAGGGCGCATAAAATCAGAATCGTTCATGCCGAATGCAGATTTTATCTCTTCAAAAAGCTTGTGGTTGGGGTGTTTGTATTCAGCAGGGGCGCCCCACTTGAATATAGACCTGAAGCTCTTTTCTGCTGGCGGTGTTTCTCTCCATGATGGTTCAAATGCTTTTTTTCCGGACATAATTATCTCCTTGTTAAGATGGGATTTTGAATATTTTTTCTGTGTCTGAAATTTCTTTTTTTAAGCGTACGGCGTCCCAGTTTAGAAGTTTTGCGGCAAATTCTGCAATTTCCAGCAGCGCCTTTCTGCCTGGGTGCCCTGTTCCTCCAATGCCCGTTCTCCGGAATATAATGTCAGGAAGAGTATAAGCCATTTCATTTTTTACAGAATATTCTATCTGTGCCAGTATTAAGTTTGAAACAGAAACAGGAACTTTTTTATGTTTAGCAGCGAGTTTCATGACTTCATCAAACTCCATACCGTAAATCCGTGAAAGATATTCAACTTCATCGCGGCCGGTTTTTTGATGCTGTGAAATACAATACTTAACATACGCCTCCATGTCTTCTATCTCTGATCCGGCAAGGTACTGGCTTCGTGTCATGGATTTGCTGAATTTTATGCCGAGTTTATTGCAGACAATTTTCATGACGTGTTCAGCAAGATTCCGGCTTGTCGTGTATTTTCCTCCTTCAACAGTGATAAGTCCGTTGAGGCCGTCAGTACTGTGGTCAAAGATTTCATATTTTCGTGAAGATTCATAAACATCAGCAGTCTGGTCCTCAACAAGAGGCCTGAGCCCTCCATAGCAGAAAAGGACATCGTCGTATTTGACCTGGAGTTCAGGGCCGAATGTCTGGTTCGCTTCATCAATCAGCTCATCAATGCTCTGCCTTGTTATCTTCCAGTCGTCGGGGCTGCCGATATACTCCCTGTCTGTGGTGCCGATCAGTGAATGGTTTCTCCAGGGGATTATGAATATGTGCCTTCCTGATGGTGTAACTGCGCTTACAAGAAATTTATTTGTCAGTTTTTTTGTAAGGATGTGGATACCCTCAGATCTGCGCATAACCTCACCGTGTGAATGGCCCGAAGTGAATGTGAGAATATGGTCAGCCCATGGACCGGCGCAGTTTACTATTACTTTCCCGTTTATTTCTCCAGACATGGAATTTAAACGGTCAGAAACTTTTATGCCGGTAATTGAATTTCCCTCACGGAGAAAACCTGTTACCTCTATGTAATTTGCAACATCAGCACCATTAGTAACAGCAGATTTAATAAACGCAAGGGTAAGGCGTTCAGGGAAAAGACTTGCACAGTCATAATAAACAACGGAGCCGGTAAGTTCAGGCCTGTTAACGGCAGGTTCTGCATCAAGGGTTTCTTTCAAAGAAAAAGTCCTGTGACATGGAATTTTTTTACTTTTATCCCATGTGAATCTTTTATCAAAGGAGAGGATATCGTAAAGGATCATGCCGATGCGGAGAATCAGTTTCATGTTTTTAACAGATGATTTATCTGTAAGTATCATGTTTGCAATTGGATAGACAAAGTTCGGTGCGATGTTTTCAAGTATCCTGCGTTCCCTCAGCGATTCCCTCACAAGCCCGAATTCAAAGTTGGCAAGGTACCTGAGGCCCCCATGTATCAGCTTCGATGTTGCAGCCGAAGTTTTTCCTCCGAAGTCGTCTTTCTCAACAAGGGCCACTTTCATTCCGCGGAGAGCAGCGTCATAAGCGACAGCCGCGCCGGTAATTCCGCCGCCTATAACCACAATATCATAACTTTGTTTATCTTTAAAATTATATCTTTTCATTGAAGTTCTCCATATAATCATAAACTCGCTGCTCGGTATAAACAAGAACATCGAGCATAACATTCCGTGCTTTTTTTGTATCCTTCTGGCATAGCGCCTCTACAATGTTTCTGTGAAATCTGGCTGATATTGATCTGTTTTCTTCAAAAGAAAAATAGAGGTGGGCGTACTGCCTGAATATATCGTTGAAAAAATTTAAAAGCAGCATGAAGAAAAGGTTTCCGCTGACCCTTGCGATGAATGAGTGTATCAGCAGGTCTTTTTCGATGATACCTGTATTTTCATTTTTGTAGATGCCGGTGATTGTTTCGATATCATCTTCGGTCATCCGCTTTGCTGCGGTTGATGCCATGTCGGGTATGACCAGGGTCCTTATTTTCAGGATGTCGCAGATAATTTCGGATGTTTTTTCTTTCTGTACATCAAGGATGTATTTCATCAGTTCAAGATTGCCGGAATTCCTGTAATCATGAACATATATTCCATCCCCCTGTCGCACAGAGAGTAAGCCCAGAACTTCAAGTTTTCTCAAGGCTTCACGAAGCGTATTCCGGTTAACATTCATCTGGGCAGCCATGTCCCTTTCTGGTGGAAGTTTATTCCCAGGGATAAAAATTCCATTTAGAATTTTTGAAATCATCTGGTATAAGATTTCATCGCTGAGACTTTTTTTATCAATTTTTGTAAACATATATCCTCATTGGTTGAATGGTTCAACCAATTACAAAAATAGATTAATGCATGGGCATTGTCAAGATTTTATAAAAATAATGCTGAAAAAACCATCTCGGAGAGATTTTTGAAGCAATATGATGGATTTTATAAATGACATTATTGCATATTTATCTGAAGGAGGCCTCGCATCCCGCAGAGAAGGTCTAAGCCTGACATCGTATCTCTTAAAAACTGGTTTTTCACAGTTGCAATTACTCTTCACAAGTCTCAGGCGGGCGAAAAATTTACTGCGGCGTAAACTCATTTCATGATTGGCATAAATAATTACTAGTTTTGCTTTACAAATTATTGCTTTAAAAGATTAATGATGTTGTTGTGCGGATAAAAAGACAAATTAACAATTAATAAGAATATATGTTAATACTGTTCCGGGATTATTGCAGGAGTATTTTATGAAATTTAGTGATTTTCAGCTAGACAGCAGAATATTACAGGGAATCGAGAAAGCCGGTTTTACAAAGTGTACAGATGTACAGGCTGAAACATTGAAAAGCAGCCTTGATGGAAAGGATGTTCTTGTACAGTCACAGACAGGAACCGGTAAAACTGCGGCATTTGTTGTTCCTGTGTACCAGCTTCTTCTCACCAGAGAGGACCTCAAAAATAAAAAAGTACTGATTCTTGCTCCGACCCGCGAGCTGGTTCTGCAGATAGAGAAAGAAGCAAAGCTTCTCGGGTCATTCCTTGATTTTAAAATCAGCAGTTTTTACGGGGGAGTGGGATATAACCAGCAGGAATCAGATCTTAGAGCGGGTGTAGATATACTTATAGGTACACCGGGAAGGCTCATTGATTTTGCAGGAAGCGGAAAAATAAAATTCAGTGAAATAGGAATCCTGGTTATTGATGAGGCAGACAGGATGTTTGACATGGGTTTTTATCCTGATATCAAGCGAATGATCAGGAGGATGGCTCCTCCGTCCCAGAGGATTTCCATGCTTTTCAGCGCAACTTTAAGCATGAGAGTGAAAAACCTGGCCTGGGAACATATGAATGAGCCTGTTGAGATCAACATGTCAGAAGAACAGATCACTGTTGATAAAATTGATCAGTGCCTGTACCATGTTGGAGGCCATGAAAAGATCCAGCTGCTGCTTGGCATCCTGAAACATCGAAATCCTGAAAATGTTCTTATATTTACAAATACAAAGCATGAAGCCATGCGTGTTGCCGGAAAACTTTCAGGTAACGGTTACGAATGTGACTTCATAATCGGTGACCTCCCCCAGAAAAGACGCACAAAAATTATTGAGAACATAAAGTCAGGAAAGCTTAAATGCCTTGTTGCCACTGATGTTGCCGCAAGGGGGCTGCACATTAATGATCTCGACCTTGTTATTAATTATGATATTCCTGAAGACTATGAAAGCTATGTTCACAGGATAGGCCGTACTGCGCGGGCAGGTAAATCGGGGATGGCCGTTACCCTTGCCTGTGAAAAATTTGTTTACGGGCTTGAGGCAATTGAAGCCTATATTAAAATGAAGTTACCTGTGGAATGGGCCGGCGAAGAGCTGTATGCAGAGGATTTATGCCCTGATGATTTTATCCGTAATTTTATGAGATCGAATAAAAGCGGCATAGAAACTCCCGGCAGATCAGCAAAAGGCGAAAAAAGAAGCAGAAAACCCGGGGAAAGAAGAGAGGAAAGACCTGCCAGAACAGCAGGTGGAAAACCCGCTGCCAGGAAAGCAACTGTTGAGAAGAAAGTGGCTGCATCAGCACCTGAAAAGGCAAGAGTTCCAAAACCGATGCATAAACCTGCCGTAGCTGCAAAAACTGAAAAGGATATAACAAGAGCCCAGGCTAAATCCAGACCGCAGCAGGCAAACAAAGCAAAGAATGTTAAAAATTCTCTCGATGATAGAATGAAATATTATAAAGAAAAATATGGCGAGGATTTCGTAGTAAGCAAAGAGATTAATGTTTCGCCGGAAAAAGAGGGCAAAAAAACAATCATAAGCCGAATAAAATCAATTTTTAAACGGAATAAATAATTCTCAGAAATTTTTGTTAAATTGATAAATTGTAAAATCAGTACTCTGCCGCCGAAGGCGGCTGTGTGATATGTTTAAAACAAATGCAGATCTTTAATCCCGGTTCACAAAAGACCGGGATTTATTTTGTAAAAAATTGTTAATATTGAAAAAATCAGCTGGCTTTACAGTTTTTTGCAGCGTAGAGATATTCGAGTGCTGTATCAGTATTTCCGGAAAACAGGTGGCACAGGCTTAATGATATGAGGTTTTCAGCATTCTTATCCGGTTTTGTTTCAAGCATTTCTATTTTGTCGTTTATGGTTCCAAATTTATCTGTGTATATTTCGACAGGGAGAGATTTTATATAATCATCGTATTCCCTGTATTTTTCAGCAGGGTCTTTAGCTGCGTTTGAGAGGTTGTGATTTTTATTATCAATGCTTTTTTTAATAAGCCCGGTTTTAAGTTTGCTGATCTTTTCGCCGGGTTTATAAAGAGCTGTTAATTTGTTAATTATATTGATAGATTCAGATATACGTCCCTGATTATGATAAAGTATTGATAATGCAGTAAGCGCTGTCCGGTTTGACGGGTCTGTCATCAGCACTTTTATGAAATTCACTTCAGCCGCCCTGAAATTATTCAACCTGCTGTAACATATACCTGAAAGAATTGGAATCATAACAAATTCAGGATTAAGGTTTCTTGCCTTTTCCAGTTGAAGTATTGCGGCCTTATATTCATTTTTTTTGTAATAGAGGCTTGCGGAGTTATAAAGTGACAAATAATCCTCTTCGAGCAAGTTTGCCTGCTTGAAACTCAATAATGCCTGGTCAATCATATTGATCCTGACAAGTTCTACGCCAAGCTCAAGATAAATTTCACGGGATTTTTTATTGGTTTTAATCTTCTGAAGAAGATTGCGTATCCTGTTTTCGGAAGAAAGATTTGTATCTGTCAAGGGAACCGCCTGTTCAGCTTGGATTTTCAGTACTTTTTATTACAAGATTGCGTCCCTGGCTTTTAGCTTCATATAAAGCAATATCTGCGCGTCTGAGAAGAGTATTTCCATCTTTATCAATTTCAGGATTAAACTGGGCTATGCCAATGCTTATTGTTATTCTGATGGGATGATTTTCTCCCGGATATTCATGCTTTTCAATTTTCTTCCTGAGTCTTTCGGCAATATTGTAAGCAGTTGTAATTTCGGTGTCAGTGAGAATTATTGCAAATTCTTCACCTCCATACCGTGATGCGATATCGAAACTACGGATATTCTGGTGTATCAGAACTGCAGTTTCTTTCAGAATGATGTCACCCTGCTGGTGACCGTATGTATCGTTTACATTTTTAAAGTGATCTATGTCTGCCATGATGAGGGTAAGCGGTGATTCAGTTCTTTCTGCTCTTTTAATCTCTTCAGAAAGCCTTTCTTTGAAATAATGGTGAATAAAAAGGCCGGTCATACGGTCCAGGGTTGCCATTCTATATAGTCGGGAATTTTCAACGGCTATTGATGCGAATTTCGATAGCTTATCAAGAAACAGAAATTCCTGTTCAGTATAGGGTGTTCCCATGATTTTTTTACTAAGAAAAATGATGCCATTTAATGAATTTTTGGATTTCAATGGTATGATTATTTCAGGATTGAGGAGATTGTATAATTCAGAACCGGGTTTATCCTGCATCATGATAAATCTGGCTTTTTCTGCGTTGATGATACCGTTATTTGCCCGTAGATATTCTATTAACAAAGATTTTTCGCTGATTTTAATTTCATCAGGAAGGGTGTAACCTCTTGACATATAGATATTGAGGTCTTCGTTATCAAAATTTGTATGCAGAAAAATCGCGACTTTATCAACAATCATCTGTCCAATGCATATATATAAGAGAGACTCCACAAGACTCTCAAACTGGAGATTTGATGAGAGACTCAAAGCAATCTCGATCAGATTATGGAGATCAAAAACAGTCTTTTCGAGTTCCTCATATGTTAGTTTTTCCGTTAACGGATTATGATCATTTGCCATATACATGAATCTATTATGTTTTAATAGAATTATCGGTAATATCTTTAAAATTCAGTAATTATTCCTGAAAATACTTTATTATGGAATAATTAAAAGTCAATTCCCTCGCTCCCGAAGGAATTAAAGCAATTTATTCACAAAAATATTAAGGAATTAACAATGATATAAATTACTTTTTATCAGTAATAATTCCTTAACATATGTTATAGTGTAAAAAAGAAATTTATAAACTCCCGCCGCCCTCGGCGGCGGGAGTAATTGAGCCTTTTTTACTTTAAGCATAGTTCTAATAACTCAATTTTTACAGGGTCAAAGGGGCGGTAGCCCCTTTAAAGGCCCCGCAGGGCTCCCTGCGGTTTTAAAAAACGGTGTTTTTGGAACCGCCCTTATAAAAGTTAAGGAATAAAAACTGACTTTTTATTGTTGTTATAGAACATTAGAAAATAGAGAATATATAAGAACTGATATTCATCAGTTTTTAATGAATGTAAAAAAAGCAAGGTGTAATTAAAAAAATTAGTTTTTTTTAATAAATAAATTTATATATTGAAGAATAACAAGAATTTGACATTTACATCATATTAACTATCTTAATTATTTGAATGGAAAAAATTCTTTACTTTTAAATATAGTGTAAAATCATATACATTTTTTAATAATTGGAATTGTTACAACATTGAAAAATGCAGCATAATTTTTCATTTATCATCAGTAAATATTCATTACAGGTTTTTTTATAAATGTTGTCAAAACCCCGCATTAAAAGCCAGAGGTGTATGGCCATTTATGAGCAGATAAGTCTGGTAAGTGCTGATAACATGATGAAAATCATTTATTTTAAACGCTTTTAATTTTTTAAGGAGAAAATCAATGGCAAAGAGAGTCTATAGTTTCGGGGGAGGTTCTGGAGAAGGAAGTTCTGATATGAAGAACCTTCTTGGCGGAAAAGGGGCAGGTCTTGCAGAGATGTCAAATATTGGTGCACCTGTTCCAGCCGGTTTTACCATTACAACTGAGGTCTGTACAGAGTATTACAATAACAGCAAAAAATTTCCAGCCGGCCTTGACAAAGAAGTAAATGCGGCAATGGCAAAAATGGAAAAGATTATGGGCCGTTTTTTCGGTGACCCTGACAATCCACTTCTTGTTTCAGTTCGTTCCGGAGCACGCGTTTCCATGCCCGGTATGATGGATACAGTTCTTAACCTTGGATTGAATGATGCAACGGTAAAAGGCATAATTAAAAGATCAGGAAACGAAAGATTCGGCTGGGACTCATACAGAAGGTTTATACAGATGTATGGCGATATCGTTATGGGGCTCAAACCTGAAGGAAAAGATGATATAGATCCCTTTGAAGAAGTTATGGAAAAACTCAAGCATGCAAAAGGTTATAAATCCGACCTTGAAATGAATGTTGAGGACCTCAAGGAGCTTGTGAAAAGCTTTAAGGCTATGATCAAGACAAAACTAAAAAAATCATTCCCGGATGATCCTCAGGAACAGCTCTGGGGAGCCATAGGAGCTGTGTTCGGCTCATGGAATAATGACCGTGCAAAATTATACAGGAAGATGAACGGTTTTGACGATTCATGGGGAACAGCCGTAAGCGTTGTTGCCATGGTATATGGCAATATGGGAGACAAGAGCGGTACAGGGGTAGCCTTTACGAGGGACCCTTCAACGGGTGAAAAAACATTTTTTGGCGAATACCTTATAAATGCGCAGGGTGAGGATGTCGTTGCAGGTATCCGTACTCCTCAACAGATTACTACACCTGGTTCAAAAAAATGGGCCAAAGAGAATGGCATCTCCGAAAAAGAAAGAAAAGAAAAGTATCCTTCACTTGAAGAATATATGCCTAAAGCTTATAAGCAGCTGGTGGATGTGTACCAGAAACTTGAAAAGCATTACAGGGATATGCAGGATATAGAATTTACAATCCAGGATGAACAGCTCTGGATGCTCCAGACCAGGTCCGGGAAGCGTACTGCTGCCGCATCTGTTAAAATTGCAGTGGACATGGTTGAGGAGAAACTCATCGACAAAAAAACTGCTGTACTCAGGGTTGAACCTGCATCACTCGATCAGCTCCTGCACCCGACTTTTGATCCTAAGGCAAAAAAACAGATAATCGCCAAAGGGCTTCCCGCATCACCCGGTGCCGCAACAGGAAAGGTTGTATTTAACGCTGACGATGCCGATGAATGGAACGGCCGTGGCGAAAAGGTAATTCTGGTAAGGATTGAAACATCTCCCGAGGACCTGAAGGGTATGAATGCAGCAAAAGGTATTCTTACCGCAAGAGGTGGGATGACATCGCATGCGGCGGTTGTTGCGCGTGGTATGGGGAAGTGCTGTGTCTCAGGATGTGGTATACTATCAATTGATTATACATCGAGAACAATGAAAGTTGGCGATATAGTAATAAAAGAAGGAGATTATATATCAATCGATGGTTCAACAGGAGATGTAATGCTGGGTCAGGTTAATACTATCGATGCCAAGCTTTCGGGGAATTTCGGCACTTTAATGAAATGGGCTGATGAATTCAGAAAACTTGCCGTAAGAACAAATGCAGATACTCCGAAGGATGCACAGGTTGCCCGTGATTTTGGTGCTCAGGGTATAGGCCTCTGCAGAACTGAACATATGTTTTTTGAAGGAGACAGGATCAAAGCTGTCCGTGAAATGATTCTTGCAGAAAATCTTGAAGGAAGAAAGAAAGCCCTGAAAAAACTTTTACCCATGCAGAAAAAAGATTTTCTTGGAATCCTCAAAGCAATGGAAGGTTACGGAGTAACCATAAGGCTCCTTGACCCGCCGCTTCATGAATTTGTGCCTAACGACGAAGCTTCACAAAAAGAAATGGCTGCTGAGCTTGGTATGCCTGTTGAAAAGGTCAGGGCAAGGGTCGAATCTCTTCATGAATTTAATCCAATGCTCGGTCACAGGGGCTGCCGGCTTGGTATAACATATCCTGAAATTACTGAAATGCAGGCTCAGGCGATATTTGAGGCAGCTTGTGAACTCAAGAAGAAAAATGTTGATGTGAAACCGGAGGTAATGGTTCCGCTCGTAGGTACAGTAAAAGAACTCATCGCCCAGAAGAAGATAATTATTGAGACAGCTGAAAAAGTCATGGAAAAGATGAAGATAAAAATTGATTATCTCGTTGGGACAATGATTGAAATACCAAGGGCCTGTGTTACAGCGGATGTTATTGCTTCTGAAGCTGAATTTTTCTCTTTTGGCACGAATGACCTGACACAGATGACTTTCGGTTACAGCAGGGATGATGCCGGTTCTTTCCTTCCTGAATATATTGACAAGAAGATTCTCCCTGCTGATCCGTTCAGGACTATTGACAGGCAGGGCGTTGGTTTTCTCGTAAAAATGGGCGTTGAGAAAGGACGAAGTGTTAAGAAAAACCTGAAAATAGGTATATGCGGTGAGCATGGCGGAGATCCCGCATCTGTTGAGTTCTGTCATGAAACAGGACTTGATTACGTAAGCTGTTCACCCTTCAGGGTGCCGATTGCGCGTCTTGCTGCCGCCCATGCCGCAATTAAGAATGAAGCAAAAAAATAACATTTGAATAGAATTATTCCTGATAAAAGCGGCAGAAATGCCGCTTTTTTTATTGATAATATGAATGATTGATAAATAATAATTGAAAATATAATTCACTGTAAAAGATTAACGATAGTTTTTCTTCGTTTAGTATAGCATTTCATGATTGAATCAGTTCATTGTTCGTCATACCCGCTAAGGAGGGAATCTCATAGTACCGTTACATGAGATTCCGGCAGAACAGCCTCAATGGCTCTCTGCAAGCATGAAGCAAAATGTTTCTATAAAGCTTGCCTTAGCTATCGCTACAGCCGGAATGACTGAATCCTGATCAATTCGTTAACTGCTATAATATTGAGAATTTTTTATGTTAACATTTATCGGCAGGTATAAAATGAAAAAAATATTACTGGTTGCCCTGACAATTTTTCTTTTCGCAGGTAATGCATTTGCATCCTATGATCAGGCTCTTGCTCTTTACATGGAAAAGAAATATCAGGAATCCCTGACAATGGTTGCGGATGAACTTGTTGTGGCAGATGATTTCAAGGAGAATTCACCAAACTATAAATTGCGATATCTTGCTGCGCATAATCACTGGAAACTGGGGAATGACAAATCAGCAGTTGCTCATTTCAGAAAATGCATGGAAATCAAAAAGGATGCGATCGAGCCGTATATCGATTGTTGTATTTTGCTTCTTGAAAAAAACCGTTATGGAGATGCCCAGTCAATTGCAGAGGATGGACTTAAGATTAAAGAAGACGCAATGCTTTACTGGATACTGGGCAGGGTTGCAATGATAAGGGAGAATTACTGGAAAGCCAAAGAATTGTTTGAAAAAGCAAACAGCATAGATCCTGAAATGTATGTATCATATAATGATCTTGGAATTGTGCTCATGAAATTAAACAAGGCAGGGGATGCTAATGCCGCCTTCTCTGTTGCCCTGGCAATTTTCCCGGATTCTGCCGAGGCAAATTTTAATAATTCATGCAGCCTTATAGCCCTGGGAAAAAAAACAGAGGCACTTGCTTATGCGAAAAGAGCTCTTGAACTTGCACCGCAAAATGAAAAAATTAAGCAGCTGGTTCAGAAACTGGAAAATAACCAGTAATATTCGTTGATGATAATTGTCATTAAAACATGGGATGATAGTTTTCCATGTATAAATAAGAATTTAATGAGGTAAAAAATGTCAGTATCAGGCGCAATAAAAGAATCAATGGAACGGTCCTCCTGGATAAGAAAGATGTTTGAAGAGGGGGCTAAACTTAAGGCCCAGTTTGGTGCAGAGAATGTTTATGATTTCAGCCTGGGGAATCCTGATGTTGAACCACCAGCAGAATTTTATGATGTTTTAAAAAAACTTGCGTCAGAGAGAGTATCCGGAATACACGGGTATATGCCAAATGCAGGATTTCAGTTTGTCCGGAAATCAATATCAGAAAAAATTTCAGGGCAGCATGCTGTTAGTATTGATGAGAATTCAATAATCATGACCTGCGGGGCAGCGGGAGGGATAAATGTTGTATTGAAAACAATACTTGATCCCGGTGACGAGGTGATTGTAGTCAGGCCATATTTTGCAGAATACGGATTTTATATATCAAACAGCCAGGGTAAAATGGTGGAAGTTGAGTCCGGCGAAAATTTTTCACTCAGCGCTGAAAAAATCAGGAAGGCCATAACATCCAGGACAAGGGCTGTTATTATAAATAGCCCGAATAATCCAACAGGAAAAGTCTATTCAGAAAAAGAGATAGAATCGCTGGGGTTACTACTTGAAAAATCAGGAAATTCAAGACCTGTTTTTCTGATTGCTGATGAACCGTACAGGGAGATTGTCTATGATGGGATTTATGTTTCACCGGTTTTGTCCAAGTATAAAAATTCTTTTGTTGTGAATTCATACTCTAAATCTTTATCCCTGCCGGGTGAGCGTATAGGATTTATTGCTGTAAATCCTGACATGGAGGGTCACGATCTGATAATGGGTGGTCTTAATATGTGCAACAGAATTCTTGGTTTCGTTAATGCGCCGGCTTTAATGCAGAGGATTGTTGTGCAGCTTAATAATGTGTCTGTTGATGTAAGCCCATACAAAAAAAGAAGAGACATGTTAATGAAAGGTCTTAAAGACGCTGGTTATGATTTTATTAATCCGGATGGAGCTTTTTATTTATTCTGTAAGGCCCCCGGAGGCGACGATGTTGCCTTTGTAAGGCACCTTCAGAAATATAACATACTGGCAGTTCCGGGTGTGGGATTTGGCGGTCCGGGTTATTTCAGGCTGGCATACTGTGTTGCTGAAAAAACCATTAACGATTCAATTTCGAAGTTTAAAGAAGCAAAAGATACATACTGATAAATATAAATTTACTATTCATCCTGAAGGCGGGCATTGACCGCCTTTTTATTTACAGGGATACTCATGTTGATATCCTGCTCATCATCGATCATATTTGTTTTTTTCCCTTCATCAATATCAGGCTGATTCTGTTTGATTTTATATTCAACACCTGAAAGCAGAGATTTAAGTTTAGTGTCATTGGGGTCCAGGATTATCGCTTTTTCATAATACTCTTTTGCTTTCGGATAATCCTGAATCTGCTCGTAAGATAGTCCCAGGTACATATAGAGCATATAAATATTCAGGTTCAGTTCTTTTGCTTTTTCAAAATAATCAATGGCTTCTTTAATCTTGTTGCTTGAAAACATCAGTACACCCATCTGGTAAAGAACCTGTGGATGATTTTTGTTGAGCTTTAATGCTTTATCAAGATAGGTGAATGCATTTGTTAAATCCTGTATGGTGATATATAAAAGCCCAAGTCTGTAATTTGCATCAAAGTTATCACTGTTAATTGTAATTATTGCATTGTATAAAACGGTTGCATCATCCCATTTTTTTTCTTTTTCAAGTCTGGTTGCTTCGTTCAGGTAATACTTCTCTTTGACTGAAAACACCTTATCGATATAAATTTTAAGGTCCGGGTAATAGGGTGAATATTTTTTTAACTGGAAGAGGTAGTCTGTTTCTGATGCGTAAGAATTAATTGATTCTGAAAATTCTATTTTTTTTATGTAATCAAGAATTGTCTTCTGTCTTGCAACGGCAGTAAAAATTTCACCTGCAATCTTCCACCCAAGAATATCATTTGAAACTATGGTTTTCAGGTCCGGGGATTTTTTCAGGTAATAATCCTGCAGTTCTGTTGAAAGAGGACGATAAACGGCTTGCTTAATTGATATTAACCTGCCCGGTGTTCCGGTTTTTAGATATTTTTTGAAATCTTCAAGATTGGAAAACAGAATATTATTCAGTGGCTGAACTGCTGAATAAAAAAGCAGACCATAAGTATCTTCATCTTTGATAATATTGTTAAGACGGTTTATGGATTCAGCATCGAGGCTTACAGCATTTTGGCTGTCTGATGATACTATGAGAAGAATGTTTGAAAAAAGAAGCACTTCATTGTTTTTAAACAGGGTTCCGAGATTCTGGATGGTGCTGTTTACAAATTCCGGATCAGCAAATTGCATATCGATAATAATGGCATATTTTCCATCCTGTGAAATATGTTTTTTAATCATGGAATAATAGTCATAGGAGCATCTGAATGTATGGAAGTTCTGATCAAGTATATTCGGGTAATCGATGATGAAATCATACTGAGTAACATTACCGGATAGGTAATGAAGCAATTCGGTTTTTACGGGTATATATAGCTGACGGCCGGATTCAGGTAATATTTTCCTGTCTGTGAATTCATCGGGGATTACATCAAGGCAGACAGAATTTTTAAAGAGGCCGAATACGGGGTTT
Source organism: uncultured Leptospirales bacterium (assembly GCA_964440335.1). Lineage (GTDB taxonomy): Bacteria > Spirochaetota > UBA4802 > UBA4802 > UBA5550 > JAAYBQ01. The sequence goes on from CAYTSF010000011.1 coordinate 16,352, forward strand.
CTGTAAAAATGCTGATTGGAATCTATTATTAATCCACGGGAATCATTTTTGATAAATAGAAGTGTTGATGCGGCGGCACGCTTATGGTTTCTTATTGTACTTTCAGAGAGATAAAACGAGGTCATGCCTTCTACTTTTATCTCTCCCCTTTCTGTAATATAGGGGAGGTTGAAATTGGTATTACTTAAGATCTGATAATTTTCAGTGTGTGAAAAAAACGGCTGGGAAGAAACAGGTATTTTAAAGTAAAAATGGAAAAGTATGATTGCAGGAATAAAAGTTAAAGCGAGAAAAAAGTATATTATCTTTTTTGTATAACCGATTTTAAGGTTAAAAATAAATATGCCCGGAACAACAAGGTTTACCAGGGCTAATGTATAAAGTATAATAAAAAAGACCGTATTTGAAAAATGAAGAAAAGCTGAAGCGAACATTATAGGGAAAGGGAGTATGAATAGTGAAAAATTGAGAATATTAAACCTGCGCTGGTGATCATATTTTTTATAAATATTATATACTGTACTGCTTAAAGAGAATCCGAAAATCAGTCCCGGTACAGCAGCGAAAAGAAGGCCAAACCAGATGCTGCATCTTCCTTCAAATAAATAGAGAAGATACAGGCTCAGTAGAAAGAAAACAGGGTAGAGCATTTCGGAGAAAACATACCAGAATGGTTGTTTTTTTATTCCCCCTGATATATATCCTGCAGTCAGTGAAGCAAGTATAACAGCCGTGTATAGCAGGTTATTAAAATAGATGCTGTGAAAAAATTTTATAAATGCCACATATCCTAACAAAATATAAATAATGATAAACGAAAAGTTGGAATAGGTAAAAAGGAGATCGTCTCTCTGAACTGGAATGGAATCATCCACAACATCATCATCGATGTAGTGTTTTGCCAGTAAAGTTTCATTTTTAAACGGAAATTTTATCAGCACAGAAAAGGTAATGAGTATTATTCCGGTTGAACATAGGATTGATGAATAAATTGTTTCTTGTATTTCAAATGAGTGACAGGCGTAGTTACAGAAGATAGCTGCTGCTATTGATGAGAAAAAAGCAATATGGTACTGATTGAGAAGGTTTTTTTCATCAACAAAATCCCCTGAGCATATTTTCAGGAAATAGGAATTCACTATCCCGGCCAGAAAAGATGGCGCTAAAATTATAAGATATGCAAGGTATCTGTTTTTCAGATAAAGATCAAAATGGTTAAAATTGATACCGGGTATGTAACCCTTGAAATAGTATAAACATACTGAGAGTACGAATAATATTGAAAGTAATAAGTTTATGATAAAATAACGGTTTATAAAACTATAGATAAATCTTCCGGCCAGGTTTCCGATGAAAAGGGCGAATATTGAAAGAGTAAGTATCAGAGCAGTAAAGCGGTAATAGGGAAGAAATTGTTTATATGTAAAAATTGAACTGGTGATAAGAAAGGAGAGAATAAAAAACAGGAGAAAGACATATGTATAGGTTATCCATCTGCGTGAAATATCAGGATAACTGAATTTTTTTAAATGACTCATCTATGAATCCCCTGAAAGTAAATATGTAAGTCAAAATGATAAAAGTGAAAGAACTAAAAACAATCTTTTTTTCAAAGATGATTTGCTTTTTTAAATATCGTACAATGCCGATAGTTAAAAGATAAAGTGTGTATTGTATGAAAATTGTTCAGTTAATAAAAATCAGCATATTTTCAATGTTTTTCCTGGCATTGTTTGTATCACAAAGTCATGCACAGGATAATACATACAAGGATCTTTATTTAAAAGGTGACTATAAGAATGCACTCGGAATAATTATCACGAAACTGAACGAAATATACAGTACAAGAGTAAGTGATAAAGAGATTCCTGCTAATTATTTTCCAATAGACAATGACAAAAGCGAAAGTGACAGTGAGAAAAAAAAGAAAACATTAATAAGGCTTTTTCATGGAAGGAAAGAGAAAGGATTTTATATTGAGGATAATCCTGTACTGGCAGATCTTCATTTATATGCAGGTCTCTGTTATGGAAAACTCGGTAAGAAATATGACGCATTAAACCATTATATCCAGTCACTGAGATTCAGGAATATTACCAGTGACCGCGACGATGAAATATACTATCAGATTTCTCAAATATTCAGGTCAATGAATGATCCGCTATATTTCAAGGGCTACATAGATGCTCTTGAACAGGCATATACTTTAAATAATACAAAATATGAATACTCCTATGAACTCGGGATGTCACTTTTTTTAACACCCGATAAAAAGAGGGCAATTTTTCACCTGGAGCGTTACCTGTTTATATCAGGAAAAGCAGATGCCGACGTCTACCTGAAACTTGCAAATTTATATGAAAGCATTGAAAGATATATTGAATGTGAAAAATATTATAATGAATACCTGAGATTAAAACCTGATGATATTAATATCATGTTTGCCGCGGGTTACATAGCATATTACAGAACAGGTAACTATACACTTGCCGAGTTCATGCTTCAGGGAGTATTATCAAAAGCCGGGGAGAGAGAGGTATACCTGAGAGCAAAAGCTAATGAGTACCTGGGAGATATGGCATTATCAAGCCTGAAGTACGATCTTGCAATCAGCTATTACGGAAATTCAATCACATACTGTATTGAACTTGAGAAGCAGATAAAACAGAAAGAACAGGAGAAACTTGAAATTGAAAATAATATCAATACTTTGAAAATGAGTATTCTGAACAACAAAAATGCAATAAAATTCGTGGAATATGAAAGTCTCCTGATTGACTATGACAGCATGCTAAATGAGCTGGGTAAGAAAGAAAGTGAACTGAAGCTTCTGTATTATAATCTCAAGAAGCTTACTCCTGGAAGGGTCCACTGGAATATGGCAGTTACCCTTGAAAAAAAAGAGGATTATCTTGAAGCAATCAGGTTTTATGAAGCAGCTGTAAAATATGAATATAACAAAGAGAAGGCAAGACTCATTATTGATAAATTACGGTTGAAAATAAAAAGGGGATATTGATATATAGTTTAATTATTCTAAAGAATTTTCAAAGAGGTTTGTATGTCCGGACATAATAAATGGTCTACTATTAAAAGAAAAAAAGGCGTTGTTGATGCCAAGAGGGGCGCTCTTTTTACCAAGCTGATAAAAGAAATTACTGTTTCAGCAAGAACCGGCGGGGCTGATATTGAATCCAATCCAAGGCTCAGAACTGCTGTATTGAAGGCAAAAGCTGCCAATATGCCCAATGATAATATAGACCGTGCGATTAATAAAGGAGCCGGTAATCTGGAAGGAGTTACTTACGAAGAGATCAGATACGAGGGCTATGGCCCCGGCGGTGTTGCAATAATGGTTGATTGCCTCACAGACAACCGTAACAGAACAACTCCCGAGATCAGGACAATTTTCGGAAAAAATGGCGGGAACCTTGGTGAATCCGGTTCTGTTGGTTATCTTTTTGACAGAAAGGGTCTTTTTGTAATTGAAGGGGGGAAGGTTACTGAGGATGAAATAATCGAGTTGCTGATGGATTTTGATGTTGATGATGTCAGGACAGATGAAGAAAATATTATTGTCACAACATCGCCAGATGGATATTATCAGGTTTCAGACGTGCTTTCAAAAAAAGGTTATACGCTTCTTGAAAACCAGCTTGGCTATATACCACAGACAACCGTTACTCTCGATGAAAAAAAGGCAGGTCAGTGTTTAAGGATTACAGAACTGCTTGAAGACCACGATGACGTTCAGCAGGTATATTCAAACTTCGACATACCTGATGATATTATGGCTAAACTCGGCGAGTAAATTGAAGATTCTGGGAATTGATCCCGGGTACGACATAACCGGATGGTCACTGGTTACTGACGGGATGAAAATTGTTGATTATGGTTTCATAAAAACATCCCGGACAGACCCCATAGAAGAGAGGCTCCTGCAGATACACAGGAGCCTTGATTTTATTATTACAGAGTTCTCTCCTGAATCTGCTGCAATAGAAAAACTTTTTTTCAGCAACAATGCCAAATCCGCAATGGACGTATCCAAAGCAATAGGTGTAATTTTTGTGACGTTGAAATTAAGGGAGATTCCTTTCTTTGAATACACACCTGTTCAGGTTAAGAAGTCAGTGACAGGATACGGAAATGCCGAAAAAAAACAGGTGAAGTACGCGATTGAAAAGCTCACAGGTATCAGTGACCTGAAGGGACCTGATGACGCAGTGGATTCGATTGGAATTGCACTGTGTCACATGATGCATTCAGGTCATTTCAGGTAGCAATAATTACAGCTCATCAATAATCATCGAAAGCATCTCTTTCGCGTCATTGATATCATCCTGCAGCCTTTTAATGGATGTTAACCGGTTCTCTTTTTTGGCCTTGTTATATTTTTCTATGAGAATATTGATTGTGTGGGTGAGTGCCTCTATCTGGCTGTCGACCGGCACAAATCTGTCTTCGATTACCTGGCCGTATTCAGCAAGTTCAGATTGCATTGTTTCAAGATTTATAATCTCACCCCAGTGCGGTGCATAAGCGGCGTATCCAAGCTCCTTACTGACAAGATGGGCAAAGTACTCGGTTGATTCCTCTTCACCATGGACAACAAAAATTTTGGTTTTGGGATTCTTGTTAGTTTTTAACCAGGTCGTAAGTCCATCCTTATCAGCATGAGCAGAAAATCCGCCAAGTGTATGGATTTTTGCATTTACACCGATATCCTCTCCGTAAATGCGCACCTGTTTCGCACCGTCAACAAGCCGCCTTCCAAGTGTTCCCTCCGCCTGGTAGCCAACAAAAATAACGCTGGATTCACTTTTATACAGGTTGCTCTGAAGATGGAATTTTATCCGTCCTGCGTTGCACATTCCGCTCGCCGAAATAATTATGCAGCCCTTGGCGTCCTGTGAGAGAAGCTTGGATTCTTCGGCTGATTTTGTGAATTTAAGATTCGGAAAATCCAGGGGGTTGTCACCTGACATGATAATTTTTTTCATCTCATCATCGAAACACTGTGCGTTTTCCCTGAATATTTCTGTGGCGGAAATTGCCAGCGGTGAATCGATGTAAACCGGAATTCTGGGAAGTTCATTATTGGTGAAGAGTTTGTTCAGGACATAAATAATTTCCTGGGTCCTTTCTATTGCGAATGCGGGTATTACGATGTTGCCGTTTTTATTTATTGCCTCGAGGAGTATTTTTTTAAATTCCTCATATGTATCTTCCTTGCTCTTGTGGAGGCGGTCGCCATAAGTTGATTCAATAAGCAGAAAGTCTGCTTCATCAAGTACCTCGGGGTCTTTGATGATGGACTGGTCTTTTGTTCCAATGTCGCCTGAAAAAACTATCTTGGTTTTTTTACCTTTTTCTGCTACCCACATTTCTATGAAGGATGAACCCAGAATGTGCCCTGCATCCCTGAAGCGCACTTCAACGCGCGGATGTATCTGGATAATATCGCCGTAATTCACCGGGACAAAATTTTCCAGGGACTTCATGGCGTCATCAACCGTATACAATGGTTCAACTTCGGGTCTGCCGAGTTTTTTATTGCGCTTGTTTATCTGTTTGGTATCCAGTTCCTGGATGTGCGCACTGTCAGGAAGCATTACCGTGCAAAGGTCAACAGTTGCTTTTGTTGCATATATGTTTCCGAAAAATCCCTCTTTAACAAGTTTGGGGATCAGGCCGCTATGGTCTATGTGTGCGTGAGTCAGGAGCATGCAGTCTATCTTCTGTGGAGCATAGATCAGGTGGAGCTGATTTCTCTGCTGCAGTTCCTGTTTTCCCTGGAACATGCCGCAATCCACCATAATCGTAAAATCCTCATCTTTAATTATATAAGAGGAACCTGTTACTGTCCTTGCGCCGCCAACGAATTCAATCTTCATAAAAATCTCCAGGGTAAAAATAAAAATATTTCATCAAGCAGAAAGTTTTACAGATAGTGACAGCATGATGAGATAAAACAAGCTTTTTTTCGTTCAGGGTCTGCTTTGTTAAAAGAGTTTAAGCTGAGGGAAGGAATTATCTGAAACTGGCGTTTGTCCCCTGGTCGTGATTTTTTCCCGGCCGGTAAGAAAGCCATGCATCATCTCCAGTTCAGGGCTGTGCGAAGAAAAATTTTTTATTGCATCGGACTGCCTGTAATTGGCGTAGCAGTATATGCATCCGTTTGTGCATGTATTGTAGGTGCCTATATCTATACTGGGCGCACATAGACACTGGGTTCTCTGGCATGTATCTTTCTGGGAAGAAATTTTTTTTCCGGTGATTTTACTGATCAGTTCGTCATCAATACACTTACCTTTTTTTATCCCCAGAGATGAATAGTCCTGCGGCATTGCACAGGTTTGGAGGCTGATCTTATGGGAAGAAGCGATGGATACAAATTCTTTTGCCAGAATGCTGCTTTCTGCTTCATCGGGTACGGAAAAATTTACAGCTTTCATATTATTCAGGCACTTTTTGTATGGAGTGAGAAAACTGAACATGCACCTTGAAGTGAATCCCGCGAGGCTCTTTGCCAGAAATTCAAAGGACTTTATATGATATGACAGGGAACATTCAGGTGTAAAAAAAACAGGATCGTAGCGCCAGATAATGCGGTCAGTGCCGATTATATCGCTGAGCTGCGTGAATGTTTGTATAAGTTTTTCTTTTGAGGGGAGGCTTTTTTCAATGGCACTGTCATAGGGATTAAGGGTGAAATGAAAATAGTAGGGATATTCTTTTATTGATGAGAGCTTTGAAATAAATGTTTCAGGGTTCTTTGTCCAGAAAACAATACAGTCGATGCTTTCGTGGTTAAGCAGTAGTTTTGTAACCTGAAGCGGGTTCATGGGATTTCGCACATACAGGTAGCCTGCATTCAGCCTGTTTATGAACCAGTCTGAATACAGGGCCGGTATGTCAGTCCTTCTGCTTGCAGAGATAATCAATTGGATATAATCCTTGTTCAGTGGTGGTTACAATGCCCTGTATCCGATATCCTTACGGAAGAATGAACCGTTAAAGTGGATCTTATCAATTTCGGAATAAATTGAATTCCTGGCATCAGCAAGCGTTTCTCCAGTTGATGTTACATTAAGTACCCTGCCGCCATTGGTGACTGTGCTGCCGTCACGGGTTTCTGTGCCTGCATGAAAAACGGTGATGTTGCTGCTTACCTTGTCAAGGCCGGTTATGGTGTCGCCCTTGGTGTAGGTGCCGGGATATCCCCCTGCGGCAACAACAACAGTCATGGCATGGGAGTTTTTAAAGCGCAGGTTAAACGAGGAGAGGTTCCCGTTTACCGCTGCAGAGAGGAGGTCTCCCAGTTTCACATCGAGCAGGGGGAGGATTACCTGGGTCTCGGGATCGCCGAAACGCGCATTGAATTCCAGTACCTTGATCCAGTCCCTTCCGATCATGACCCCTGCATATAAAATGCCCTTGAATGGGATGCCCTCTTTGCGCATCCCGTCAATAACAGGCTGGAGTACATTTTTTCTTATAAACTCAAGGCGTTCAGGTGTGACTACTGGAGCAGGTGCGTAGGCTCCCATGCCTCCGGTGTTGGGGCCTTTATCTCCATCATAAACACGCTTGTGGTCCTGGGCTGCAACAAGGGGGAGGACTGTTGTGCCGTCAGATATTGCAAGGACCGATGCCTCTTCTCCATCAAGATACTCCTCAACAAAAACTTTTGAATCTTGCTTAACATTCTCTTCGATGAA